>JAFMCM010000042.1 GCA_017857755.1 Methylophilaceae bacterium | reverse complement strand
AGCCCCATCAGCCACCCCAACTTCCATCAAATAAATCAACCAGTTGATTACAATGCTTTGAGCCTCGTGGGATCTACTATACTTTTTGACTCACAAGGAGAAGAGTATGCTTAGATTTGATAAACGTTCCAATGGCTGCCAAGCTTGGTATCCCATTGGTTCCAGTCCATCAAGAGGATCTTTGCAAAGAAAAAATTATGATGGCTCCTTTGCGCGAGTTTGTTGATCTTTCTTAAACCCTACAACTCCCAACATATTGAGACTTCTTCGTTTCGTTACCGTCGTCTTTTGTGATTTCGTTTCTATAGAGATGAAACCTTAAGTCTTTCCGTCCGATTTCAATTGTTTCTTTTAACAAATGTGTTGGATTTTCAAACGTGTTCTGACAGGTAATTACCCAGTTATTTGTCAAGCATGAGTATAGATCTGGCTTATCCACTATTTTGAGCGTTTCTTGTTCTGGATTGTATTCGTAAGCGTGTTTTTCAAGTGCTTTGCCACTCCCTTTAGTGCCATCAGTAGATTGTTCGTCGTGTTGAACAATACAGTGAAAAAGGACTAAATTTTGAGCCATCACAATATTAGGAACCAAACAGAAGAGTAAGAGTAATTTTGTCATCATCGTGTTGAAGTGCGATTTGATTGTTGGGTGTTGTGGGAATTTAACACAAATAAAAAAGGGAGCGTGAGCTCCCTTGATCTAGGCTGAATGCTAGATTACTTGTTCATAACGTACATTGTTACTTCAAAGCCAAAACGCATTTCAGTCGCTGCTGGTGTTGTCCACATAATGATTTCCTTTAAGTTGTTTTCGATTAGAAGTATGTCTAACTGATGTGTTTATCATACGCCAGCACCACAATGCATGACTATCGTTCATCATGAACCATGGCTAAGTAAAATCATGATCTATTAGAAGTCAAATGGCAATACCAATCAAAAAGGCCTCACCATTGTGAGTTTATTCTGTTGAGTGGTCCAAACTGAAAATGAACCGTTGACACGCGGATTTCCAACTGTAATTATCGCTATTTTATTCAGTGATAAGCGGCCATGCTAGAGAAGTCTCGTCAGAGTGGGACAATTCTGTCACGTTGATATTGAATGAGTTACAATTAGTTATGGAAAAACCACAAAATCAAGTATGGGTAAAATTTGCATTATTATGTCTAATTTTAATCACTTATTTTTTATATTTAACATACAGATATAATCTGCTAACGGGTGGCGTTGCGTCTCTATTGACTTGGAGTTTTTTTGTATTGTGCACGCCCGTTGCGGATGCTGGTTTTTTATTAGATTTTCCACTTAGGCTTTTGTTTGGTATTAGAATGGTTTTTTCGGAAGTGGCCGTCTGGACAGTGGCAATTCTAATTAATATTATTGCCCTCGTTTACTTCCATGATTTTTACCAAACGACTGCTATCACTCGAGTATTGGAAGCGATATTAACAACACCTTTTCCATACTGGATGGTGATTCTTTTATCGGCAGTTGGTACATTTCTTTCAATACGGTTTGGCGATGAACTTATGGATGTATTGCATCACAAAGACCGACATTATTTTCACTCACACCATTTTAAGCATGAGGTGATTATATTCATTTTCTTCTTAATTGTTATCTTTGGATACTACGAGTTGATCTCAAACTTGGGAATTAGCCTTACAGCTGTTTGAATGTATTTTTCATCAAGTTGTAAGGCTTAGGTAAAAAAAGCCCACATCACTGTGAGCCTTATTCTTATTGGCGACCCTAACCAGAGTTGAACCAATCGTACGCTGATTTTCAATACTATTGAGTCATACAGTTTATTAAAATAAAGGGGGGTTAATAGCTCTCTTTATGTATGTTGAATGCTAGATTATTTGTTCATGATGTACATTGTCACTACAAATCCAAAACGCATTTCAATAGAAGGTAGCTATTAAAACGGGCATGTGAAGGCTGGTGATAGCCCAAGTGCAATGGAAAGAAGCGGTTGATGGGGGTCACCGCCAGAGTGTCTTAGTAGTGTTTAAGTCATTTTTCATTATATTTTGCGCTTGATGCAATATTCCATAACCGCTATAGTATTGTTCAATATTGAGAAAAAATAATTAATAAAAAGAATGGATTAGCATGAAGGTCTTTGTCTGGATCGCGTTCGCGAAAATGCGTCTGGTTGCAATTTATCAAATTTTTCAGGCGTTTGTAAGGCAACGCTGGATAAGCGGTGTTGGCTGGATTTTGTTTTCCAGTATCGCCACGCTTGCTTGCACACACCAAACTACCGTCAAAACGTCTGATGGGCATATAAAAAGGCAATCTGCTAACCCAACTGCGATACAACATGTAGACCAACAAAATTCATCACAACAGAATGTTGTCGATGCAGAACAAGCGCAGTCAGCAATTATTACGCCTTTGCCTTCTCCAACGCCGCCTGAAGTAAAACAGCATTTTGGAGGGTTAGTAGATCAGCCAGCACCTCATACTTATAGTGTTGTGGTAAACGAAGTGCCAGTCAAAGAGATTTTATTTGCTTTGGTGCGTGACAGTAAGATAAATGCAGATATAAGTGATGCGATTCAAGGGCGTGTCACCATGAATGCAGTTAATCAAACCTTGCCCGTTATTCTTGAGCGCTTAGCTAAGCAGGTTGATTTGACTTACAAAATGGAGGGCGATGTGCTGTATCTTGCGCCCGATCAGCCTGAGCTAAGGCTTTATCAGATTGATTACGTTAATATGTCGCGAGATACTAAAAGCTTTATTGGTTCAGCAACAGAAATATCGAGTACTGGGCAAAGTGCCAGTACAGGGCGAGAAGGCCAAACCACTATAGTGAGCACTGCTGGAAATGGTGCCAAGAACAGTTCGCGCACAACTGTTGCAAGTGAATCAAACAATCATTTGTGGGCTTCCTTAATTGCCAATATTAAAGACATACTGGCTGAGACCGACAAGGAAGTGATTGTGAAGCGGTATGGTACGTTGGCCGATGATGGGGAAGGGCATTCTAATGCCAGTGCTCGCAGTCAATCAGTCAGCGCGCAGAGGGAAAAACAACGTTCCGAACATAAAACGCTATTAGCCGCTAATGTGATTGCGCATCCAGAAACAGGTGTAATTAGTGTGCGTGCGACCCATAAACAACATCAAAAAGTTAAAGCGTTTATTGATGCGGTGATGACGCGAGCAAATAAACAGGTCTTGATTGAAGCAACTATTGTTGAGGTGCAGCTCAGTGATAGTTTTCAGAGTGGGATTGATTGGAGTCGGATAAACAATACAACCAGTAATAGCGGTTTTGTATTTGGACAAACTTTAGGTGCGAAAGGGATTCAGTTTAATCCCGCGACTGGTGCTATAAGTGCTGGTCAGCAAAACGCACTGGGGTTGCAATCAAATGCAGGGCTGGTTGCAGGATATATTAATCCTGCTAGTGCCGTTGGAAATATTGCTGCGTCGATTACCTTATTGAAAAAATTTGGGGATACCAAAGTGTTATCAAGCCCCAAATTAATGGTGCTGAACAATCAAACTGCTGTGTTGAAAGTGGTGAATAATCTAGTCTATTTCACTGTGCAGGCACAACAGTCACAAAGTGGCGTCGGCGGAACGGTGCTATCGACGGTAACCACAACACCAAACACCATCCCAGTGGGTGTAGTGATGAGTGTGACTCCTCAGATTAATCAGTTATCTCGTGTGAATATCAATATGAGACCCACGATTTCTAGTGTGGTGGGTTATAAGCAAGACCCCAACCCTAATTTGACTATTCCGAGCTTAATCCCTGAAATCCAAGTGCGTGAGATGGAGTCAATGTTGCAAATTGATAGTGGAAGTACTGCCGTTTTAGGTGGACTGATGCAAGATGAAATTCAGCGCAATCGCGATCAAGTGCCTCGATTATCTGAGGTGCCTATTTTAGGTAATGCGTTTATTGGAAAAAATGATGCTAATCGCAAAACAGAATTGGTTATTTTTTTGCGACCTACAGTTATAGCGAATGCGAGTTTAGATACAGATGCATTAAAGACTTTTAAACAATACCTTCCAGCTGAACAATTACAAAAGGCGGTGGATGCAGCCAATCAGGAGCCCGCCCCACCGCAAGATTAGACCGGATCAATGACATTTCAATTAGACACAGTGCAATCAATTCAGCAACAACAGCCAAAACTCCGCATCGGGGAGGCAATGGTTGCGGATGGTTTAATTAGTCAAGATCAATTGCGGATTGCATTGATCGAGCAGAAAGAAAGTCAACTGCAGTTAGGTCAGCAACTAGTCAGGCTGGGTTTTGTATCTGCATCGGTTGTGCGAGATAGGCTTGCAGACCATATGGGACATGAAAGTATTGACTTAAAGACGATTGTGGCTGATGTGGAGGCCTTAAAAAGAGTGCCAGAGACTTTTGCAAGGCGTCATCGGTTGTTGCCAGTCGCTTATGACCTTGCATCTAATACCATGCTTATTGCCATGTCGGATATGTTAAACATTTTGGCATTTGATCAACTGCGAGCAATGCTTGGAGCAGAGGTTAGTTTGAAGCCTTTTTTAGCAGAGGAGTCACAATTAGAAGCAGCCATTGACCAGTTTTATCACTATGAATTATCCCTTGATGGCATCTTAAGAGAAATTGAAACAGGCGAAATAGATTATCAAAGTTTGTCGATTGCTGGAGACCATTATACCCAGCCCATGGTGCGTTTAGTTGGTGCACTATTGATTGATGCAGTGAAGAAAAGCGCATCCGATATTCATCTTGAACCCGAGTCTGCATTCTTACGGATCCGTTATCGCATCGATGGTGTATTGCAACAAGTGCGTAGTTTGCACAAAGCCTATTGGCCGAGCATCGCTGTACGCTTAAAGGTTATGAGTGGAATAGATATTGCGGAAACGCGAGCCGCCCAAGACGGGCGAATCAATATGCATTTATGTGGCAGGCCAATTGACTTTAGAGTATCTACCCACCCGACGATTCATGGTGAAAATATTGTTTTACGTGTTTTAGATAGAGAGCAATCAGTCATGCAGCTTGCGCAAATGGGCTTAACGCCAGACAAACAAGCGTTACTAAAGTGCATGATGGCTCGTCCTGAAGGTATGCTGATCGTGACAGGGCCAACTGGTAGCGGTAAGACAACGACTTTATATGGGCTACTAACAGAGAAAAATACAGAAGCCATTAATATTATGACCTTGGAAGACCCAGTTGAGCATCCTATCCCGTTATTGCGGCAAACCTCTGTTTCTGAAGCCAACAAAGTGGATTTTGCAACTGGCATTCGCTCCATTATGCGCCAAGACCCAGATATTATTTTAGTTGGTGAAGTGCGTGACGAAGATACAGCCAAGATGGCTTTTCGTGCTGCCATGACGGGACATCAAGTATTTACAACTTTGCACACTAATTCTGCCTTAGGTGTTTTTTCTCGTCTAGCCGATATGGGGATTCCACATGAAATGATGGCAGGAAATATCATTGGTATTATTGCTCAACGATTGGTTCGCAAGCTTTGTCCGCATTGCAAAATCGCCAAACAGCCAACAGTTGAGGAAAGCAAAATACTGCATCTGCCACCCAATTCAGCAATCAATATTTTTAAAGCAACCGCTTGTAAAAACTGTAATTCAACAGGTTATAAAGGGCGGATAGCCATTATGGAATTGTTGCGAATAGATGCTGAAATGGACAGCTTGATTTCACGAAGCGCATATCTCGACGAATTAAAAGCGGCAGCATCAGCAGCAGGGCTGGTCAGCTTGGCAGAAGATGGGCTGCAAAAAGTGTTAGATGGCATCACCAGCATCGAAGAAGTGATGCGTGTGATTGATTTGACAGCCCGTATTTAGCGAGAGTTAGATGCTGGAGACCTATCAATATCGCGCAATAGACCCAGTTGGTCGCCAAACAAAAGGACTAATGGAGGCGCGTAATGTGGCTGACTTGGAAGTGAGACTTCAGCAAATGGGTTTGGACTTGACAACAGTTAAATTGTCAAAAAAAAGTTGGTCTTTTTTCGCGAGTAATAAAGTGAGTCAGCGTGATTTGGCATTGTTTTGCTTTCAACTGGAGCAGTTAATGATTGCTGGCGTGCCAATATTAGCTGGCTTGAACGATGTCGCGGAAACGATAGAAAATGGCTATTTTAAAAAAGTATTAGGTGCTATTTATTCAGAAATTGAAGGGGGTAAAACCCTCTCAGAGGCATTAGAGATGCATCGCAATGTGTTTGACGAAGTGTTTGTGAGTTTAGTTAGTGCAGGTGAGCAGACGGGGAAGCTGCAAACAGTGTTTCACCATTTAACACAAACGTTGAAATGGCAAGATGCGCTATTTTCACATACAAGACAATTATTAACCTATCCATTATTTATTTTTTTTATTGTGATGATGGCGGTTGCATTTTTGATGATTTTTCTCGTCCCACAACTTGTTCAGTTTATGGAGAATCTAGGTCAGGCTTTGCCCTGGAACACACAGATATTAATCTGGATTTCGGGTGCCTTTGTTAATTATTGGTGGCTGATAATAGGAACGCCGATTGTGCTAATCTTATCAATCACAGCATGGATTAGAACCCACCCAGGTGCACGTTATCAATGGGATGGAATAAAACTAAAACTGCCGCTGGTTGGCGACTTATTACAGAAAATCATCATGGCACGATTTGCTCGTTATTTTGCGCTGATGTATCAAGCGGGTATTCCCATCCTAACCGTGATTAGAAGTTGTGAAAGTATTGTCGGCAATCGAGTGGTTGCGTCTGCTCTAGACCGCATACATGAGCGTATTAATGCTGGCAACGGTTTGAGCGAGAGCTTTAGGCAAGCTGGTTTATTTCCATCATTAGTAATGCGGATGATTGCTGTTGGCGAGCGTTCGGGGACACTAGACCAAGCCTTGATGCATGTTAGTTACTTTTACGATAGAGAGGTTGATGAGCGCTTAAAATATTTGTTGAAGATGTTAGAGCCAGCACTCACGGTGATTTTGGGTTTAGTGCTACTGTTTATTATGGCGGCAGTCCTTGGCCCAGTTTATGAATCTTTTAGTCATATGCCTCTATAAATGCGATTGAGACGCCCAATCATTGTTTTATATGTTACAAGACCATTTTTAATGGCGAGCCTGTGGGACAGAAAAATCTATCAATCACATCAGGTTTACCAAAATGAAGAAACAGGGTATACCAGCTTTCGTCAGTGGCTTGCGGGTCATCAAAAAGCGATTGTATATTTAGTGGTTGACACGGTTGAAGAAGAATTTCAATTAACTCTCTTGCCACACATCACTGGCGCTGCTAGGCGTGAGATGGTGCTTCGTAAACTCACAGAATTTCATCGTAATTGTGATTACAAAACAGCTTATTTTTTAAATCGTCAAACAACATTGCGCCAAGATGATGCTTATATTTTGTATGCGCTAAGTAACTCAGGATTTTTGCAACATTGGATGGATGTTTTGCAATCTGAGAATGCTTTGCTTGCCAGAGTGACATCAATGCCGATGGTCAGTCGACGGATGGTTAAACAATCCAAGCAAGTGGCCTCACATTTATTACTTTGTGAGCGATTATCTGTAGGCTTGCGTCTTAGCTATTTGCAGCATGGACGTTTACGAATCAGTCGACTTGTTCCGTTACCAAGCAAAGAGTCTGCGCTGTTAACGGATGATTACCTTGTTGAAATTGAAAAAATGCGCTTGTACTTGCTTAGTCAAAAAGTCATGGCGAGTGAGACGACGTTAGCAATCAGCTTATCAGCTTTTGATAGGGCGAGTGATGCTATCGTGAAAATGCTTGAGCAGCGTGCATTCCAATGCAGCATACACAAAAGGCAAGACCAAATCAGAAGCGCGGGCTTATCCCAATCCTTGGTACAAAAGTATCCAGAATTACTGCATATGCACTGCTTAGCAAGTGGTTGTTCTTTTGAGAGTATTGCGCCAGCAGAGAAAACACGACGTTTTTATATACAACAAGTTACCCAGCGGCTAGTGGTTGGGATGCTGATGCTAATCGTGATGAGTTTGTTTGCAGGTGTTTACTTGTTGTTGCAAGCAAAAGAGATGGCAGATGCAAGAGAGGCGTTACAGCAGCAGACAGCAGTGCTATTACAAAATCAAAACTTGACACTAAAGCCAACCGATGGAGTGATGACGAGTAGTGAGTTAAAAAATGTAGTGATGATGGCAGAAAAGATAAGCCAATCGTCGGCAATGCCAGCGACATTGATGCAAGTGGTTAGTGCGGCTTTGGAAGATGAGCCTAGCATTAGTATCAATAGAATGCGTTGGGTGCATAGTGAGTATTCACTCATAAAGGATGAGGACGATGAATATACGGCCAAGAAAGCTGCGCATTCAAATATGGATAATTGGGTGCAAGTTGGGTTTGTGAATGCGGAAATCAAGCCATTTACTGGCGATTACCGCACTGCTGTGGCGATTGTCAATCGGTTTTTAGAAAAGTTAGCGCATGATGTCGATGTGACGGATGTTGTTTTACTGCATAAACCAGTCAACGGAGAGTCCATGCAGGTTTTGAGGGGTAGCACCAGTGAGCAAGCTCCGATACCGACAGAGGCAGCATTTAAGCTGGCTATTACCCTTAAATCGATTGAAAATTAGCCATCATGATGAATATGCGAAGAGAAGACTGGCGCCTGTTGCAAAAAACGTTGTTGAAACTGGGTAGTCTTGTGCTGGTGATGTTTGTATTCCTTATCTTCGCCTATCAATATGTGCGCAATCAAGCTATTGCCCTTGAGCAAATGAAAAGCAATTACAACCTTGAGCAAACGCAACGGCAGCTCGCACAACAAGAGCAGGCAAATTACTTGCGATACTTACCCCAATATCAACATTGGATAACAGCTGGTTCGATTGGAGAAGAGCGGCGACAACAATGGCTTGTACAGTTGCGGAAGGTGCGTGAGCAGCATCATTTATTTGAAATTAACTATGACATCGGTCAGCAGCATCTTGATCAGTCTCACTTGATTGCAAGCAACGGCCTACATCGTTTGTATCGATCAGTGATGACTTTGAAGCTAGGACTTCTACATGCGGGTGACCTGCTCAATTTATTGACAGGCCTCGCTTCAAATACATCACCGATGATAGTGCGTGATTGTGAAATTTTACGTCTGAACGAGAAAGAGCCCCGTATGAAGATGCTACAGCCAAATCTATCCGCAACCTGTGAGCTAGATTGGTTAACAGTGAAGGCAGCAAGTTAATGCGTTGTTTTGTTTTTATTACCATGTTGTCTTTGTTATATAGCAAAGGTGTGACTGCTGGAAATACATTTGGTAGGCTATTTTTTACCATCGAACAACGAGAAGCGCTGGATCGCTTGCGAGATATTGAGCCACAAAGCGCAACATTATTACAAACGCCTGAGCAAGCGCATGAAGCAATCGGTGTACGTTCACCAAAAAGACCTATCCAAGGATATGTAAAACGCAGTGATACTCATCAGCTGACGGTCTGGGTGAACGGTGAAGCGTTGAAGCAGGAGTGAAAGCATGTCTCTTAATCGTCAGTCGGCTGAAGAAGGTGCGGTAATCATCGTATTGTTATTGCTGATGGTGTTGGGGTTAAGTAGCTATTTGTTAAAAACGGTCGACATTCAAGCCGCAAAGCACAAACGTGCGCAAAACACCCTGCAATCCTTAGGTGAAGCTAAGACTGCTTTAATTGCATGGGCGGTAAACAATTCCGTTAATTTAGGGCAATTACCTTTTCCAGACAGAGCGCGTGGTGGCGGTTATGACGGTTTTAGCGATTGTTTGCCATCAGGCAGTCGGTTTCGTAAGCCACAAAGTTATGCCTTTTTAATCGGTAAATTACCTGTTTATGGTCAAACCTCACCCTGCGTTGGCCAGCAGGTTGGTCTTGGCTTGGACAATAATGAACATTTAGAGCATAGGCTATGGTATGCGGTGTCACGTAATGTGGTGCATCAGTATGAATACTTGTCTAGCGACCCGCGTAGTAATCCCGTGATTAATCCCAGCATTATTCATCACCCGACCTACTCTTGGCTAAAAGTTTTCAATCATCGTGGACAATTGATTTCAGACCGCGTCGCTGCTGTGATTTTAGCGCCTGGGGAAAATATTGGCGCTCAAACAAGAGCAGATGGCGCGGCACCCGACCAGTTTTTAGACGAGTTTTATTTGGATAATCAGTTATATGCAAATCATGATTACGGTCGTGCAGATGAAGATTTTGTCATCGGCGAAGATATGCATACTGTCGATATTCATGATACGCGTTTGAGGAAGCCATATTTATTTAATGACCAGTTGGTATTTATCACGATTGATGAATTATTAGCTGCTATTCATAAAAGAGTCATTGCCGAGAGTAAGTGGTTACTTAGGGCTTATGAATCAAATAATGGGCGTTTTCCTAATGCCGCCGACTTTTCGACGGCAACGATACAAAGTAATATTTACATTGCCGGCAATCATGAAGCTGGATT
>JAFMCM010000041.1 GCA_017857755.1 Methylophilaceae bacterium | reverse complement strand
CTTTTAAGCGGACATTTAACCCCAGTCACTTTCACCATAAAATCATGCTTAACATCAAACCAATTAGGCCAGTTCACTTGGTAAGCGGCATCAAATAAATCGTCCTCACTGCTATACTTGCCTTTGGTCACTTGCCATAAAACACGTGTGGCAATTCGTGAATGCAGATTAATTTGGTAACAAACACGCACATCCCCAAGAAAAGTCACCCCCCCATCGGTTTGCTGGATGCTTTTTGCACCGCTGGTTTTTAGCTCGGCGACGAGTAAAGCTTCTAAGCCGCGTGGGCAAGTAGCAAAAAAAGTTTGATTCATGATGTTTCCAATCGTTGATAAAGCTTCTGATATCCATTTTGCTCATGCAATTTGTCCAAAAACTCGTTAAAGTCGATGATATGGTCTTGTTTCAATTTAAGCGCACGTTCTCTTACTTTTTTCTCCGTCAATTTCATTGGATCTTTAAAACCAAATACAATAATATTGCCTGACTTACCTGTCGGCAATACCAACACACGCTGCATAAAGGTTTGCTCAATCCGCTGCAAGTAAATATCAAAGTTCTGATCTGAACCCCAAAGATTAATCACAAAAATACCATTATCTTTTAAGACATTAAAGCACTGATCAAAAAAGTCGGGCGTACAAAAGTTTTCAGGAATGCCATTGCTGGTAAACCCGTCAATGATTAGACAATCATGACTGAGCGGATGCTCGGCCATATACACAATCCCATCAGCTTCGATCACGTTCAGCCGTTCATCATTTTCATCCAAAAAGAAATGACTGCGTGCCACTTGAATCACCTGTGGATTGATTTCAACAACCACTTGTTGAAGATCAGGGCAATACGCATGGATATATTTAGTTACCGAGCCGCCGCCCAAGCCAACGGTCAACACACTTTTAATCTGTTCTGAAAATAATAAAAAATACATAATAGCGCGTGAATAGTTGAACACCAATGCTAGCGGCGAAGAGACCAACATACCACTTTGCACCGTTTTTGAACCTAGATGCAATTGTCTAATCCCATCCACCTCAGTGACTTCAACAATGCTTTCATCCAACACGGATTTATGAATTCTACGTCTAAAAAATCCCATTTACTGATCTCCCACCACTACATCACTTCCTTCATTTTCCGCAATCATCGCATCAGACGCCTGTTCAATCACTTGCTTAAATTGACAGTTGAGTTCCATCAGCAACGTATCAATGTGTTTGATGGTCAAGCTGACTTTTGTCCCTACTTTTAATGTTGGCAGGCTAGGCACTTTGGTAATAAAAAACATGCCGTCGAGGCGCACCAAATTTTCACGCCACACGCTAGCAGTAACTTCCGTTAATTGCTCCTGAATCAAATATTGTAAACACCAATAGCGCTCCATCCGCGTTTGAAAGTCGTTATACGCTTGATAAGTCTGGTCAAAGTCACGAATAATCACTTTCAACACATCATCATCGTTGGGATAAGGCGCGGGCTGCTGCTTTAATAAAGCAATCAATTGCCGCTGATTAACTAAATCTACAGCACGACGCAAGGGCGATGTACACCACGCATATTGCGCTACTCCCATCCCTTGATGTGGCAAGGCTTCCGTAGTCATAAACACCTTACCGCCTGTTTGCGCACGGTAAATACCCGCGCGCGCGCCATCCTTAAGCAAACCACCCCAAGTGCTATTGGCAAAAATCATCAATTCAGCAACCAGCTTATCCATCGGCGAACCACGCTCACGCGCCACGATGCTGACAACCCCTGCGCTGACATAAAAATTATAATCAATCTGCGGCGCCCGATCAGGCTCATATTTGCCACGTGCTTTTTCTAACGCTTCTGCAAAACCATGTAAAAATTTCAACGACTCCCATAAGGGATGCGGGCTGCAATTGGCGGCCAAGGTCTCTGTATTAAAAAAGGGTTCTAAACGATCATGCCGTAAATTTTCATTAACGCTAATCTGCTCAATTTTTGTCTCGTGGCTAATCACGGTAAAATCAACAGCCACCTCACAATATAAACTCAGTGCTGGTTTAGTCTGACCCGCGTCTAAACTAAACGGCCGCACCACAGTCTCAGGCAACATGGTGATTTTGTGCCCAGGCATATAAACCGTAGAAAGCCGATCTAAAACAATGGCGTCTAAGGCACCACCCTGCGCAATCGCTAATGAAGGCGCGGCAATATGGATGCCAACACGCTTATGACCGTTTGGCAAATCGACCACACTAAAGGCATCATCAATTTCATTAGTGGTCGCATCGTCAATACTAAAGGCGCCCACATCACTGATTGGCAAATCAGCCAGTAATTGATCCAGCGCTGTCATTTCCTCATGTGCAGGAAAGGCAGTACCGTTGGCAAACATCTCCCGTAAAAAAGCACCCAAGTGATAATCGTGCGCACTGCTAATTAAACCTGCATCCGCCATCACCGTTAACGCTAAACGGCCAGAACTAGCCGCCGCTTGTTCTATGGCTTTCCACTCCAAACTATTTTTATCAGGATGATAAATTAAATGATCTGCCTTCTCGGCAAACCCCTCAGGTAATTGTTGATCATTTAACTGCGCTACCCACACAGCCATTTGCTCCGCTTGCAATCGCTTTTTCTCTACTGCGGCTATCGCTAGCTTTAATGTGTCTTCTGGCGCTGCTTTATAACGGCCTTTGCCTTTACGATAAAAATAAATGGGTGCCGCATGTACTTTTATCGCAATGGCGGCCAACTGAATGGTATTCGGCTGGTCGCCATAATACGCTTTGGCTAAATCTTCAAAACCAAACTCTTGCGCATCACTGCATTCCCATAAAAAATCAATTGCTAGCGTGTCGGCTTCTGCCTGTGCCAAGGCCATAAAGTCTTCAACTGATTGTTCAAAATTAAGTAACACATTGGCTGTTTTGATTTTAGTGCGTTTACCAGAGGCGGCTTCTACCTGCAAACTACCAGGGTTTTCTGCCTTAATCGTAGCGACCTTAAAACTACCGCTTTCTTCATAAAATACGTTCATACTTCTCGTTCATTCTTGTTCTGAGACTGGAATAGTCGCAATGATACATGACTGGCACCCCAAATGCCTTATACCAGTGCAGATTCATCCACAGAAACTGCCACGCATCACAAAGAATCCGTCTACAATAACCCATATGCGAACCTTAACCTTTGACAATCGCTTGACGCGCGAACTACCTCAAGACCCCATCAAGCCAGTTTATCAACGCCAAGTAGCCAATGCGCTATGGTCAATGGCGCAACCAACACCAGTAAAAAATCCACAGTTACTGGCCTACAGTCCAGACGTGGCTAATCTACTGGGCTTAACACCAGCAGATATGCAAGACTCTGAATTAATACAAACGCTGGGGGGCAATGGCGCACTGGCTGGCATGATGACATACGCGACGCGCTATGGTGGTCACCAGTTCGGACATTGGGCAGGACAGCTTGGCGATGGTCGTGCCATCTACTTAGGTGAGCTCATACATGCAGGCAAGCGCTTCGAGCTGCAACTTAAAGGTGCGGGTGAAACACCCTATTCGCGCAGCGCAGACGGCCGTGCGGTATTGCGCTCTAGCTTACGTGAATTTTTATGTTCAGAAGCCATGCATCACCTTGGTATACCCACCACACGCGCATTGAGCCTAGTCAGCACTGGGGATTTAGTACGACGCGACATGTTTTACAACGGCAACCCTGAAATGGAACCTGGCGCCATTGTTTGCCGTGTGGCGCCAAGTTTCACGCGTCCTGGTCATTTTGAACTGATGGCGAACAAGGGTGAACACCACTTACTCAAACGTTTTATTGGCTTCACGATTGATCGAGACTTTAGCCAATGGCTAGCAGCAACAGGCTTGCCGTTAGACCAACACAATCCCTCACCTGAATTGATTGAAGCATGGTTTGAAGAAATCTGCGAACGCACCGCTATTCTGATGGCCCATTGGATGCGCGTCGGCTTTGTCCATGGTGTCATGAACACCGATAACCTTTCCATTATCGGACTGACCATTGACTACGGCCCATATGGCTGGATTGATCACTTCGATCCTGAATGGACGCCCAACACGACTGATGCTCAAGGTAAGCGCTATTGCTTTGGTCGCCAACCTGATGTTGCTCGCTGGAATATGGAGCGATTAGCAGATGCACTGGCAACCTTATTACCCGACACCGAAGGACTTGCAGACGCCATTAGCCACTATGATCATACCTATATTAAACACTTAACCCAGTCGCTAGCAGGCAAGTTTGGCCTAGGTCCATGGCAAGATAGTGATGGTGATCTGGTTAACCGCATCTTTGAGTTGATGACGCGCGCTGAAATCGATATGACTTTATTTTTTTCCAAGTTAGCAGAACTAGACTTAGCTCAACCCAGTATCAACACCATCAGCCCAGCTTTTTACACAGAGTCTGGTTTGAAACAGTTTGGCAACGACATTCAGCAATGGCTCAATACTTACGCCAAAAGAATACAACAGAATAAACAATCACCAAAACAACGGATAGAGAAAATGCAAGCGTACAATCCACGTTATGTGCTGCGCAACTACATGGCGCAAGAAGCGATTGATTGTCTCATCAATGATGGTGACAACAAACGCCTGCTAAGCTTGCTAGCGTTACTCAAAAACCCATACACCCAACAACCAGGCATGGAACAGTTTGAACAAAAGCGTCCAGACTGGGCAAGACAAAAAGCTGGCTGCTCAATGCTCTCTTGTAGCTCATAAGCCATCAGCCCACAAGCAAGCGTGCGCTAAAGTAGCCTAGAAAAACTCAGCACTGCGTGTGCTGTTTGCTTGATGCGGTCTAGTCAATCCCGTTTAACCGCGTCATCAACCCCTATCACAGGTTACTCATACCAAGCGTCAACCATCGGCCCCACTTCAACCGCTTTCAAGGCTTTGTTTGACTTCAACCAATCTTCAACTGCTTTTTTATCTTCTTCTGTCGTCGAGCCACTTTTCAATTTAGTCACAAAGCCGCCATCAATCCAACCACTTAACGCCAGCTTACGTTTCTCAATCACAGCTTCTAATAAACCAATAATCAATTGCTCTTGCGCTTCCATCTCCATTTTTTCAGTCAATTCCGCTGAAAAAGCAAAGCCAAACTCTTGGAACTCGCCTAATTTTAATTTTTTGGTTAATCTTGGTGAACGGTTTTTACTCATTGCAAATACTCCTATGTGGGTTTTGCCAGCATTATATACGAGTCTGCTTTATGTCGTACCGACTCACCAACAAATATCCCAGTAACAACCTTTAGTCAAATCATCAGTTTCAAGGCATCTTATACACCCATCTTCTCGGTTGCAATACAAACCCGACAAACGGATCATCCACCATCCTGCTTATTTTGGGCAAATTAGCTGTAAAATACCGACATGGAACATCGCATACCCGTCACCCTGCTAACTGGCTTTTTAGGCTCAGGCAAAACTACTTTACTCAACAAACTACTTGCTCACCCTAGCATGAAAGAGACAGCCGTAATCATTAATGAACTGGGCGAAGCAGGTTTGGACCATATTTTGGCGCAGAATGTGGACAGCAGTTATGTGGCGGATAATGCCGTCTTGTTGCAAAATGGTTGCTTATGTTGCACCTTAAGTAATGAGCTGGCGGATACCATGCGCGATTTGTATTTTAAGCGCTCGCTGGAGGTGATTCCACAGTTTAACCGTCTAGTGATAGAAACAACAGGGATGGCCGACCCTGGGCCGATTATGGCAAACTTGATGAATGAGCCTGTGATTGAGTCGGTTTTCCGTTTGGATGCGGTGATTGTCACCATCGATGCCATGTATGGCTTGACCCAATTATTAGCACATCATGAAGCCCGTAAACAAGCAGCTGTAGCCGATGTATTGTTATTAACCAAAACTGATATTGCCACGCCTGAGCAAATCAGCGAACTAGCAGCGCGACTCCTACACCTGAATCCAGGCGCAACCCAGCACCAGGTATTACATGGCGAGGTTGAGGCTGATTTTATTATTGACGTCGGTTTATTTGACCCAAGCGGCAAACGCCCAAAACCTGAACGATGGTTACGCATGCCGTCAACGCCAGCCAATCACTTAGCTGGCAAGTTAGCACGATCGCATCAAGATGAAATAAGCAGCTTTACCGTGACCCTACCAACAGGACTTTCATGGCAAAGCGTTAAACCAGTGTTATTGAAGCTATGCCAAACCCATGGTGAGCATTTATTACGCTTAAAGGGAATCCTGCACGCCGATGACCAACCGCATCCTTTAGCCATCCACGCTGTGCATTTTACCCCTTACCCAGCAACCTTATTGGTAGATTGGAAAGAAAATCCGCCTTTGAGCCGTGTCGTTTGTATTGGTAAAGGTTTGGATGAGGCCGCCATTAGAAAGCTGCTCACGCAAATCTAAATCACAAGCCTCCTCCTGTCGGCGGATGAAGGCCAGCTAATGCGTCACCATGACCACCTAAACAAGATCAGACCATATTTTATCTAAGCGTTTAATCGATACTGGAAATGGTGTTTTTAACTCTTGCGCAAACAAGGAAACACGCAACTCCTCGATTAACCAACGGAAATTTTGCAATGCTGGCGGGATATCACCAATCTTAGCTTGTTGATCCATTTCAGCCTGCCACTTTTGCCATAACAAAGCCACGCTCGCCGCATGTTTGCCATCTCGATCAGGGTTGCTCGGCTGTTTGTCGATTCTTAAACTCAGCGCTTTCAAATAACGGGCTAGATGTTGCAATTGATCCCACGGTGTTTGGCTGAAACAACCTTTATAGAGCAAATCTTGAATTTGGGTTTCAACATCTTTACTCAGCCTATTGGCTTTCACTGGCATCTTAGCTTGTCGTTCAGCCAATGCAAAATATTCCGTTCCAATCACAGCAACCGTTCGAAATAAGGCATCTTTCACTGCTGGCAAACGCGTTCTTGCGCGTTGCTTCAGCGCCATAAACGCCGCATTACTACGTGGCAACGCATCCTCACCCACAAATGCGCGGTCGGCAAGTGCGCTAATTAAGTCTTCTTTTAAATCGTCTGGTGAAATCACATTGCGCAACTGCAATGCGTATTGATTAAATTGAGGTAACGCTTTTTGCAATTGCTTCATTTGTTCCTTGAGCTCAAAGCGCATTAAGCGGCACACACCAGCGCGATGCGATACATCAGCTGCTTGCTCAGTATCAAATAATTTAATCGACACACTGTCTAGCTCATCCACTAGAGCAGGATAACCAGTCAATTGATGACCTTCTTTAGTAAAGGTCAATGTCGCTGGCAAATCACCAAAATCCCACTGCTTGAGCCCTGTTTTTTCAATCGCATTACTGGTGCCTTTTCTAAAAGTCAGCTGCGCAGCATTGCCAAGCTGTGCTTTTAACATATGCCAATTACGCCCCATGCCAAGCTCACGCTGTTTTTCGTCAATCACACTAAAATTCATAAAGAAATGTTCTGGCAACTTATCCAGCATAAAGTCATCACTAGTCAGCTTTAGCTGAGTTTGGTGCCGAATATAAGCGACCAACGCCACCAAGATGGGTTCTACACCGACCTTGGCATGCTCTAAAAACCCCGTCACAAAGTCTGGCACAGGCACACACACCCGTCGGAAAGTTTTAGGCAGAATTTTAATCAAGGCGGTGACTTTCTCGCGCAACATACCTGGCACCAACCATTCCGCACGGGTCGCATCCATTTGATTCAATAAAGCCAATGGAATCGTTGCCGTCACACCATCCAAAATATGGCCAGGTTCAAAGCGATATTTAAGTTGGATACTCACACCATCCATAGTGATGGTCTCAGGAAATTGCGTTTCAGTCACGCTTTCCGCTTCGTGACGCATTAAATCATCTTTAGTTAAAAACAGTAACTTAGGATTGGATTTTTCCGCATTCTTCCGCCAGGCCTCAAAGCCGATGCCATTAACGATGTCTTTAGGAACAATCTTGTCGTAAAAGGCGGATAAAGCATATTCATCCACCAGCACGTCTTGCCTTCTCGCCTTATGCTCTAATTCCTCAATTTCAGCAATAATACGCTTGTTAGCAGCTAAAAATGGTGCATTTGTATCCAACTCCATATTAGCCAATGCTTCGCGAATAAAAATCTCATGCGCGACTTCAACATTAATCGGCCCATAATGCACCCGCCGTTTGGGCACGACGGTTAATCCATATAAGCTCACTTTTTCCCATGCGCTCACTTGCGCCAATTTTCGATCCCAACGCGGATCGCTATACTGGCTCGTGGTTAAATGACGCGCCAGCGGCTCTATCCAATCAGGCTCTATTTTAGCAACGCAGCGCGCATAGAGTTTTGAAGTATCCACCAATTCTGCCGCCATCACCCATTTTGGCCGTGTTTTCTTTAAGCAAGAGCCAGGCGCTATAAAAAAGCGAATGCTACGTGCACCCGCGTACGCCTCATGCTCCCCGTCTTTAAAGCCAATATTACCCAGCAAACCCGCCAATAAGGCGCGATGAATTTGTTCGTCATTGGCCGCTTTGCTATTGAGCTTAAAATCCATCTCTTCTGCAATTTCTTTTAACTGCAAATACAGTTCTCGCCATTCTTTTAGCCGCAAAAAAGAGAGAAAGTGCGCATGACACTGATTCAGTAAATCTTTATTCGATTGTTTATTTTTAACAGCTTGTTCATACCAGTCCCAAATTTTAAGGAAGCCTATAAAATCGGAACCTTCACCAGCAAACTTAGCATGCGCATTGACAGCAGCTTCACGCTTGTCCATCGGGCGTTCCCGCGGATCTTGCATACTAATCACACTTGCAATAATCAGCACTTCCTGTAAACAGTCTTCTTTTTTAGCTGCCAATATCATGCGTGCCACACGCGGATCCAATGGCAATCTAGCTAACTGGATACCAATATCTGTAATCTGACGATTCGCATCAACAGCACCCAATTCTTGTAATTGCATATAACCATCAGAGATTAATCGCGCGCTGGGCGCCTCTAGAAACGGAAACTGTTCCACATCACCCAAGCGCAAAGCCGCCATCCGTAAAATCACGCTAGCAAGTGAGCTACGAATAATTTCTGGGTCAGTAAATGCAGGTCGTTGATTAAAGTCATCCTCTGCATACAAGCGTACACAAATACCGTTAGAAACCCGACCACAACGCCCTGCCCTTTGTTTTGCTGCGGCTTGTGAGATCTTTTCGATTTGCAACTGTTCAACTTTGGCGCGTGCGCTGTAACGATTAATCCGCGCCAACCCAGTATCAATCACATATTTTATGCCTGGCACTGTCAGCGACGTTTCAGCGACATTGGTCGCTAATATAATCCGCCGCTGGCCATTTGGTTTGAAGATTTTTTGCTGGTCGGCAATACTCAATCGCGCGAATAAGGGTAAAACTTCAACCTGCTTCAGTTTGGGAGAACGGCCTTGATATTTGCGCAAATGTTCAGCGGTATCCCGTATTTCACGCTCACCAGGTAAAAAAACCAAAATATCACCATCGCTTTGCCGCAATAGATCATCTGCGGCATCTAAAATCGCCTCTTCAATCGCCTCCTCTTCCTCATCCTCCGTCAGCCAACGCGCCTCGACTTTTCCTTGACGCTGAATGCCGTGCACGGTGGCACTCGCTACGTCGTCGTCGTCAAAATCCTCGTCCTCAACACCTTGCTCATGCGAAATAAATCCTGCCTTACCCAAAGGACGATAACGCACTTCAACTGGGTAGGTTCTGCCGCTGACTTCAATAATCGGCGCACTCACCAGCTCCCCTTTGGCATCGACACTGGCGAAATGCATACCAAACCGTTCAGCATCAATCGTCGCTGAAGTGACAATCACTTTTAAATCGGGACGTTTGGGCAATAATTGTTTAAGAAAACCAAGCAGAAAGTCAATATTTAAACTACGCTCATGCGCCTCATCAATAATAATGGTGTCGTAAGCATTCAAAAACCTGTCACCCTGCGTCTCAGCCAACAAAATACCATCCGTCATCAGCTTAATATAACTCTCTGCAGATGATTTCTCGTTAAAACGGACTTTATAGCCGACAATTTCACCCAGTGATGAATCCAGCTCCTGCGCGATACGGCTTGCGACAGTACGCGCGGCAATACGGCGTGGCTGGGTGTGCCCAATTAAACCTGAAACACCGCGTCCAAGCGATAAACAAATCTTCGGTAACTGAGTGGTTTTGCCAGAACCTGTTTCTCCGCAAACAATCACCACTTGATTTTCAGAAATCGCTTTGGCAATTTCATCCCGTCGTGATGAAACAGGTAACGCTAATGGATAGTTTGGTTTGGGTAGATGCGCCAAGCGTAGTGCTCGCTTTTGTGACGAGATTTGCACTTGATGGGCAAGATCAACTAATGTTTTTTCATTTGGTTTATTTTGCGCTAATTGCGCTTTCGCTTGCTGTAAACGGCGACGCAAACGAAATTGATCGGCCACCATACAATGGGATAAGGCATTTTGCAAATAGGATATTTGTGCTAGCGGTGTATTCATAGGTGCGTGATTTTAACACGCGGATGCCAATGCAAAGCAAAAGCATCATGGTGTACTAATGCGTAAGAAGCGCGCAAATCTTGGCTTACCTGAGGTGATGATCTGCTGACCGCAAAAACTGACCATCGTGCACACCAATATCTTCACGATAAAGCTGAGCCAGCAC
>JAFMCM010000012.1 GCA_017857755.1 Methylophilaceae bacterium | reverse complement strand
TTAAAGCACCACCCCAAGCAGAGAATTTCTCTTTGTTGTACCATACTTTTTTGTTGGTCATTGGGTTGTAAGCAGCAAAGCCACCCATCACACCGTCAGGACCTGGGAACATAGTCAATGTAGCACCAACCCATGGTTGACCAGCAACATATTTAGACTCAACTGGCTCGTATGTCATACATACGTGGTTTAGTGGAGAATAAACAAGACCTGTTTTAGGTGAATAAGCAGCAGGCTGCTGATCCTTAGTACCTAATGCAGCTGGACAAACGCCTTTTGCATTGTAGTCTTGGTGAGTAGAAGCTGATGCTAATTTTTGTGGAACACCAGTTTTCATGTCAACGTGTGTTGCCCAGTTAACAAATGGGTGAACTTTCTCAGCAGCAACTAGTGAACCAGTACCTGCGTTGAATGTATATGCAAAACCGTTACGGTCATGATGCCATGCATATGTTTTACCACCTTTGTCGAACAAGATCACTTCGTTAATACCATCATAATCCCACTCATCGTGTGGAGTCATTTGGTAGCCCCATTTAGCAATACCAGTATCTAAATCACGAGCAAAAATAGTCATTGACCATTTGTTGTCGCCTGGACGTACATCTGGGTTCCAAACTGAAGGGTTACCTGTACCGTAGTAAACTAAGTTTGTACGTTTGTCATATGGCCACCAGCCCCAAGTAGAGCCACCACCATGTTGCCAACCATCTTGAACTGCTTGTGGTTTCAACCATGTACGTGTACCTAGGTCTTTTTCACCAATTTTGATTTCGCCTGCTTTTAGCGCTTCAAAAGAACCGCCTTCTTTGTTACCACCGTTGATGTCTTTGTATACTGACAAAGCACTGTATTGTGGGTTAGCAGAGTTGAAGTCATCACCGATTAATACTTCAGAGTCAGGACCTGTTGAGTATGCTTTCCATGCTAATGAACCATCTTTAGCATTGTAAGCTGCCATAAAGCAACGTACACCAAACTCAGCACCAGAACAACCTGTTAAGATTTTGTCTTTGATTACATGCGGAGCGTTTGTGTTTGTAGCACCAACTTTAGGATCGTTAACTAATACTGACCATTGTTTTTTACCAGTTTTAGCGTCTAATGCAACTAAATTACCATCATTTTGTTGAAGGTAGATTTTGCCATCGCCATAACCAAGACCACGACTTACGTTATCGCAGCATAGTACCGCTTGAACGCTTGGATCTTGTTTTGGGAAGTATGACCAAACGATTTTTTGATTGTCGCTTAAATCAAGTGCGTAGATGTTGTTTGGAAATGCTGTATGTACATACATCATGTTACCAACAACAACTGGAGAACCTTCGTGACCACGGTTTACACCAGTAGCGAATGTCCAAGCTGCTTTAAGGTTTTTAACGTTACCTTTGTTGATTTGCGCTAATGCACTGTAACCTGAGTTGTCATGTTGACCACGTGGGTGAGCCCAGTTGTTAGCGTTTTTCATTGCCGCTTCTTGGTCTGCAGCAGCTGAAGCAACCATTGGCATTGCCATTGTTGCTGCTACTAAGCCTAAAGCTAGCTTAATTTTATTTACTTGCATGTTTTTCTCCAAAGTTAATTACTAAGGGTTTTAAAATTGTACGATTTAAATTTTTTGTTCGGGCAATAAAACTTAAGAAGTTGTTATTACTAAAACATCAAACCTACGTCGAACATTTGTTTCACATTCTCATGTGAGGATTGAAATATAAATCATTTAATTATCAATTGCAACACTTTAGTTACAATTTAGTAACATTTTTTAGAAAAAATATTACATCTTTTTCTAGTACAATCAATTTTTGCAATTAAATCAAACAGAAAGCTTAACTTGAATATGTGTCTAAACACTTACAATTTATATCCTGAAATTGAATTTTTTAATCATAATTGGCTTAAAGTAGATCAATTACATGCTATTTACTACGAAGAAGCTGGCAATCCCAATGGTAGCCCTGTTGTTTTTTTGCATGGCGGGCCTGGCAGTGGTTGCAATCCAGGTCAGAGACGCTTTTTTGACCCTGCGCACTATCGCATTATCTTACTTGACCAGCGCGGTTGTAATAGAAGTCTACCGCAAGGTTGCTTAATTGATAACACCACACCACACTTAGTTGGTGATATTGAAGCACTTCGTCAACACCTTAATATAGCGTCTTGGCATGTCTTTGGTGGCTCCTGGGGGAGTACGCTTGCTTTGGCTTATGCTACGCAGTATCCAGATTATGTCCTTTCTTTAACTCTGCGTGGTATTTTTTTAAGTCGCCAGTCTGAATTGAATTGGTTTTTAGGCGATATCAAACACTTTTATCCTGACGTTTGGAACACCTTATTACAATATTTACCCGCGCATGAGCGTGATGACGTACTAACAGCATTTGAACGTAGAGTCTCTTCAGATGATATTTCTATCAGCCATCCTGCAGCAGTGGCCTGGAATAATTACGAAGGCAGCATCATGCGTTTACAAGCTACTGACACAAAGCAACCGAATTTACCAACGCTATCCAGCGAGGAGCTACTTACTGCTCAGGTGGCTGATGTTGCGCGCGCCCGCGTTCAGATCCATTATATTCGCCATCAATGTTTTGTCGATGGCGAGGCTATTTTGGAAAATGCGGGTTCACTCTCTCATATCCCAACAGTTATTGTTCAGGGTCGTTATGATATGGTATGCCCTCCTTATACTGCTTGGCTACTTTCACAAGCGATGCCACAGGCTGAGTATGTTATTGTTCAAGATGCTGGCCATTCTGCGATGGAACCAGGTGTCATTTCTGCTCTGGTTGGTGCAACAGAAAAATTTAAAAAGCAGCAAAATACCAACATTGATTGAACTAATACACATCATTCATTCTCATCAAAGGACACTTTCAATCATTGAGCAATCTAAACGCAGTCAAAGCTTGCATCAAGAAATTCGCAGCGCATCCTGCGATTAGCAAACCATTAGTTGCCTATTCTAAGAAAGAGTATGCCACTTTGCTATTTGTACTGCGCGAAACATTAGTCGGTTTCGGTAGACATAATATTTTAGGGCTGTCTGCCGCGCTTTCTTTTTACGCTTTATTTGCCCTCATCCCGATGGTTTTACTTGTTTTTTACTTGCTCAGTCGTTTAGTATTTTCATCTGACTATGCGATTGTGAAATTGGCGATCTTAACCAGCAATATCATGCCTGATTTTAGCAGCATCATTATGACTGAGGTTTACAACGCATCAACAACCAAAGCGGCTTGGGGTGCACTTGGATTGCTTGTTTTGTTTTGGGCAATTACGCCGTTAGCTAGAGCAATGCGCACTTCTTTCTACAATATATCTTCTCTAACCGAAAAGCCTTCTTTCCTTAAAAGCAAAATTGCCGACATTCTTTCTGTTATGGGGATATTGCTTCTTTTTTTCGCTTTTACCGCGGCTGGCTATATTGTAGAAGAATTGGTCGGCTTCTTGGCGGTGTATCTTCCTAAAAAGACATTAAACTTAATCGGTGATACCACTACATTAGCCATTACAACGTGTTTAATCGCTTCATTTTACAAAATGTTTTTCCCAATGCGTGTCATCATGCGTCATATTTTAATGGGTGCATTTTCGTCCGCCTTAGTATGGTTAATGATGCGCCCAGCATTCTCATTATTTTTCTCCGTCAACCAAAGCTATGGCGCTGTATTTGGCAGTATGAAGAATATGTTTGTCTCGATTACTTGGCTTTATGCAAATTTTGCGGCTTTCTTATTAGGCTCTGTTTTAATTGCAACTTTAAGAAAACAAGATGCCCTCTTATTAAAAGGGCTTTTTGATGAACAGCCTGAAAAAGCTAACTATACTGAAGCACTGATGCGCCGTTATGGCATTGCACCTCAAGCAGGTGAGTATGTGTTCACCGTTGGCAATACAGAGCGTAAGCTTTACTATATCGTGGCAGGAGCTGTTAACTTAACCTTAGGTGACAAGGTTCTCCGCTCGCTTAGTGTGGGACAATATTTTGGTGAAACAGCCAGTTTAACTGGCCACCCAAGCGTTCATAATGCGATTGTGACTTCGCCAGAAGCGCACATCATCGTCATCCATGCTGAAAATATTGATGTCATGCTTACTGACTATCCGTATATCGCCATACGCATTCTTAAACAATTAGCCGCCAGAGTAGAAAATATTAGTGTTTGACCCCCCAATAATGTAACATTTTATTACCTTATGTTATCTTTACGTCATGGCAAATACATCACAACCTAGTCATCAAGAAACACAACAACTTATCCAACAACTTAATGGTGGGCATTTTGCAGCTGCCGAGCAAACAGCAAAACAATTGATTGCAAAGCACCCGCGTACGTTTATTCTGCATCATACCCTTGCACTCGCCTTAGATGGTCAGCAGAAGTTCTTAGAATCAACGCTTAGCTACCAAAATGCCATCCAAATACAACCCAATAATGCCGACTTATATTTCAACCTTGCTATTGCACTTAATCATATAAATCAATTTGAGCAGGCTATCAGCGCTTATCATAAAGCCATCAGTATCAAACCCAGTTTTTTTGAAGCACATGGTAATTTAGGTACAGTTCTGCAACGACTAGGCATGTTAGATGAAGCCATCACAAGTTATAAAAAAGGGTTAAAAATTAATCCTAAAGATGCGCGTGGTTACTACAACCTTGGTACAGCCCTACGTGATCAAGGTGCGCTCAAAGAAGCAATTACAAGCTACCAACAAGCCATCCAGTTATTCCCAAATTATACGGATGCCTATAACTATTTAGGTGAAACTCAACGTGATAATGGTGATATGGATGCCGCCGTGCATAGCTATCAAGCAGCACTTGCTCGCAACCCCAACCATCCTAACGCTAATTATAATATGGGTGAATTTTGTTATTTAGCTAAGCGCTATACAGAAGCAGCCAGTTTTTTTGAACGCTCACAATTTGATGACTGGCAAGCGCGGCAAATGTATTGCCTCTATAAAGCGGAGTGTTTTAACGACTTCAAAAAAGCATTAGATCATGTCATTGAAACATCGCGACATACATCCCCCCTTATTGCAACTTTAGCCACGCATTATGCGATTAATTTCGACCAAGAAAATGCCTATAACTTCTGCAAAAATGGCATTGATTATGTTTATCAACAAAGTTTGACTGAGCTTGCACAACCGAATAGCCTACTACGCAAACAGCTCCTTCATGACATTGAACATGCAGATATTGCTGAGCGTGTTCAAGGTATGTTGCATTATGGCAAACAATCTGCTGGTAACTTATTCAAACGACCAGAGGCTTCTTTTCAACAATTAGCAGCACTAATCATTGAAGCATTTAAACGTTATCAACATCATTTCCAACAAGCCAATTGTGAACTTATTCAATCTTTTCCAAAAACGCTCGAATTCACGAGCTCCTGGTATGTCAGCATGCATAAAGGTGGACATTTGAGTCCACATATTCATGAAATTGGTTGGATTAGTGGTGCCGTCTACTTAGCCATGCCAAAAACGAATGGTGATGAAGGTGCTTTTGAATATGGCACCCATGGTGACAATTATCCAATACAAGCATCAAAAACAATCCGCGATTTCCCCACTTCATCCATATTGCCTAAGGTAGGCGACATTGTTCTTTTCCCATCTTCACTTTTCCACCGGACCATTCCTTTTCAATCGGACGACAAGCGCATTTGCATTGCTTTTGATTTAAAACCACAGTCCAATACGGATTAAATTATTACTAGTATTTTCTAGTTATTATGGCAAAATTACTGCCTACAAATTAGTTTGAGCACTTACATTAAACTCAATGTTGAATGGCTAAATGAATAAGAAGATCCATCTTTTCTTTAATCAATTATCCAGGTCAATGCTATTTTTAGGATAAAAAATGATGGATTTACAATCGTTCAAGAATAGCACTGTCCTTATTCTTGATAAGCAATCGAGCAGTCGAGCAATTCTGTCGCAAGTCGTTCGAGGCATCAGTCCTCATATAAAAGTAGTGGAGAAAAGCGATCCTGAAAGTGCATTAGTGTGGTCCGCACAACATGTTGCAGACTTGGTTTTCGTTGACTTCCTTATGCCTGGGGTGAATGGTGTTGAGTTTATCCGCTTAATTAAAATGTTGCCGCAATACGCTCACGTACCGATCGTGATGGTTACTGCCAAAAAAGATACTGAAACACGTTACGCTTCTCTGGATGCTGGCGCTGCCGACTTCTTAACTAAACCTGTGGATATCTATGAATGCAAAGTGAGATGCCATCATCTCCTAGCGATGCGACACCACTATTTAACACTACAAAAAAGAGGGGACGCACTAGAACAAAAGGTCAAGTCAGCGGCAACCGAAATCAGCGCGCGCGAAGAGGAAATCTTAATGCGCCTAGCACGTACAGGAGAATACAAAGATTATGACACCGCCATGCATCTACAACGTATGGCGCTATACAGTAGAGCGATTGCGGAAGAACTAGGCCTTTCAGAAGACGATGCCAATACCATTGAATTATGCTCCCCCCTACATGACATTGGTAATGTTGGAATACCAGATCATATTCTGGTCAAAAAGGGACCTTTGGATGCGCAGGAAAAAGCCATCATGCGCAAACACACGATTATCGGATATGACATCCTTAAAAATAGTGCATCTAAATACTTACAAATGAGCGGTGAAATTGCATTAGGGCATCATGAGCATTTTGATGGAAGCGGCTATCCATACCAGCTTAAAGGCAATCAAATTCCGCTCTCTGCCAGAATTGTTGCTATTGCAGACGTGTTAGATGCGTTGACACGTAAAAGGCCATATAAAGAAGCATGGACGATGGATAGTGCATTTGACTATATCGCATCAGAAAGTGGAAAGCATTTTGATCCAACTTTAGTTGCCATCACTTTATCAATTCGCAATAAAATCGAAGCAGTTACAGATAAAACAGCAACTCATCTTCATTAAAGTATTTCAAATTCCAGTTGAATTAACTAACCTTAGCTGGGCGACCCGCTTAACAAGCGATTTAGAAATAGCGGTTACAGTAGAAAGAGGAAATGATGAGGAACTTCAAGCGCTTTTTCATGCACCCAAAGCCAGTAACTTGAGCATAAACGCATCAACACTGGTTAACGACACAGACCACATTCGTCACTCAGCAGATCACCTTCTAATAAAAGCAAAAGAAATATTCAATTACTTTAATCTGTACTTTTCCCAACGCACCAGTGCAATTAAGACCGACCTAAAAAGGGCTGAAAGATCAGTCAACTAATACGTTAGGTTAATTCACCAACAACCCCCACCGACTCATCGCCTGACCATGTACTAGCGCAATTGCCTTTATTGGCACTAACAGGTGGTCAACATGCCATCACTTTTCAAGCATTAACTACTATCAACATTTAATATTTCAACCTAAAAAAACGGCCCACAAATAAGTGAGCCATTTTTAATGCATCCGTGAATCGTTCAATATTCACATCTATAACCCATCATGATGATGGCTGAGGCGATGATTTTCTACCAGGTGCTGCTGGGGGAATATATCCAGAAATTCTGCACAATCTGCCTTCAATAGCCACGCCATTATCAAAGTTGGTCACACTACAACTAGACACCGCTTTAGTCGTTTCTAACTCTTGAATCGATGCGTGCACGGCTTCAAGTGGAATACCTGTTTGTTGTGCAATTTCTCTATCTAGTTTTTGACCGTGTTTTTTGAGATATTCGAGTACTAATGTTGTGTTCAATTCATGCTCCTCTAGTGATTGATTACAAAAAACGACCCATCTTGCATCGCTTTAAATCTTTGGTGGCCCCCCCGTGAGTCGAACACGGCACCAACGGATTATGAGTCCGCTGCTCTAACCAAGCATGAGCTAGAGGGCCAGAAACTTTAGTCTCTAATCCTGCCCAGTTTCTAGAAAGCTTTTTAATCTTTCTGAACGGGTAGGGTGACGTAACTTACGTAACGCCTTCGCTTCAATTTGACGAATACGTTCACGTGTTACATCAAATTGCTTGCCAACTTCCTCTAAAGTATGGTCTGTATTCATTTCAATACCAAAACGCATTCTTAATACTTTTGCCTCACGTGGCGTTAATGATTCTAACACTTCAGATGTTGCGTCTCGCAAGCTACCATAAACAGCAGCATCCATTGGCGCCAATGTTGTTGTATCTTCAATAAAATCACCCAAATGAGAATCCTCATCATCACCAATTGGTGTTTCCATTGAAATTGGCTCTTTACTAATTTTCAAAATTTTACGAATCTTATCTTCAGGCATTTCCATTTTCTCAGCCAACAACGCTGGATCTGGCTCTTGTCCAGTCTCTTGCAAAATCTGGCGACTAATTCGATTCATTTTATTAATCGTTTCAATCATATGTACAGGAATACGAATCGTGCGGGCTTGATCCGCAATCGACCTTGTAATTGCTTGTCGAATCCACCAAGTCGCATAAGTTGAGAATTTGAAACCACGACGATATTCAAATTTATCAACCGCCTTCATCAACCCAATATTACCTTCTTGAATTAAATCCAAGAACTGCAAACCACGATTGGTGTATTTTTTAGCAATTGAAATCACCAAACGCAAGTTAGCCTCAATCATTTCCCGCTTAGCACGGCGTGCTCTTGCTTCACCTGTCGTCATCTGCTTATTAATATCTTTTAATTCTTTAATTGGCAAGCCGACTTTTTCTTGTAAAACAATTAAACGGTCTTGCTGATCAATCACTGAATCTCTAAAACGGCTTAATGCTTCCGTATATGACTTTTCTTCAGCTAGCTCTTTATCTAACCATTCCAGCGCCACTTCATTCCCGATAAAACTTTTAATAAAGTATTGTCTGGGCATACCCGCTTTATTCACGCAAAACTCTAATACCTTACGTTCATGTGTCCGGATATCTTGCACTAATTCACGCACTTGATTACATAATATCTCGACTTGTTTTGCAGAAAAGCGGAATACCATTAACTCTTTCAATACGACTTCATGTAGCTGTTTATATTCAGCATCTTGAGAGCCTCTTGATTCGCGAATCACATTCATTTTTGCATTCGTTTCACGAATTACGGCAAAACGTGCAATCACTTCTTCTCTCAATCTAGATAAGGCTTCAGCAGAAATGGCTTCAGCTTTTGCTTCAGCCTCTTCTTCGTCTTCCTCTTCTTCATCTTCTTCCTCATCAACTTCATCGGATTTGGCAGCTGCAGCATCTGCAACAAAGGCCTCGTCTAAGCCAATATCATTATCAATCAGGCCATCAACCAATTCTTCAACACTAATCTCATTGCTTTCAACGCGTTCAACAATCGCAAGCAACTCAGCAATCGTTGTTGGACATGCAGCAATAGCTTGCACCATATGCTTTAATCCATCTTCAATTCGACGCGCAATTTCAATTTCACTTTCACGGGTCAACAAATCCACTGTGCCCATTTCACGCATGTACATACGTACTGGGTCTGTGGTTCTACCAAACTCAGAGTCAACGGTTGCCAAGGCTTGCTCGGCTTCCTCTACCGCATCATCATCCGCAACAGGTGCTGGCGCATCGTTCATTAATAAGGCTTCAGCATCAGGTGCTTGTTCATAAACCTGAATACCCATATCATTGATCATGCCAATGATGCCATCTATTTGATCCGTATTAGAAACATCGTCTGGAAGATGATCATTAATTTCAGCGTAAGTTAAATATCCGCGCTCTTTTCCTAAAATGATTAGCGTTTTTAACCGTGTCCGTCTTGTCTCAGCATCCAATGCAATTAGCTCTGGATCCTTTAGTGCTTCAGTAGCAAGCTTTTGCTTCTCTTTTTCTAGGGTTTTCTTTGATTTAGGTCTAGCCATGCGCGTCCTTTAATTCTTGCGTCCTTATCTTTTAAATATCGGCTGCAACAGTTCACAACAAGAATAATGATTAATTTCAGGTAACCGTGCATTATACATTATTCTTCACACTTTTAATATGATAAAGCAATAAAAAGAAGCTTCCTAAGCTGATATCAGCTAATGCATTTAGCTATTTTTTATTGCCTATTTAACCCCCAGCTTTTTAAGCATTTCACGCTCTTCATCTGTCAACGCACTGATTGGCTTCTCTTTAATCTGGTGCAACAATTGCGTTTCCTTCATCTGTTGTACGGTCTCTAGTAGTTGGGTACGCGCACCCGAAAATTCAAGCGCAAAATCGAGGCTTTCATCTAATAAATGTAATTCACTTTCCACATCTGCCATCAGTCCCGCATCAACACCCTTAACGCTATGCAACAATACAGCTGGCTTGTAAGAAGGGTTAGCCAAACAAACACTCAGCACTTTATTTAAAAAGCGATCTTCGTCTGTCACATTCGGCACCAAAGCAACATCTTCCTTTGTTACAAGATCTGGTCGCATTAATGCCGAAAGCATCAAACGCTTTTTAATTGACATTGGCGAGCGGGATTGACGCTGTATCGCTTTCGCGGTGGGCTTACCCACCTTTGTCAGCTTTAATAAACCTTGCATTTCCGTATCTGTTACCTGCGCAAGTTCAGCAATTTTTTTACGGAGCATCAAAGACAATCTTGGTGCATTAATTTGCTTTAATATTGGCTCCGCCTCATTCAATAATTTCACTCTATCCTCTTGAGAGTGAAGCGGATTATGTTCACTCAAGTGCTGGACAATATACTGCGATAGCGGCATCGCACTTTGTATCTCCATCTCAAATTGCACTTTACCAAACTCACGCACAAAAGAATCTGGATCATGTCCAGTTGGTAAAAACATAAACCGTAATTTTAGCTTATCCGTTAATGCAGGGAGAGCATTAATTGCTGCACGCCAAGCAGCTGATCGGCCAGCTTGGTCGCCATCAAAACTAAAAACCACCTCGTCGGTTTGTCGCATCAACTTCGCAATATGGAAAGGAGTTGTTGCCGTACCTAAAGCAGCGACTGCATAATCAATGCCATATTGCGCAAGGGCTACCACATCCATATATCCTTCAACAACAAGGACACGCCCTGCGTCCCTTATTGCCCGTCTCGCAACAAACAACCCATAAAGCTCATGCCCTTTCTGAAAAACAGGGGTTTCTGGAGAGTTATAATACTTTGGTGTATCTTCAGGATTAATTACACGCCCACCGAAGCCAATCACCTCCCCCTTTCGATTGTGAATAGGAAACATAATGCGATCGCGAAAACGGTCATAACGTTTGCCCTGCTCGTTCTCAACGACTAATCCTGCCGTATTAAGCACCTCATGCTCATAATGAGGGAAAACAGATTGTAAATTCTGCCATCCTGCTGGAGCATAACCAACTTGAAACTTAGCCGCTATTAAGCCACTTAGCCCTCGACTTTTTAAATACGCAATCGCCCGCTCTGATTTTTTGAGCTCTGCTTTATAATATAAGGCAGCCTGCTGTAATGCCTCTTGCAACCCAACCACAGACTGTTTCGGCGGTCGATCAACATCACGCGCCTCTTGCGGGACAATCATTCCCACTTGCTTTGCTAAATCGTGTATCGCCTCAACAAAGCTCAAACCGTTATATTCCATCAAAAAACTAATCGCTGTGCCATGCGCACCACAGCCAAAACAATGATAAAACTGTTTAGTAGGGCTAACGGTAAAACTAGGCGATTTCTCATTATGAAATGGACAACAGGCCGAAAAATTCGCACCTGCTTTTTTCAGCGGAACGCTTTTATCCACTACATCGACAACATCGACACGATTTAGCAACTCTTGGATAAACTGTTCAGGGATCATGATGTGGATAATAGCGCAAATAAAAAAAAGGAGCTATGCGCTCCTTTTACTAAAGTCAAATCATGGCTAAGCTAGTCGAGATTTGATTAAACCTGATATTCTACCCATATCGGCTTTACCAGCAACTAATGGCTTAATAGCGGCCATCACTTTACCCATGTCTTTCATGTCTGTGGCACCAGTATCAGCGACAACTTTTTCCAACAACCCTACTACCTCGTCTTCTGTAAGTTGCTGCGGCAAATAGGTTTGCAATACAAGCACTTCAGCTTTTTCCACATCAGCCAAGTCAGTACGATTAGCAGATTCGTAAGCCGTGATTGAATCACGCCTTTGTTTTAGCATTTTTTCTATCACACTGATCACATCATCATCGTTGAGCTCGATTCTTTCATCAACCTCTCGCTGCTTAACCGCCGCTTGTAACAACCTAATCGTGCCCAAACGCGTACTATCTTTAGCACGCATTGCCGTCTTCATGTCCTCAGTAATCTGAGCCTTTAGTGTCATCAGACTAATCGAATGAGTTAGTAAAGTTTAGTTGGTAACTGTTGGTTACGTAAGCGGCGGTATTGGCGCTTTACTGCAGCGGCCGCTTTACGCTTACGTTCCCATGTTGGCTTCTCATAATACTCACGCGCACGTAAGTCATTAATCAAACCAGTTTTCTCAATCAGACGCTTGAAGCGGCGTAGCGCAACATCAAACGGCTCATTCTCTTTAACGCGAATTGAAGACATTAAATCACCATTCCTTAAAAATTCTTTATAAAAATCAACACTACATTGATGTAGCATCGAAAACCGCGTATTCTAACGTGTTAATTCAGTTTAAGCAAATCATATATGGCAATATTCTTATGTTAATTTTGGGTTTTGAATCATCCTGTGACGAAACAGGTGTCGCTCTTTATGATACCAATCACGGCCTACTATCACACGCACTACACTCACAAGTCGTTATGCATGCTGAGTATGGCGGCGTTGTCCCTGAACTCGCTTCACGCGATCACATTCGCCGCGCACTCCCACTAACAGAACAAGTGCTGCAATCTGCTGACAAAACCTTAGCTGATGTAGATGGAATTGCTTACACTCAAGGACCAGGCTTATCTGGTGCCTTATTGGTTGGCACCAGCATTGCGCAATCTCTTGCCTTCTCACTAAAAATACCTAGTATTGGCGTTCACCACCTTGAAGGACATTTGCTAGCACCATTATTGGAATTGAATCCACCTAAGTTCCCATTTGTGGCACTACTCGTCTCTGGTGGGCACAGCCAATTAATGCGCGTTGATGGAATTGGGCAATATCAATTACTTGGTGATACTTTAGATGATGCGGCAGGAGAGGCGTTTGATAAAACGGCAAAACTGCTAGGACTAGGCTACCCAGGCGGTCCAGCTTTGGCAAAAGCAGCCCTGAACGGTAAGCCTAGATTCACATTACCACGGCCAATGTTGCACAGCAAAGATCTAAATTTTAGTTTTAGTGGGTTAAAAACCGCAGTACTTACATTAGTCAACAAACTCCAACCATTAGACGAACAAACGCAAGCGGATGTGGCTTGGGAGTTTCAAGAGGCGGTAACAGAGATTTTAACCACGAAATGCATGACCGCTTTGCGCGAAACTGGCTTAGATAATTTAATTGTCTCTGGCGGCGTAGGTGCAAACCAACGATTACGCGAACGTCTCAATAAAGCAACACAACGCAAACTGTGCAAAGTAAGCTATCCGCGATTAGAGTTTTGCACCGACAATGGCGCAATGATTGCCTTTGCTGGGGCAAAAAGACTAGAAACTATGCAGGCGACCGAGCAAGATTATCGCTTTAGCGTTCGCCCACGTTGGGACTTGGCTGAACTACTAACCCCTTGATTTAACTTTTTTTCTTAAAGCCAGACTCTGTACCGTTTAATAATTTCTGGATATTACTCCTGTGGCGCCAAATCAATAAACCAGATAAAACCAATAACATTAAAAAGTAATCTTTATACGGCTGTAGATAATAATAAGAATGAATGGGCACGAAGAAAGCCGCCACAATACTCGCTAATGAAGCATAGCGGCTAAACGCAAAAACAATCAACCAAGTTGCAAACGCCACTAAACCTAGCCAAGGAGAGATAGCCAGCATAACACCCAGCGCGGTTGCCACTCCTTTACCGCCTTTGAATTTAAAATAAATCGGGTATAGATGCCCTAAAAATACAGCAATACCAACCCAACTTACTACCCACATCAACTGGTCAGACTGCAAAGCTAGCCATACTGGCAACCACCCTTTGCACGCATCACCCAACAACGTCAACAATGCAGCTGATTTCTTACCACTACGCAACACATTGGTCGCTCCAGGATTGCCACTCCCTACCGTACGGGGGTCAGCTAAGCCAAACAGTTTGCTGATTAAAATTCCAAATGAAATAGAGCCCAACAAATAAGCGCCGACAATCCAAAGTACTGGCACTAAGGTAACAGGAATAAAACCTAATTGATTCATGGCACACTTTCTAAAAAACGAGCATTAGTGTTTAATTTAGATATACACTAAAATCTAATCATTGCATTTTAAACCATCGCACTCGCCTTAGGCATCAAATTTATGGACATTATCTTTTTAGAGCAGGTCAGCGTAAAAACCAAACTCGGCGTACCTGACTGGGAGCGCTTAACACCACAGACCGTCATTTTAGATATTGAAATCGGCTACGACTGTAGCAAGTCCTGCCTTAGTGACGCCATCGAAGACACCATTGACTATGGCTTGGTTGTTACCCGTATCCGCAACACCTTAACTGAAAACAGTTTCAAGTTAGTTGAAGCCTTGGCAGAGCATGTTTGCCAATTGATATTGAGCGAGTTTAAAGCTACAAGCGTCAAAATTAAGGTAGCTAAGCCAGCCATAATGCCTGGCCTAAAGTCATTAGGTGTTGTGATTCAAAGAAGTCAATAATGGTGATTATTTACCACGCTGCCAATAGCCTTGACGCCAACATGATTAAAGGCTTACTGGAACAGTGCGAAATTCAAGCATTTATTCAAGGTGAATATTTACAAGGTGGTGCTGGCGAACTACCTGCGGCCAATTTAGTGACAGTTAGTGTTATTAATTCACATGAAATAGAAGCCAAGCAGATAATTGCAGCATGGCACTCTGCTCCTATTATCGAAGAAGAAACAATTACCCCCTTGGGTGATGGACTGAATGTAGCTTTTTAAGTCGCTCTCTTGCCACATGGGTATAAATCTGTGTCGTCGAAATATCCGAATGTCCCAATAACATTTGCACCACCCGCAAATCCGCTCCATGGTTTAATAAATGTGTGGCGAAGGCATGGCGCAATACATGCGGAGAGATCGGCTGATTAAGACCTGCTAATAACGCATAGCGCTTAATCAAATACCAGAAAGCTTGACGCGTCATGGCCGAGCCACGTGTAGTGACAAACAGACTATGGCTCATTTTCTTTTGCAGAATAGTCGGCCTTGCAAACTTCAAATAACGCGCTATCCAATCAGCCGCCTCCTCACCCATAGGAACCAAACGGGTTTTACTTCCCTTTCCAGTCACGCGAACAACCCCATCTTGCGTAGAAACTTCATTTACGCCGATATTCACCAACTCCGAAACTCGTAAACCACTCGCATATAAAAGCTCAAGCATGGCTTTATCACGCAAACCAATCGCGTCATTGATATCGGGTGCGCTCAGTAAATCTTCGACCGCTTGCTCATTTAAACTTTTTGGCAGACTGCGAGGTAGCTTGGGCGATTCTATTTGAAGACTCGGGTCTTCTTCGATTATATTCTCACGCAGACAGTAGCGATAAAAACGGCGAATACTGGCAACTAAACGACTAATACTTCTTGGCTTGCTATGCGGAAATTTGATAGCTAAGTATTGCTGAATATGCATCTGATTCGCTTCAGTTAGACTCACGCTTTCTGTTTTTAACCAATTAGAAAATTGCATTAAATCAGTACGATAACTTTCCAATGTATTTCTGGATAAACCATCTTCTAACCAAAGATGGTCAATAAATACATCCAACGGCTGACTAGTTTGTTCTTTGAATTCGCCCGTCAAATATAAACACCTTCATGCTGCAACAGCCAGGCCTTTATCTTTTGACCACTGGGATGTCCACACATAAACCCCCCTATCGCCTTTTTAGCCACCACGCGATGACAAGGCACTATCAATGGCTGATGGTTTGCACCACATGCATTAGCGACCGCGCGAGCTCCAGAACCTATCTGCAAAGCAACTTCCTGATATGTACGCACTTGCCCTGCAGGGATAGCACGAATCGCTTCCCATACCCGCTCTTGAAATAATGTCCCTCTGGCAAGTGGCAACTGAAATTGGTGGCTTGCATCACTGAAATAACAATCGATTTGGTGTATCACTTGCGCCACTAGTGGATGCGCTGATATTGATGATTCATACTCACCAAACAATAATGCAGTCGCCACCTGTTGACCACTGATGGCGATACCCACTGCACCAAAAGGCACCTTGACTAGTGCATCAAATTGTAGCAATCGACTTGAGTTATCCATACACCGATTAAACTTTAAATAGCTGAGGAACGCAAATAAAAAAGCCTCAAAGCGTTTCGCTTTGAGGCTTTTAACTGGTTAAATCTACTAATCTTTTGCTAACTCAGCAGCAGCGACATCTCTGTCACGTAGAACCAATTTTTCTTTGATACGTGCAGAGCGACCTGAACGCTCACGCAAGTAATAAAGTTTCGCACGGCGAACATCACCACGACGTTTCACTTCAATGCTTGCAATCAAAGGTGAATACAATTGGAACGTACGCTCAACACCTTCACCTGAAGAAATTTTACGCACGATAAATGATGAGTTAAGTCCACGGTTACGTTTAGAAATAACAACACCTTCAAAAGCCTGTACCCGTTTACGTGTACCCTCAACCACGTTTACACCAACCACCAATGTATCACCTGGTGCGAATGCAGGAATATCTTTGCCTAAACGCGCAATTTCTTCCTCTTCTAACATTTTAATAATATCTGCCACTTTGTGCTCCTTTTAATTATGAAGATGCTTGTTCCTGCTCAATTTCGTTTAGCAGCCGAGCTTCTTCTTTCGTCAACGACCTTGCGGCCAATAAATCTGGGCGTTTTGCCCTCGTTAGCGCCAACGATTGCTTCAATCGCCATTGCCTAATCTTTTCATGGTTACCTGATAACAATACATCAGGCACCTGCTTATCTTGATATACTTCCGGACGGGTATAATGCTGGCAGTCTAACAAACCATTTACAAATGAATCTTGCTCTGCCGAAGCAGCATCACCTAACACACCAGGCAACAGTCTAATAACCGCATCCAATAACACCATGGCGGGCAACTCACCACCACTTAACACATAATCACCAATCGATATTTCTTCATCCACCTGGGCGTCTAATAATCGCTGATCGACACCTTCATAACGACTCGTTAACAAAACTAAACTATCTAATTGGCTTAATTCAAGCACCTTCTGATGCGTCAATTTAGTACCACTTGGCGACAAATGAACCACTGTTGGTTTTAAGCCCTGTTCAATTTGTTTCTGCTTCACTGCCATGATAGTTTTAGCTAATGGCTCTGCCATCATCACCATACCAGGGCCACCACCATAAGGTCTATCATCAACTGTTTTATGATAATCAGTTGTGAAATCTCTCGGATTCCAACACCTTATATCAATAATGCGCTGATTAAACGCACGGGATGTCACACCATATGCTGTAATTGCATTAAAGGTTTCAGGAAACAAGGTAATGACATCAAATATCATCCAATTTCGTTATTAACCAAAACAGTTAATAATCTTCATCCCAATCAACCAACATGGTTTGTTTTTCGATATTGACATCAACGATGGTATGTTCTGCAAAAGGAATTAACCGCTCTATCTCACCTTTAACAACAATGACATCATTGGCGCCCGTTTCAAACACATCAATTATTTTGCCAAATTCAACATTTTGTTGATTTCTGACTATTAATCCAATTAAATCAGACCAGTAAAATTCCGTGTCATCTAGTTCTGGTAAGCTACCTCTTGGAACGGCGACTAGCATGCCTTTGCAAGTAAAGGCAGCATCTCTATCGTTCACACCTTCCAGCTTTACCACCAGTACATCATTGTGCACCTTACCTGATTTAAGTTTACGCGCTTGCCAAGCATTATCTTTACCTACTTGCCATACATCATGCTCAAGCAAACCGTCAATCGCTTCAGTATCAGGCAACACTTTAACCCACCCTTGAACGCCGTATGGGGCGACAATGCGCCCCATAATCACCAAATCATCCGTTGCCGTTTTCATTGAAAACGGTTACGCCTTATTCAGCTTTTGGTTCTTCTGTTGCTTCGGCAGCCGCTTCTTCAGCTGGCGCCTCTTCAACAGCTGCCGCTGCAGCTTCTTTTTCTGCTGCCGCTTTAGCTTCGGCTTCCGCCTCTGCTGCTGCTTTTACTTTAGCCGCTTCAGCTGCCGCTATTTTAGCTTTTGCCGCTTCAGCTTTAGCCTCATCTTTTGCCTTTGCTTTAGCCATGCCTTCAGCACCAGTTGAATGCAATTTAACTAAACGCTTAACGGTGTCTGAAAGCTGAGCACCAACGCCTGTCCAATAATTAACACGCTCCTGATCGACGCGTAATGTTTCAGCTTGACCGCTTGCAGATGGATTATAAAAACCAACGCGCTCGATAAAACGACCATCACGGCGATTGCGAGAATCAGCCACAACTAAATTGAAAAATGGGGTCTTTTTAGATCCACCACGTGATAAACGAATAACAACCATATATATTCTCTTATTAAATTAATTTTCTGCAGAAAGGCGCGGATTATACGTCATTTTAAATAAGATGGCAAAGAAATATTATCTCCATACCCCCTTACAAAAAATACCATTGAATCGTGTCCTTGCGTAACCAAATCGTTCGCTTATCCTTTATAAGTAGTTGGATCGTCAATTCGCGCCTGTTCAAAACCAGCTTTTCTTAAACGACAGGAGTCACAAACGCCACAAGCACGCCCCAAATCGTCAGCTTGATAACAAGAAACTGTTGCGCTGTAATCCACACCAAGCGCAATACCTTGAGTAATGATGTCGGCTTTTGTCATATCAATAAGTGGTGCGTGTATCGTTATTGTTTGCCCTTCAACGGCACTCCTTGTCGCCAAATTAGCCATCTGCTGAAAAGCCTTCACATATTCACCACGACAGTCTGGATAGCCAGAATAGTCTAAGGCGTTGACGCCAATAAAAATATCTTGTGCTGCCAATACCTCTGCCCAGGCCAAACTTAAAGACAGCATGATGGTATTGCGTGCAGGCACGTATGTAATGGGAATCCCCTCAGATTGATTTTCTGGCACATCAATTTTATGATCGGTTAAGGCTGAACCTCCAAATAAGCTCAAATCTAGCTGAGCTGTTTTGTGTTCTGCCGCTCCTAAACTGCATGCAATGTTTTTTGCTGCATGAAGCTCTGCAATATGGCGCTGATGATAATCCAAGCTCAAACAATAACACTCAAAGCCTTGCGCTTTTGCAATAGCTAAACAAGTTGCTGAATCTAATCCACCTGAAAGAAGTACAACTGCTTTTTTACTCATCATATATTCACCATAGCACCATTAAACGCCAGGTTTCTCACCCCATAGTATCTTATGTAATTGGATCTGCATTCTGACAGGTAGCTGGTCTTCCAACACCCACTTAGCCAAATCGTTTGGATTTAACTCGTGATAACTTGGTGAAAATAAAATAGGGCATTTATGCGTTAATTCCAAAGAGGCGATTTTTTCTTTTGCCCATTCGTAATCAGCTCGATCGCATAGCACAAATTTTATTTCATCTTTTGCTTTAATAACATCTAAATTACTCCAACGCATATTCTTCTCTTCATTAGAGCCAGGCGTTTTAATATCCAATATGATTGAGACCCTTGCATCCACCTCGCTTATATCCATTGCCCCTCCCGTTTCCAATGAAATACTAAAGCCTTCATCAGATAAAGTTTTAAGCAAAACTAAGCATTCTTTTTGTGCCAGTGGCTCACCGCCAGTAACGGTGACATACTTTGTACCAAAGGATTTAACTTGATTAACAATAGCGGCAATCTCCATGTTAGCGCCACCTGAAAAGGCATACTCCGTATCGCAATAGGTACAGCGCATTGGACAACCCGTTAACCGAACAAAAACAGTGGGCAAACCAACTCTAGAGCTTTCGCCCTGGACCGAATGAAAGATCTCATAAATTTTTAATGCCATACAATTCGCTTCATACCCACTTAATAAAAAACGCCAACAGTTACGTTGGCGTCATTTTAAAACAAAATAGCCTAAGCCTTTACTATTTCAAGCACACACTATTTAATTGACTCCAATACCTTTAATCTTGATTTTGCATTTGGCGTGACAACTGAAGTTGGAAACTTTGCAATCAAACTTCTTAACACCTTTTTCGCATTATCAATTTGTCCTAATTGTATTTGGCTATTAGCAATACTATACATCGCATTTGGAGCCTTGGCACTATTAGGATAAACCGCCAACAATTTCTGCTGACTAGCGATCGACGAAGTATAATTTTTCAAAGCGAACTGCGAATAACCTAACCCATATATAGCATCAGGCGTATATTTACTGTCAGGGTATTGAATAATAAAAGCATCAAACGCATCAAATGCTTCTTTATGCTTACCCTCTTGGCTTAGATTATAAGCAGTCTTAAAGGCTTTAAAAACATCTGCCTCAGCTTGTGCTGCTATTGCTGGTACTTCGTTGACATCCTCATCAACACTGGCATTGATTGACGTCTTGGCTTCTTCGAGCTTACGAATACGTGCATCGGTATCCGCATACAAATCTTTTTGCCTACGCTCTGTAGTAGCCAAAGCATGATTCGCCACTTCCAAAGCGCCTCTAAGCTCGGCAATTTCTTGCCTGAGACTCTCGATTTGGTTTTGCATTTCTAGCAAACCTTCGCTTTGTATACTGCCACGCTTTATTAGATTCTCAATTTCAGAGGCTTGACGCTCATGGTTTGCTAGCAACTTTGCTTCAACCTCTAAAATTTTCTTCCGTGCTTCTGTATCATCAAAAAGCGCTGCTTGTGACTCAACAGCAAAAATCACGAGGCACAGCGCAAGACCTGCTTGCAGTTTATTCATACGCTCGCTCTTTATTCGTTTGGATAAACGATTTCCACTCGACGGTCATTTTGGTAGCAAGCATCATCAGCACATGCTGGATTTGCATTTTCTTCACCGTAACTAATTGTTTCAATTTGGCTATCCGAAACGCCTAGTAAGTTTAGCGCAGTCTTGACAGCAACTGAACGACGTTGACCTAAGGATAAGTTGTACTCACGCGTACCACGTTCGTCCGCATTACCTTGCAGTGTGACTTTTGCATTGCTGTGTGATTGCAAGTATTTGGCATGCGCCTCAATATTTGGACGGAACTCAGCACGAATAGCATCGCTGTCAAAGTCAAAGTAAATATTGCGTTGAGATAAGATATTGTTTGGATCATTCAACTCATTCATGTTGCTATCACCACCTGAGCCATCAATCACAGCGCCAACAACATCTGAGCTGTCATCTGTTGTTGTCATCGCAGTGGTGCTTTTATCTTCCACAACAGCAACCTCTTTCATTGGGGTGCTTTTACAAGCCACTAAAAAGATTGAAATCGCTAAAGTCATTAATAATTTTGTTTTGTTTTCCATACTGCTCTCCTTTTTTATAATCGCGATAGTTACTACTAGTTATATTGCATATACTATTAAAATGTATCTACTTTAGCATGGGGCCCCATGCTGATTCACGAACATCCCCACGCGCTTCACTTAAGCTTTGTCGTACTTTACCATCAAATGAGACAGATGCCAAAGAACCTCTTTGACCTATCTTAGTTGCATATAAAATAACGCGTCCATTGGGTGAAAAGCTAGGAGACTCGTCTTGGCTACCTTGACTTAATAATTGTACTTGTCCAGTGGTTAAATCTTGCATAGCCACTTTGAATCGACCATCATCATTACGAATATAAACAAGTTTACCCCCGTCAGGAGAAAAACGTGGGCTGACATTATAAGCACCTTCAAATGTCACACGAATCACTTCCCCACCGCCTTGGGCGCTGGTTTTATAGATCTGCGGTTTTCCACCACGATCAGAAGTAAAGTAAATCCATTTACCATCGGGAGAAAATGCTGGCTCTGTATCAATCCCCCTGCTGTTGGTAATACGCTGTAAATTACCACCAGATGCATTAATAGTATAAATCTGCGAGTTAGCTGCATAAGTCAACACAATGGCTAATTTTTTTCCATCTGGCGACCAAGCTGGAGCACTGTTATTACCCTTGTAATTGGCAACTATTTTCCGCACTCCTGTTGTTAGGGTATGTACAAAAACAATCGGCTTTTTCTTTTCAAATGACACATAGGCCATTTTCGTCCCATCTGGCGACCATGCGGGAGAAATCACAGGCTCACTAGAATTCACCAACGCTTGTGGATTGTAACCATCTGAATCAGCGACATATAAATAACTTCTTTCCCCTATTTTTTTTACATAAGCAATACGGCTAGCAAACGCACCTGGGTGACCTGTTAACTTTTCATAGATCACATCAGCAATTCTGTGGGCGGTCATACGGGTTTGCTTAGGCAATAACTGAAAGTCCATATCGACTAACTGACGCTGTTTCAACACATCAACTAATTGAAAGGATATATTCAAGCGACCTCCTGATAGCGGTGTTACATTACCAACAACAACAGCTTGCGCTTGCAAAGCCGCCCACTGCGCATAGTTAACTTCGGATGCATTTTTTGGCAAATTGGGCACGCCAGTTGTATTCAACGGCCTAAATAAGCCACTACGGTACAAATCATCGCTGATGATTTTGGCGACATTCTCCCTAATATTTTTGCTATTGCCAAAAGGTACAACCGCAACTGGAGTTTGCTGTGCGCTACCGCCAGTGATTTCGATGTCTAATTCAGCATAAGCCACTAGGGAGAATAATCCTAACGCAAGGAAAGTAATGTATTTAATAGTCTGCATCAATTTATTATCTCTTCTCTCATTTTTATCATATCTACAAAGCTGATTGTGAATACCATTGTAATTCAGCCATACCATGTTTCAAGTATTAATTACCCAATTCAACTAATCAGAATTTGGCCTAAATGTTAAATTTAAATTTCTAAATTTTGTAAGCGCATCGGGGTCCGCTGGTAGCGGGAAAGGCTCAGAAGCAATAATAGCGCGCTCGACAGCATCATCACAGGCTATATTACCACTGGATTTTATTAATCGAGGCTCACTAACAAATTCACCATTTGGCAATAAGTTAACTTTAAATATCAGCTGTGGATTGCCACTGCAAAACCCTTTGTTCACGTTCCCTCGGATTTTCCTTGTAATCTTACCAATATACTCATCGACCAAACCTTGATTAACAGGGGCGCTTGGCTTCACATTCTCATTTAACATATCTGATTGCAGTTTTTTTAACGCTGCATCTTCGATTGATTTTTTTGGATCTAAATCCCCTAACATATCTTGCTGCAATGCAGCCAACTGCTTTTGACGATCCGCCTCTTTCTGCTTTTCTTTTAACTCGGCTTGTTTCTTCTTCTCTTTTAACTCAGCTTCTTTTAACTCAGCTTGTTTTTTCTTCTCTAACTCAGCTTGTTTTTTTCTCTCTTCTTCCACTTTTTTCTTATTTTCTAACGCGATATCGATTTCAGGCTTTGCTTCTTCAGGCTTTGTTTGCTGGGGCGGAATTTCTTCAGGCTTGACTTCTTCTGGCTTCACAACAGGCTCGGGTGCTTTAAGCTTTTGTGGTATTTTAATTTTTGGCTTAACAGGCTTGCTACTCTTCGGCAATGCATCCCACAGTTCCACCTCACTCACCATCACAATGGTGTGCGCAGCCTTCCAATTAAACGAGAAGAGTAAAGCGCCAAGCAAGACGATATGCACCATCAAAGCAAGAAGACCTGATTTCCAAGCGATTGAACTTTCGTGTGCTCTAATCATAAACGTTCAGTTAAGGCGCTGATTGAAACAACAAGCCAACCTTTTCTACCTGGGCTTGTTTTAACAAATCCATCACCGCGACAACTTTTCCATATTCTGCTTTTTCATCCGCTGCCACGACGACTGCTCGTGATTTCTCTGCCAACTGTTGCTTCACTTGCGCTAATAACGCATCTCTAGGCAGCGTCTTTCCATTGATTTCTGCTTCCCCATTCTTTTTAACAGTCACAACCAAAGGTGCTCCTGTCTGTTTTAGGCTTTGCCCAACAGCGGGCAAATCAACAACGCCTGGATTAGTCATCGGCGCTGTTACCATAAAAATAACCAACAACACTAAAGTGACATCAATATAAGGCACAACGTTGATCTGATTCATCATACGGCGTTTACGCGTTCTAGCCATTTAACTCTCCTTTAGCGCAAGAAAACTGACTAAGTACGTCGTTGTAAAATATTAGTAAACTCATCAATAAAACTCTCATAACGCACGGCTAATCTATCCACACTGGCGGCATAACGGTTGTAAGCAATCACCGCTGGTATCGCTGCAAATAAACCAATCGCAGTTGCAATTAATGCCTCAGCGATACCAGGTGCAACTTGGCTCAATGTCGCTTGCGCGACACTGGATAAGCCTCGAAATGAATTCATAATTCCCCACACTGTTCCAAATAAACCGATATATGGGCTCACTGATGCGACTGAAGCAAGGAAAGGTAAATGCGCATCTAAGTTATCCATTTCACGGTTGAAAGTAGCGCGCATGGCACGACGGGCACCCTCCACGACATCACCAGCATCTCGACCGCTATCATGTTGATGCTTTTTAAACTCCTCATAACCTGCCTCAAATATACTGGCCATGCCTTGTCGCTTGCCTCGGTGTTTATTGGCAGCAACCGCTTCATAAAAATGATCCAAATTACCCCCTAGCCAAAAAGTTGATTCGAACTCGTCTGCATTCGTCTGTGCTTCTTTGATGGTGAATAACTTTAGAAATATATACCACCATGATAAAAGTGAAGTAACGAACAAAATAATCATCACAATTTGCACTGGTAAACTGGCACCAGTCACAAGGGTAATTAATGACATGTCATTGACTGCATTCATATTGACTCCATACGACGTTTGATAAGGGCTGGTATGCCCGTTGGTTTAAAGGTGTTTGCATTGACGCAAGCTATTTTAACCTGCGCTTGAATAAGGGGCGCTTGCGCTCGTGTGATGGTTTGCGCACACTCAAAACTGCCTAATTTCAGTTTTGTTAATTGTGTTTCAATATCAATCAATTCATCAAACCTAGCTGCTTTTTTAAATTGGATTTGCATACTATGCACAACAAACAGTATATCAAAGGACGCTCTTAGCACAGTCTGTTCAAACCCTATTGAACGTAACCATTCTGTGCGTGCGCGCTCCATAAAATTCAAATACTGGCTGTGGTAAACTACACCACCAGCATCTGTATCTTCATAATAAACGCGTACGGGCCAGTGAAAAATTCGCCGCTCATTCATATCAACATGCAGCCTATCGAACGCAATCCAATTAAGACTGCTGCCATAATTCGCCACTCGCTAAATGTGTTGGTATCACCAACCCAAAATGCTGATAAGCCAAACTGGTTGCGACGCGGCCACGCGGCGTACGCATTAAATAACCTTGCTGAATCAGATAAGGTTCCAAGACATCTTCAATAGTATCGCGTTCTTCACCGATTGCCGCCGCCAAGTTATCTAAACCAACTGGGCCACCACCAAACTTTTCTAATACTGCTTGCAATAATTTCCTATCCATTACATCAAAACCCAGCTTATCCACATCTAGCATTTGCAATGCAGCATCTGCAATTTCAGCACTAACAACGCCATCCGACTTGACTTGAGCATAATCGCGCACGCGCCTGAGCAAACGGTTTGCAATGCGTGGCGTACCTCTAGAGCGTTTCGCAATTTCTGTAGCGCCAGTATCCGTCATTTGCAATGATAATAAGCCTGCACTACGCGCAACTATTCGGCTCAGCTCCTCTATCGTATAGAACTCTAACCGCGAAACAATGCCAAAACGATCACGCAAGGGGTTGGTCAGCATACCTGCACGTGTGGTCGCACCGACTAAGGTGAATGGCGCCAAATCCAAACGTACTGAACGTGCAGCTGGCCCTTCACCAATCATGATATCCAACCGATAATCTTCCATTGCTGGGTACAAAATTTCCTCAACAACAGGCGATAGCCGATGGATTTCATCAATAAATAAAATATCGTTCGGTTCTAAATTGGTTAGTAGTGCCGCCAAATCACCTGCTCGCTCCAATACTGGGCCTGATGTTTGACGCAGATTAACGCCCATTTCTCTAGCAATAATGTGCGCCAAGGTTGTTTTGCCCAAGCCAGGGGGGCCAAATAACAAAACATGGTCCAGTGCCTCAGCTCTTGCGCGAGCAGCATTAATAAAAATCTCCAGCTGCCCCCTGGCTTTTTCTTGGCCGACATACTCGTCTAATATTTTCGGACGTAAGGCACGCTCAACGGCCTCCTCTTGGGGGCTTTCTGCGGCTGGGGCTATTAAACGCTCGGTCTCTATCATCGATTACGATTCTACCTGAGAAAGCCTGACTATCAAATGCTTCAACTCATCTGGACTACCGAGGCGATGACTTTGCTCATAAGCTATGAGCCTATTTCCACTCAAATCTGCACTAACTGCTAACAACATAATAGTCGGCAAGCATCCTGGTCTTGCACCTAATTGAACTACGCTTGATTGAATTTCTAATGTTGACATTTATTTTGAAAGCGATTTGAGTGCTTGCTTAATTCCTTCTGAAACAGAAACACCCTGATCTAATAACTTGACAGCAGCAACAGCTTCACGCTCGTTGTAGCCTAGGGCTAACATGGCATTCAGTACATCTTGCGTCGTTGACTTTACCTGACCAGCTCCAAGATTAATTCCCGTCGCTTCAAATTTATCTTTTAATTCCAACAACAGCCGTTCCGCTGTTTTTTTGCCGACGCCAGGTATACGCGTTAACAAAGCAACTTCTTGACTATTAACGGCCTCAACCAAATCTTCAATCGAAACGCCGCTCAAAATCGCTAGCGCCGATTTAGCGCCTATGCCATTCACTTTCAGCAATTGCCTAAATGTGCTTTTTTCCTGCAGGGAGCCAAAACCATACAGTAACTGTGCATCCTCACGAACCACCATATGAGTCAGCAACGCCACCTGAACACCAACTTCTGGCAGTTGATAAAAAGTACTCATTGGCACTTCAACCTCATACCCTACACCAGCGCAATCAATCACAATCAAAGGCGGTGCTTTTTCTATCAATATGCCATGCAAACGCGCAATCATTTATTTATCCTTATTAGCCGATTAATCGACCATTTTTAACCCGAAAACCTTTGGTTGCCAACTGACCCAAACCTTGCCCACCATGGATATGGCAAATCGCGCAAGCCAACGCATCAGCAGAGTCCTCGCCTGGGGTGGCGGGCAATGCCAATAAGCGCTTAACCATTTCTTGCACTTGTTCTTTTTTTGCATGCCCATTGCCAACTACTGACTGCTTCACTTGCAGCGCCGTGTACTCAGCCACTTCCAACTCGCGGATCACCGCTGCACTAATCGCTGCTCCCCGCGCTTGACCTAACAAAAGTGTCGATTGAGGATTGACATTCACAAAGACTTTTTCAATTGCTACTTGGGTTGGCTGATAAGTATCAATCACTTCAAACAAACCGTCTAAAATGATTTTGAGTCTTGCTGGCAGCGCTTCTCTTTCGCTTGTTTTACCGCTAGCTGTTTTGATGGTCCCGCTAGCAATATATTGAATCTTATCGCCAACTTTTTCAATCACACCAAAACCCGTCAGCCGTAGACCAGGATCAATACCAAGAATTCTTAAGTGAGTCACTTGGGCTCAAATACCTGCAAGGGGCTAATCTTCTTCAATCACGGCCGATGTATACACATCTTGCACATCATCAAGATCTTCTAAAGTATCTAAAATCTTCTGCATTTTAGCGCCTTCTTCACCTGTCAACACCACTTCGTTTTGCGGCTTCATGGTAACCTCAGCAACTGCAGCGTGATGACCTGCAGCGGCTAACGCCTCTTTAACTGCCAAAAAGTCAGCAGTTGACGTAATCACTTCAATACTACCGTCATCATCGGTCAGAATATCCTCGGCTCCAGCTTCTAAAGCAACTTCCATAATGCTATTTTCATCAGCGCCTGGTTCAAAAATCAATTGCCCACAATGATCAAACATAAAGGCAACAGACCCGTCTGTACCAAGATTTCCGCCGTTTTTGGTTAGGGCATGACGTACATCTGAAACAGCGCGCTGCTTATTATCTGTCATACAATCAATAATAATGGCGGCGCCATTAATGCCATAACCTTCGTAGCGAATTTCCTCATAGTTCACACCTTCCAATTCACCCGTTCCTTTTTTGACTGCTCGCGTAATATTGTCCGCAGGCATGTTCTCATCCTTGGCAGCAATAATCGCAGCCCGTAAGCGAGGATTCATGGAGGGGTCGCCGCCGCCCAAGCGGGCAGAAACGGTAATCTCCTTAATCAGCTTGGTAAAAATTTTGCCCCGCTTGGCATCTTGACGCCCTTTGCGATGTTGTATATTTGCCCATTTACTATGTCCAGCCATCTTACTTTACCTTAACCCTATTGCGAAAAATCAAATTCTAACATGCCATGAATGCTGACTCACGAAACTTGCATGTTAAGACAGCGATAAATCAATAAAACGCGCACCAGTCACATCATAATTATTTGCAGACACTTGATTAAGGTGTATATTTTTATCTCTTGCTTAGGGAGGCGCTCATGAAAACACTAAAACAAATACTCGCAGAAAAACAACATCAAGAAACGATTAGCATTACTCCAGATAGTATGGTCTACGACGCTTTAGTTGTGATGGCTCAAAAACACATCGGTGCACTAGCCGTAATGGATGACGGCAAACTAGTTGGCATTTTTTCTGAACGCGATTATGCACGAGAAGTCTCGTTAAAAGGTAAAGCGGCAGAAACAACCATTATTCGAGAGATTATGACCACCAATTTGATTTATTGCCAAGCCACCGACTTAGTGGATAGCGCAATGAGCACGATGTCAGATAAACGTATTCGCCATATGCCTGTGATGGAAGATGGCGACATGATTGGTATGTTATCGATTGGTGACTTAGTAAAAGCGACCATCGAATATCAGGCGGAATTAATCCAACAGCTAGAACGCTATATTCGCAGTTAAACTTACATAATCTGTATCATCGACATAAAAATTTAGGCAACTGCTGATAATCCATGAGGTGTTGCTCATGATTTTAGTGATGGTTTAATCATGAATGCAAGCTGCCAATAACTAGATGGGTTAAGCATAATAGCCTTACGGCATGACACCATGTCGTTTTAAATTAAATTTTAGGAGAAATATTATGTGGACAACACCAGCAGCTACAGAAATGCGTTTCGGTTTTGAAGTAACAATGTACGTAATGAACAAGTAATTCTTGTTCAAAAGAAAGGGAGCAAACGCTCCCTTTTTCAGTTTAATATTTATTCTCCAATAATTTTGACCAGCACACGTTTCTTACGTCTACCATCAAACTCACCGTAAAAAATTTGTTCCCAAGGGCCAAAATCTAATTCGCCCGCCGTTACTGCTACCACGACCTCACGACCCATTACTTGCCGTTTAATATGCGCATCCGCATTATCCTCACCCGTATCATTATGACGGTAATGGCTCAATGGCTCATGCGGCACCAATGCCTCCAACCACACTTTATAATCATGATGCAAACCTCGCTCATCATCATTAATGAAGACACTTGCTGAAATATGCATCGCATTCACCAGGCACAGCCCTTCTTGAATACCACTCTCACGCAAACATTGACGTACATCACTTGTGATATTTTGAAAATCCATGCGTGCTGGTATATTAAACCATAGCTCTTTTTTGTAACTTTTCATTGCCATCTCCCAGATGATTAATCTTTATTCTATCACCGTATAATTTTAGCACTGCAAAAAACAGAACAATAAAAAAGGCCTCAGATGAGACCTTTTTAAACTTAAGCTGGATTAACCTTTAACCTCGACGGATTGTCTAAAGGTTTTACCTTCATTATCAGCCGCAATCACTTCAAACTGACCTGGGCTTGTAGGTACAAAATTAAATTTAAAATACGGATCCTCCGCCGTCCCCACATTGACATCCACCGTCAACACAGGCTCACCATTATAAGAAAAAGTGGCTTTCTTGATATAAAAGGCGGGCAAAAAGCCTTGAGAGACTAAATCGCGTTGCAAACCAGTTCGCATAATATGCTTGATGTTAACCTTTGCGGTAGTGGATGTGCCCAATGCCTTCGGTACATCCACCTTCATTCTAATCTTACCAGCAGCCGCTCTAACTGCCGCTTCATCATTCGATACCATACCGCCACAACCACCAGCCGCACGTATGGGACGAGACGCCAAGTATAATTGGCCTGCGGCGTCTTCACCAACCAAACGCACAAAGGCGTCCGTTTCAAAACGAATACGGGTCGATAAGTTGAAATCACCTAAGGCATCCGTTAGATGATATGTGGCTGTAAGTGGAATCGGGTTTGCATCAACAAAAGCGTACAACTTTACAATCTTCACACCTGCAGCTTTTGCCGCCGCAGTATCAATCGAGTAAGTAACAGGCACTTGCGCACCACTCTCTGCACGCTTAGGCGCATCAATTCTCATAAAGTCAACGTCCTGCATAGGCCTTTTTTCAAAAAAAGCTTCTTTCATTACTGGCCACAAGTTTGGGTCAGCCTCCGCTAGCGCCGATAAGCTTGTCGTCAGCAACAATGCCGCCACTGCCCAAACCAAACTAAAGGTTCTATTCCCACTCATCTTTCACCTCACTAAAATGATTAACGTGATTCATTGTTTAATCAATCAACATTCATATTAACGCGTTGTTACAGCACTTACCTATTTTAGCTTGATTCAAACAGAAACTATGTGATGTCCATCACACAACATCATTCGCATAGTTTAGCGCTTTTATGCCTTACTGGGCTCACCAGAAGGTTTCATCTCATAGTTTGAATCACCATACTCTTCAAAATTCAGCTCCACGCCGTTTCCAGCTGGGTCTTTCATATTCATCTGACGCACACCATTAGCTAAGACTCTTGTTGTATAAGCAACCTTATGTGCTTTTAAGTGCGCCTCCATTGCTGGCATATCAGTAAACGTAAATGAAACATGGTCGTATGTGCCATGCACATGCAAACTGGGTGGAGCGGCTGTTTTATACTCAGCTAAATGCACCACATCATTATCCCCAATATACAACCAATAACCGTATGAAGTGCTAGAGACTCGCTTCCCTACTGTTAGACCAATAATATCGCAATAAAAATCGCGCAGCTTGTGCATGGTATCGCGATCGGTACGGAAGTTAACGTGATTAATTTCGGTTACTGGCATAACAGTGCTCTCAAAAAAATGGTTTGCAGTTTTAACGATTGTAACCCATGGCTTACTCGCCTTCAAAGACACATAACGAAAAGGGTTTGAATCCCGCCTGCTGTAATCGTTCTGTCCCGCCAATAGCTGGCAAATCAATCACAAAAGCACAAGCTACGACGTTACCACCCAGCTGCTGAACCAACGCCGCTGCAGCCAATGCGGTACCGCCTGTCGCAATCAAATCGTCCACCAACAATACCTGCTCCCCTTTAGCAATCGCATCGGAATGTATTTCTAATCGGTCAGCACCATATTCCAATTCATATGATTGTGAAACCGTCTCTGATGGCAATTTACCCGCTTTACGAATAGGTACAAACCCCACCCCTAGCTGATAAGCCAATGCCGCTCCAATAATAAAACCACGTGCTTCAATGCCTACAACTTTATCAATCTGTTGATTTTCGTATTCCGCGACCAAACCATCAACTACCATACGCAAACCCCGAGGGTCTTGTAGCAAAGTCGTGATATCACGAAATAGGATGCCCTGTTTTGGGTAATTGGGAATCGTTCGAATGAGGGACTTGAGAGTCATAATCGCTATCCGTCTAAAAATTAACATTCATAGCGAATAGCTGTCGCACCAATGTGTCATGTTTTCGTAAGCCGCCACTTTTTTTTGACTTAATTCACTCACTACACGAGAACGCGACTCATCCAAATAGACACTGCCATGGAGGACGGCAAGCGCATAAAATGACGTTCTCGTAAAGTACATGCATGTTACTCAGCTTTGTTTTGTTGGCGAACTCTAATATGCAACTCACGAAGTTGCTTTTCATCCACAGCACTCGGTGCATGTGTCATCAAACACTGAGCTTTTTGCGTTTTCGGGAAGGCAATCACATCACGAATCGACTCTGCACCTGCCATCAAGGTGACTAAACGGTCTAGACCGAAAGCCAAACCACCATGGGGTGGAGCACCGTATTGTAGCGCTTCCAACAAGAAGCCGAATTTCTCTTGCGCCTCTTCATCAGAGATATTCAATGCTTTGAACACGTTGGCTTGTACGTCTTGTTTATGAATACGCACTGAACCGCCACCCACTTCCCAGCCATTCAGTACCATGTCATAGGCTTTTGATAAACAAGCTCCTGGGTCGGTTTCTAACAATGCTTCGTGACCATCTTTGGGGCTAGTGAATGGATGATGCAAGGCATTCCAACGACCACTGTCTTCATCCTGTTCAAACATAGGGAAATCAACTACCCATAATGGTGCCCATGCGCGACCGTCCAAATGGCCTTTATCATGACCAACTTTTTGACGTAATGCGCCTAAAGCTTCGTTCACGACTTTGGTAGTATCGGCACCAAAGAAAATAATGTCACCATTTTGTGCGCCAGTACGTTCCATAATGGCTCTTAATGCAGTGGCATGGATGTTTTTTACGATAGGGCTTTGCAGACCTTCTTCATTTAACTGAGTGACGTCATTCACCTTAATGTAAGCCAAACCTTTTGCGCCGTAGATTTTCACGAAATCGGTGTAAGCATCAATTTCTTTACGACTGATTTCAGCACCATTAGGTACGCGAACTGCGGCAACGCGACCATTGTCGTTATTAGCTGGACCCGAGAAGACTTTAAAATCGACATCTTTCATCACATCTGATAATTCAGTGATTTCCAAAGTCACGCGCATATCTGGCTTATCAGAGCCATAGCGGCTCATGGCTTCTGCGTAAGGTATGCGTGGGAATTTGGCTGGCAAATCAACCTGTTGAACGGTTTTTAACATCTGACGTATCATCTCTTCGACGATATTCATGATGTCATCCTCTTCTAAGAAAGAAGTTTCCAAATCAATTTGAGTGAACTCTGGTTGACGGTCTGCACGTAAATCTTCATCACGGAAACACTTCGTTATTTGAAAGTAACGATCGAACCCTGCCACCATTAATAGCTGTTTAAATAATTGTGGTGATTGTGGCAATGCAAAAAACTCACCATGATGCACCCGTGACGGTACCAAGTAATCACGCGCACCTTCTGGCGTACTGCGATTTAGCATCGGCGTCTCTACTTCAATGAAGCCGTTCTCATCAAGGTAATCACGAATCACTTTAGAAACACGATAGCGTAGCTTCATGTTTTCTTGCATAGCTGGACGCCGCAAATCGATGTAACGATGCTCTAAACGGACGGTTTCAGTCAGTGTATCGTCATCTAACATAAACGGCGGAGTGAGCGATGGATTCAGAATCTCAATCTCACTTGCCAACATTTCAACCTCACCAGTTGGAATATTTTTATTAACCGTGCCATCAGGGCGCGCCCGCACTTTACAAACCACTTTTAATACAAACTCATTTCGCACAGATTCCGCAATCGTAAATGCTGCTTGAGTATCAGGATCAATCACAATCTGCGCCATCCCTTCACGGTCGCGCAAATCAATAAAAATAACACCACCGTGATCTCGACGACGATGCGCCCAACCACAAAGGGTTACTGTTTGTCCGATAAGTTCGCGGTTTACATGGCCGCAGTAATGTGTACGCATCATAATGTTTTAATCTATTGTTAAAGTGAATGTGATTTGGTTTATTTGGCTTGCATCGCCGATTTAATTTCAGGCACTGCTGTACCCATGCTAATAATATATTTCAAGGCTTGGTCGACGCTCATATCCAGCTCTACCACTTCATTTCTTTGCATCATCAAGAAATAACCGCCTGTCGGATTTGGTGTTGTTGGCACATAAATACTGACATAATCACCTTGCAAGTGATTACTCACATCACCGCCTGGCTCACCTGTTAAAAAGGCAATTGTCCACGAACCTTTACGTGGAAACTCGACCAGTAAAGCCTTACGAAAAGCATTGCCTGAATCAGAAAAAATAGTGTCCGACACTTGCTTGACACTGGCATAAATAGACTTCACAACAGGCACACGTGAGAGCACTGCTTCCCACCACAAAATGAGCTGCTGTCCAAAGATATTGGTGGCAATCAAGCCAGTAACAAACACAACCGCCACGGTCAGGATAGCACCCAATCCAACCATGCTAAAGCCAAACAGCTGCTCAGGTTGCCACTGCTCTGGCAACAACAACAAGCTTTGGTCCATGGTTTGAATAAGCGAGCTCAGCACCCAAAAAGTGATGACAAGCGGCACTAACACCAGCAAACCTGTAATAAAATATTTTTTCATCAGGTTTTAGCCATTAATGGCATGCGCATCCAGGGTTACAGCTTGCGGCAGCAGGCGCTTCAGTGTTGGCTTCCGCAACCGATTCTGTTTTAGCCTCTGCTTTTGCCGCTGGTTTGTTACTGTTCTTAAAATCAGTTGCATACCAACCCGTTCCATTTAACTGGAAGCTTGGTGCAGACAACATTTTAGAAAAAGTGAGTTGATGGCATACTGGGCATTCCATCGTGCTATCCGCACTGATTTTACGCATCATTTCATCTTGATGACCGCAATCGGTACATTTGAAATCATAAATTGGCATAGTGAGTAAAATGAATCAAAAGCGAGATTATAACTGATGTAATGCAATTGGTTAATCTATTCAAGCATTTAGACGTCCAAATACATCAATTAACACATGTAATAAAAAAAGGCCTTCAATCGAAGGCCCAGTAAAACATTGTTGCCGCGATTTAGAACGGAATATCGTCATCAAAATGATCAAAGGCTGACCCACTTGCTGGCGTTGCAGCTGGCGCTTTTGATCCTGATGGCTGGCTAGCTGCCTCTCTTGGTGGCGCTTGATTAAAATCATCTTGCTCGCTAGATTGAGCACCAGCATAGCTTGAGTCACCGCCATCACCTTTAGCGCCTAGCATCTGCATTTGATCGCCGATGATCTCAGTTGAATAGCGCGTAACGCCATCTTTTTCCCATTTACGGGTTTGCAGGCGACCTTCTACATAAACAGGTCGCCCTTTTTTTAAGTACTCACCAGCGATTTCAGCGAGTCTGCGATACATCACGATGTTATGCCACTCTGTTTTTTCTTGCTTAACACCATTCTTGTCTTTCCAGTTTTCTGTTGTTGCAATACTAAAATTGCAGACAGCTTCACCATTTGGCATGTAACGCACTTCAGGGTCTCGCCCTAAATTACCGACTAATATGACTTTATTGACTGATGCCATTTTTAACTCCTTATCAATTTCAATATATTTTGCTCGATTGCAACTTGTGCTTCAACGCTTTGTTGATTATTAATTTTAACAATTAATGTACGCTCTTTCGCCAATACGGCCACCTCTTCCACGCCCAGCATTTGCGCGATGTTGGCTTTTAGCTGACTCGCTGCTTTGTCAGTCATTGATTCTACATGATACATCTTGGTTTTAACACTCGGTGGTGTTTTCATACCCAAAGCCGCTATTAACCAAACAACCATCAACAGCGCGCAAAAGATAAAAACACTGGAAAAACCATAATGACCCGATAAATAACCACCCGTAACAGCGCCAATAAAAATACCCAAGGATTGTGCGGTGTTATGAATACCAATTGCTGTGCCTTTTGATGCGGCTGGTGCCATTTTTGAAATCAAAGATGGCAAAGTGGCTTCTAATAAATTAAACGCAATGAAATAGAAAAATAAAGCGACTACAACACCCCAAAATGAATGAATGTTTAAGGCGAATAACAGTTGCGCTAACAACATGGTGGCAACAGCTGCGATAAAAACAGGTTTCAATTTTGCATATTTTTCGCCATAAATAACGGCGGGTAACATTAAAACAAATGAAAGCGTCAGCACTGGCAGATAGACCATCCAATGCTGATTTTCATTCATGCCGCTGGTTTCTTTTAATGCAAAGGGCACGACTACAAACATTGCCATTTGCGCCGCGTGCAAACTAAACACCCCAAAATTTAAACGGAGTAATTGCGTATTGCGCAGGACTTCTTTAATTTTATCTGGCGCAGCTTCCGTGTCGGAGTGAAAGTGACTGTCAATCGGGTCTGGCACCAAAAATTTAACAACGCCGATGGCAAATACAGTCAATATAGCGGTCATCCAAAAGATGCCTGGCACACCAATAGCTTGATTAAGTAGCGGTCCAGCCACCAATGATAAGGCGAATGTCATCCCAATCGTGCCGCCAATCGTTGCCATGGCTTTCGTGCGATGCTCTTCTCTAGTTGAGTCGGCAACCAATGCCATCACGACAGCTGAAACAGCACCCGCACCTTGGATAGCACGACCAACAATCACCATCATAATGTTGGTACCCAAGGCAGCAACCACACTGCCAATGATAAAAATCAACATGCCGATATAAATGACTTTTTTACGTCCATATTGGTCACTGGCAATACCAAAAGGCAATTGCAATAAAACTTGGGTTAAACCGTAAGCACCTAGCGCCAACCCCACCATGGTATGGTCTTGACCGCCTTCTAACGTTTGCGCGTAAATGGCAAATATAGGAAGAATCAAAAACATGCCCAGCATGCGTAACCCATAGATTGCGGCTAAACTGACCGTGGAGCGCTTTTCTGCCGCTGACATCTTTTCAGAAATTTGCATGAAACCTTAGCTGAAATCAAAATAATTGCGTATATTAGCAGGTTGCCCCAATTTTTAGTTAAAGCAATGATGGAATTTATTAAAATTCGCGGTGCGCGCACCCACAACTTGAAAAACATTTCTCTGGATATTCCACGCAATCAATTGGTGGTGATTACTGGATTGTCAGGCTCTGGGAAGTCCTCCCTCGCCTTCGATACGCTATATGCAGAAGGTCAGCGGCGATACGTCGAAAGTCTATCTGCCTATGCGAGGCAGTTCTTAGCACGCATGGATAAACCAGATGTGGACTTAATCGAAGGGTTATCTCCTGCGATTTCTATTGAACAAAAATCCACTTCTCATAACCCGCGCTCAACCGTGGGAACAGTGACTGAGATTCACGATTACTTGCGCTTATTGTATGCGCGCGCAGGTGACCCCGAATGCCCAGAGCATGAGATTAAATTAGAGGCGCAAACGGTTAGTCAAATGGTAGATGCTATTTTAAAACTACCTGAAGATACCAAGCTAATGATTCTTGCACCAGTGGTGGCCAATCGAAAAGGAGAGCAGCTGGACTTGTTTGACCACTTAAAAGCACAAGGTTTTGTGCGTTTAAGAATTGATGGCAAGATTTATGAGATTGACGAACTACCGCAACTGGCTAAAACAACCAAACACAATATTGATGTGGTGATTGACCGCCTTAAAGTCCGTGAAGACATGAAACAACGTATTGCAGAAAGTTTTGAAACCGCACTGCGATTAGCCGATGGCAAAGCCATTGCCTTGGAAATGGATGCTGAAAAAGAGCATCTATTCTCTGCTAAATTCTCTTGCCCAAAATGTGATTACTCACTAGCAGAGCTAGAACCGCGCTTATTCAGCTTTAATAGCCCATTAGGTGCTTGTCCAACTTGTGATGGTTTAGGTAATGTTAACTTCTTTGACCCTGCTCGTGTGGTCGCCTTCCCAACCTTATCGTTAGCTAGTGGCGCCATTAAAGGCTGGGATAAACGCAATCAGTTCTACTTCCAAATGCTATCTAGCCTTGCGGCACACTATGGTTTTGATTTAGAAACCGCATTTGAAGATTTATCCGCAGAGGCCAAAGAGGTATTGCTCAATGGTTCAGGCAAAGAACAAATTGCATTCAAATATCTGAATGAACGAGGCACTTTTTTCACCAAAACACACAATTTTGAAGGCATCTTAAATAATCTACAACGTCGTTATCGTGAGAGTGATTCATCTGCGGTACGGGATGAGTTATCCAAATATATCAATGTTTCCAGCTGCCCCGATTGTAGCGGCACGCGCCTACGCCGCGAAGCTCGCCATGTCAAAGTAGGCGATCAAAACATTCATCAAATTTGCGAAACGCCGTTAAAACAAGCGCACCTCTTTTTTGACTCACTTCAATTAGAAGGTGCAAAGCTAGCCATCGCCGATAAAATCGTAAAAGAAATTAGCAACCGACTCAAATTCCTAATCAATGTTGGTTTAGAGTATTTGTCACTTTCACGCTCCGCTGAAACACTTTCTGGCGGTGAAGCACAACGGATTCGCCTAGCAAGCCAAATTGGCAGCGGCTTAACAGGCGTCATGTATGTGTTAGATGAACCGTCTATTGGCTTACACCAGCGTGATAATGACCGCTTGCTAGAAACGCTGAAACGCCTACGCGATATCGGTAACAGTGTTATTGTGGTTGAGCATGACCATGATGCCATTCTAACGGCTGATTATGTCATTGATATTGGACCTGGTGCAGGCGAGCACGGCGGTAGCATTGTGGCAGAAGGCACGCCAACTGAAGTTCTAGCTAATCCAAAGTCACTGACGGGTCAGTATTTAAGTGGTAAAAAACAGATTATCTACAAAAAAACACGCACCAAACCAGACCCAACACGTTGGATTAAACTGAATAACGCCACAGGCAACAATCTAAGAGATGTTTCGGTTAAGATTCCAGTTGGCTTATTGAGCTGCATTACAGGCGTTTCGGGCAGTGGCAAATCCACATTGATTAACGACACACTTTATCGCGCTGCATCACAACACTTATACCGTAGCAATACCGAACCAGCGGCACATGGCAGCATTGAAGGCCTGGCTTTTTTTGATAAAGTCGTTGATGTCGACCAAAGCCCCATTGGTCGAACACCACGCTCTAATCCAGCCACTTACACGGGTTTATTTACACCGATTAGAGACTTATTTGCAGCTGTACCAGAAAGTCGCGCCCGTGGTTACGGACCTGGCCGCTATTCGTTTAACGTTAAAGGTGGTCGCTGTGAAGCTTGCCAAGGTGACGGCGTCATTCGCGTAGAAATGCATTTCTTACCCGATGTGTATGTGCCTTGCGATGTGTGTAAAGGTCAACGTTATAACCGTGAAACTTTAGAAATCAACTTTAAAGGTAAAAACATTCGTGAAATTCTTGCGCTGACCGTAGAACAAGCACATCCCTTTTTCAACGCCCAACCCACTATTGCCAGAAAGCTTAAAACACTACTCGATGTTGGTTTAGGGTATATTACTTTAGGACAAAGCGCGACGACCTTATCAGGCGGAGAAGCGCAACGCGTTAAGCTAGCGCTAGAACTAAGCAAGCGCGATACAGGTCGCACTTTGTATATTTTAGACGAGCCTACAACTGGCTTACATTTTGCTGACATTCAATTGCTGTTAGACGTGATTCATCGCTTACGCGATGCTGGTAATACGATTGTCATTATTGAGCATAATTTAGATGTAATTAAAACGGCAGACTGGATTATTGATATGGGGCCCGAAGGTGGAGATGGTGGAGGTATGGTGATTGCAGAAGGCACGCCTGAACAAGTAGCCGCCAATCCCGCTAGCTATACTGGCTACTATTTGAAAGAGATGCTCAAATAGCGGCAAATGAAGTGAGTTAATGCTGGACTAGTAAAAATACGCATAGGCAAAAATTGCCATCATAATACCTGCCAATAGCAGCCTAGCTACCAACGCTAAAATAAAGCCCATACCAGCGGCCATCCCAACGCGTGCAGCGGCTTCTGAGTTGTTGCGCGCAATCAACTCCCCCATCATTGCGCCAATAATCGGCCCTATTATCAGCCCAACCATCCCGCCAAACAGTCCCATGATGGCACCAATCAAGGTGCCATAGCGCGCCAACTGACTAGCATTGGCTTTTTTAACCGTCAAATAAGATGCCACAAAGTCGATTGCCAATGCGGCGAATGTAACGACACCAATCACCGTCATGGTTAAACCGCTCACACGGGTAAAGTCGTCACTCCAAGCAGCCAATAACAAACCACAAAAGATGAAGACAATCCCTGGTAATAATGGCGCTAACAAGCCAATGAAGCCTAATACAATCAACAAAACAGCCATCAAGTAATACCAATCCATTACAACCGTTTCCTCATCCAATAAAAGTCATCTCAGCATGCCATCACTATGGCACTTGAACCATATAAAGTCGTGTTTGTATCGTAGCTGTACGATGCTTGATATAAGGCGTATTGCGATGCGTGTCGTAAAAGCGTGGATTCGGCACCATCACCGCCAATTTAGCCGCTTGCGTTACACCCAATCGATTCGCACCTGTCTGATAATAATGCCTTGCCGCCGCCTCGGCGCCAAACACCCCATTACCCCATTCAATCATATTAAGATAGATTTCATAAATGCGTTGTTTGCTTAGCATTTTCTCCAGCATAACGGTAATAACCGCTTCCTCCAGTTTGCGAAATAGCGACCGACGACTAGATAAAAACATATTTTTGGCTAATTGTTGTGTAATTGTTGAACCACCAGCCACCAGCTTGCCTTTTTGAATATTCTTCTTAAAAGCCAATTCCACGCCCTCCCAATCAAAGCCTTGATGTTGCATAAACTTTGCATCTTCACTCGCAATCAACGCCCGCTTTAAATGGATTGACATCTGCGCATAATCAACCCAATGGTGCTTCAAAGTAGCGTCTGGATGTTCTTCACGCATCGCACTGAGTCTGGCGCGCATAAATGCGCTGGATGAAGGGTTAAATTTAATCCACCAAGCAATATTTAAAAACACCCATAAATTAAAGATGACAAACCACAATAAAATTAAAACAATCAGACGATGTGCGTAACCCCAAAAGGTCAATGCTTGAGGCTTGGACCGACGATTAAAAAACCAGCGCAACAATTAAACCCCTCTCATTTGCTGGATGACTGGCGCTGTATCGGGCTTAACATCACGCCAAAGATAAAAAGCTGCCGCTGCTTGCTCAACCAACATACCCAAACCATCAGCCACTTTTGCCCCCGCTAACCTAGCTTGCGCCATAAAGGGTGTTTCTCTGCCATACATCATGTCATAAGCCAATGTGCTGGGCGTAAAAATACCATCGGGAATCGGCAATACTGAATCGCTCAAGCCAGTTGAAGTCGCGTTAATCACCACATCAAATACTTGACCATCAAGCTGACCAAACGATGCCAAAGAGATGGGCGTCAGCCTGTGCGTTGTGACGGCGGCTAGGCGATGTTGCATTGCACTCACTTTTTCCATTGAGCGATTAGTAACCACAAATAGGGCTGGCATTCTTGACGCTATTTCGAGTGCAACACCCTGTGCAGCGCCACCAGCACCGATTAACAATACCCGTTTATTTTGCAAAGTAATCGCTAAGTTTTTTTGAATATCGGTGACTAAACCAATGCCATCGGTATTTTCAGCAATTCTCTGTTCGCCACGAAACACCAGCGTATTCGCTGCTTCTGCGGGGAGTGCACTCGGCTGGTGCTGCGTGGCCAACTTGAAAGCCGCTATTTTAAACGGCACCGTGACATTCACCCCTTTGTAGCCCTGCGCAACCAACTGATTGACCGTCTCAGCAAACCCATCAAGCGGTGCCAAGATTGCCTCGTAACACATAGCTTGATGAGTTTGTTTTGCAAACGCCGCATGAATCATGGGCGATTGACTATGCGCAATTGGATTGCCAATCACAGCGTACTTGTCCGTCATATTGTCCTAGTTACTCCACGGCAAGCCAGCATGTCGCCAACCATTCATCATCGTACGCTGATGCTCAGCATTTGCCTCACCCTCAAAACCCTCTAACATATTATAAGCTTCGGTAAACCCTAAGCTAGCCGCTAAGGTTGCCGCATGGTGAGAGCGGCCACCCGTGCGACACATAAAAATCACTAAAGCTTCTTTATCAACTTGCATTTCTAAATGCGCAGGAAAATCAGGATTGGCCACCATACCAGGATAAAAAGCCCATTCAATATTGACGGTGTTGGGCACCTTACCCACCAAGGCCAATTCTGCATGCGTACGCACATCCACTAAAACAGCATGCGATGTTTTTTCTAAAACATCATAAACTTCATTCGGCGTTAATGCGCCAGAATAAGGCAAGCTACTCGCTTGCGCTCTTTCTTTTGCGCGTTGCAGTATTTGATGTATGGCTTCCATTTTTCCTCCTAACCTTTTCAATCAACTGTTAAAACTCAAGCAATCTCAATGCAATTGCTATTTAATTAGTATAGCTTTTTTTCATTTATCTGAGATAAACATATTGCGCACTATTTTGGTGCTGTTTTTGATTGAAAGCACCAAAGCAGTGCAAGCTACCGTCAAGCAAGCGCATCGCCTATGATGAGGCCACACTTTAAGGCTTTTTATAATGGCATAATTCCTGCTAATATTCGTTATTGAATTATTTTAATAATACACATATTCAATTTAACGTTTTAATTCATTCAATATTAGGAGATTGTAATGTCCGTAGCAGATGTAATGAAGCTCATTAAAGAAAATGACATCAAATTTGTGGATTTCCGTTTCACAGATACTCGCGGTAAAGAGCAACACACCAGCGTACCTGTATCAGCGTTTAACGAAGAAAAGTTTACTGAAGGCCACGCTTTTGACGGCTCTTCTATTGCAGGCTGGAAAGGCATTCAAGCTTCTGATATGCAATTAATGCCAGACCCATCTACTGCGAATATTGACCCATTTATGGATGAGCCAACCCTTATTTTAACTTGTGATGTGGTTGACCCAACCGATGGCAAAGGTTACGACCGTGACCCACGCTCTATTGCTCATCGCGCTGAAGCTTACTTAAAAGCAAGCGGAATCGGCGATACCGCTTACTTTGGTCCAGAGCCAGAATTTTTTATCTTTGACAGCATTACCTGGAATGTTGGCATGAGCGGTAGCTCAGTTAAAATCAACTCTGAAGAAGCCGCTTGGCAATCAGGCGACGCATTCGAAGGAGGCAACACTGGCCATCGTCCTAAAGTTAAAGGTGGTTACTTTCCAGTAGCGCCAGTGGACTCATTACATGACATTCGTTCAGCCATGTGTATAACCTTAGAAGAAATGGGCGTGCCTGTTGAGGTGCATCACCATGAAGTCGCAACTGCTGGTCAATGTGAAATTGGGACACAGTTTGCCAGCTTGGTACAACGTGCTGACTGGACACAAATCTTAAAATACGTGGTACTGAATACGGCTCATGCTTATGGCAAAACAGCGACATTTATGCCTAAACCAATATTAGGTGATAATGGTTCTGGTATGCATGTACATCAATCTGTATGGAAGGATGGTAAAAACTTATTTGCAGGTGACGGCTATGCTGGCATGAGTGAATTTGCGCTTTACTACATCGGCGGCATCATTAAACATGCCCGCGCTTTAAACGCTATTACTAACCCAAGTACAAACTCATACAAACGTCTAGTTCCAGGTTTCGAAGCACCAGTTAAATTAGCATACTCAGCTAAAAACCGTTCTGCATCTATCCGTATTCCATTCGTTCATTCTGATAAAGCACGTCGTATTGAAGCGCGCTTCCCAGACCCTACCGCTAACCCATACTTGGCATTCTCTGCCATGTTAATGGCTGGCTTAGATGGCGTACAAAATAAAATCCATCCTGGCGAACCTGCAACTAAAGATTTATACCATCTTCCACCAGAAGAGGATGCACTGATTCCAACAGTTTCTGCATCATTGGAACAATCCTTAGAAGCACTGCAAAACGACCACGAGTTCTTAACACGTGGTGGCGTATTCTCACAAGATTGGGTAGATTCATATATTGCATTCAAAATGGAAGAAGTGACAGCACAGCGCATGACACCAACACCACTAGAATTTGATATGTACTACAGCTGCTAATCTGGCATTAGCACCGTTAAAAGGGCAGCGTCGCTGCCCTTTTTTCTTATCTAGATGCCCATCTGCAACACCTTGTCTCGCAGTCAAGCGGAACTCGACCCCTGCCGTTGCTAAGCAATATAGACTCAACTAAACTAGGCATATGAAAAAATGGCGCTCACGCTGGCATCAAGCGATTTTGAACCAACGTCCCAACAGGCGTTAAAGCCTGGTCATCAGCCTCTCAGCCCAAGGCCTTTCTTAAGCCAGATAACGCTAGGCCAAAGCAATAATACCCATCTCGCCAACAGATTTGGTTTGCTAAGTTAGCTGCAGCGTGCGTAGCTTTTAAAAGTGGCAAAAAAGAAATTCACAACCTCAATTAATCGCTTTAAAAATACTAAACTGGCGTGTATATTGCTTAGATACTCCATGTTCATCACACTTAGTGCGCTTATTTAAACCATGACTCAAAAAATTCCTGCTACTGCTACTGGCCTTGAAAATCTTGCGACATCGGTCATATTATTAACCGATGCCAAAGCAGTGGTCTATATGAATCCAAGTGCAGAAGTTTTATTTGGCATCAGCACGACACAAGTCGTCAATAGCCCTATTACAGAGGTATTTTTACATTGTGAATTGCTAGACTTGGCCATTGAGCATGCCATTAAAACGCGCAGTCCTTTTCGTGAGCATGAATTTGCCATTACAACCGTTCGTCAGCAATCCCATGCCGTTACCTGCACCGTCACGCCTATTGAAATGCCTGAAGCAAAAATCTTATTAGAGTTTCAGCAAATGGACCAGCAACTGCGGATTGCAAAAGAAGAACGCATGTTAATTCAGCAACAAGCCAACTCGGAGTTATTACGTAACCTAGCGCATGAGATTCGCAATCCCTTGGGTGGCTTAAGAGGTGCAGCCCAATTGTTAGAGCATGAATTACCGCAACCCAGTTTACGCGAATATACACAAGTGATTATCAAAGAGGCTGACCGCTTACAAGGGCTAATGGACAGGCTATTAGTCCCACACCGAGTACCTAAGTATGAAACAACCAATATTCACGAAGTGCTAGAACGTGTCAGGAGTTTATTGCTTGCCGAATCGCCGAACAATATTAAAGTACAAAGAGATTATGACACCAGCCTGCCAGAGTTTATTGGCGATAGAGAAAAGCTTATCCAAGCGGTGCTGAATATTGCGCGTAACGCCGTACAAGCCCTACTCTCTAGCAAGACGCCCGCAGCAAAAATAACCTTAAAAACCCGTTCAGAGCGACAAGTCACTTTAAGCAGAAAGCGTTATCGGGTGGCGATTAAACTTGAGATTATGGATAACGGTCCAGGCGTTCCAGCGGACATCATTGATAAAATATTTTACCCCTTAGTCACTGGCCGCCAAGACGAAGGCGGTTCTGGCCTAGGACTAGCATTGGCACAAACTTTTATTACACAACATCATGGAATGATTGATTGCAAAAGTCAGCCAGGCAACACTTGCTTTACCATTCTACTACCCGTAGAAAGTACGGTAATCAAGCATGCTCTGATTGAGCCGTAATCATTTCACAAGACACTTTAACAATTAGGCAAGCAGACGAACATGAAACCAATTTGGATATTAGATGATGACCAATCAATACGCTGGGTGTTTGAAAAAGCCCTTGCACGTACAGAGTTAGCGTTTAAAACCTTCTCTAATACAGCCGATGCGCTTGCAGCCATTGCAACCGAATTGCCACAGGTGATTGTCAGTGACATTCGCATGCCTGGTGGTTCTGGGTTAGCCTTTTTAAGCCAAATAAAAGAACAGCATCCAGATATTCCCGTCATCATCATGACCGCATATTCTGATTTAGAAAGTGCGGTTGCCGCCTTTCAACATGGTGCGTTTGAATACCTAGCCAAACCATTTGATGTTGACCAAGCCATTGATGTCATCAAACGTGCCGTGGATGAAACCATGCGTCAAGAAGTTGCCGTTGTTACGCTAGAAGATACCCCAGAAATCATCGGTCAAGCACCCGCCATGCAGGAAGTGTTTCGCGCCATTGGCCGATTAAGCCGCTCCCATGCCACTGTATTAATAAATGGCGAATCAGGCAGTGGCAAAGAGCTAGTGGCAAGTGCATTACATCGACACAGCCCTAGAGCAGACAATCCATTTATCGCCATCAATACAGCGGCGATTCCAAAAGATTTATTAGAGTCTGAGCTCTTTGGCCATGAGCGTGGTGCTTTTACTGGCGCACAAGCGACCCGTCGCGGCAGGTTTGAACAAGCAGATAACGGCACTTTGTTTTTAGATGAAATCGGCGATATGCCAGCAGACTTACAAACGCGCTTACTACGCGTCCTGAGCGATGGGCAATTCTACCGCATTGGCGGTCATCAACCGATTAAAGTCAACGTGCGCGTGATTGCCGCCACCCATCAACATCTCGAAGAGCGCGTTAAACTTGGCTTATTTAGAGAAGACTTATTTCATCGGCTAAATGTCATTCGTTTACGCTTACCCGCGTTGCGCGAAAGACGCGAAGATATTCCCTTGCTGGCTAAATATTTTTTACAACAAAGCGCCATCAATTTAGATGTCGATGCAAAAGTACTTTCAGCCGAGGCCCTTAAGTATCTCAGCGCAGTCAACTGGAGTGGTAACGTTAGACAACTAGAAAACGTCTGCCATTGGATTACGGTTATGGCGCCTGGTCAACATGTCGATGTCGCCGACTTACCACCTGAACTAAAAGAGAATAGCGCCAAAACCACTGCAGCAAATGACGCGTGGCAAGACGCCCTGTCACAAACAGTCACCGATGCACTTAACCGTGGCGAAACTGGCATACTTGAAGCCATAACCAAAGACTTTGAACGGGTGATGATTACCAAGGCGCTACAACATACCGAAGGTCGCCGCATGGACGCAGCCAACCAGCTCGGGATGGGTAGAAACACCTTAAC
>JAFMCM010000040.1 GCA_017857755.1 Methylophilaceae bacterium | reverse complement strand
CTTTTTTAGTTCTTCAGGCTTGATGCCAGCGCTTGGTTTATGTTTTAAATGCTGTCATAATCTATATCTTGTTAGCAGGGGAGTCCTAAAAACGAGTAGAACGGATTCCAATTAACTGTATTTATTGATATAATTATGTGTTGTTTAGGGGCAGTTAGGCCCTTTTTTTATTTCCGCGACATTTGTGGTGATAAACAGTGAGGATAGAAATTGTGCAAGGTTTAGAGGCTTTAATTGATAAAACAGTAACTCAACTTGGGTTTGTGTTGGTCGACCTCGAGATTTCGAATCGAGGTAAATTGTTACGTGTGTTTATCGATAAGCTTAATCCGAAGGATATTAAAGATAGCGTTAATATTGATGATTGTGTATTAGTGAGTAATCAATTGGGCAACGTATTAACAGTTGAACACGAGATAGATTATGACCGGTTGGAAGTATCTTCGCCAGGTATGGATCGTGTTCTGAAGAAAGAGATTGATTTCATGCGTTTTATTGGCGAGCGTGTCCAGGTAAAATTACGTCTGCCTATGTCTGTTGAAGGTAAAGAGCCAAGAAAGAATTTTGTTGGGATTTTACGTGGTTTTGCGGACGATATGGTTCATATTGAATGTGATGGACTAGTTGAAAAATTGCCGTTTAATCAGATAGACAAGGCGCGTTTAAACCCGCAGTTTTAGAGTTGTCTATTAACTTTGTGTTGTAAAGAAATTAATTTTAAGTCGGAGAGAGACGATGAGTCGTGATATTTTATTATTAGTAGATGCCTTAGCCCACGAAAAGAACGTGAGTAAAGAGATTGTATTTACTGCATTAGAGTTAGCTTTGGCCTCGGCGACTAAAAAAAATCATGAAGATAATACTGATATTCGTGTATCTATCGATCGTACTACGGGTGAGTATGAGACGTTTAGAAGATGGCAATACGTTGAGTACGATTTGCTAGAGAGCTCTGATTTCCAATTTGATGAAGAGGATGAGCGTGCAAAAGGTCGTGAAATTGGCGATTATTATGAAGAGCCTTTAGAGTCAATATCTTTCGGTCGAATAGGTGCGCAAGCAGCAAAGCAAGTCATTTTGCAAAAAGTGCGTGAAGCTGAACGCGAACAAATCTTAGAGGACTTTCTTGCACGTGATGAAACGCTTGTCACTGGTGTAATTAAACGGATGGAAAAAGGTGATGCCTTAATTGAGGTTGGTCGTCTTGAGTGTCGTTTGCCCAGAGAATCAATGATTCCAAAGGAAAACTTACGGGTTGGCGATCGCGTACGTGCGAACTTATCACGAATTGATCGCAGCGGTCGTGGGCCTCAGTTGATTTTGTCGCGGACATCCCCGGAGTTTTTACAACGTTTGTTTGAGCTTGAAGTGCCGGAAATTGAAGAAGGATTGCTTGAAATCCGTTCGGCAGCGCGTGATCCTGGTTTGCGCTCAAAAATTGCAGTAAAAGCTAATGATCAACGTTTAGATCCTGTTGGTACTTGTGTTGGTATGCGCGGTTCGCGCGTGCAAGCGGTGACTGGTGAGTTGGCAGGTGAGCGTGTTGATATTGTGCTTTGGAGTATGGAACCTGCTCAGTTTGTTATTAATGCAATGGCACCAGCTGAAGTCTCGAGTATTGTCGTTAATGAGGATACGCACAGTATGGATGTTGTTGTTGATGAAGAACAGTTGGCATTAGCAATTGGACGTAGCGGGCAGAACGTTCGTCTTGCTTCAGAATTGACGGGTTGGACCTTGAATATTCTGACAGAGGAAGAGGCTGAAAAGAAAAATCAAGATGAGTACGCTAACGTAAGCCAGTTATTTATGGAGAAGTTAGACGTTGATGAAGAGGTGGCTGATATTCTAGTCCAAGAAGGCTTTAGCACTTTGGAAGAGATTGCTTATGTGCCGATGGCTGAAATGACCGAGATTGAGGCGTTTGATGAGGATACAATCAATGAGCTTCGTGCTCGCGCTCGAGCAGCGTTATTAACAGAGGCGATTGCAAAAGAAGAGAAAGTTGAAGATGTATCAGGTGACTTATCTAAAATGGATGGCATGGATGCAGAAACACTTGCTTTATTAGCAACAAAAGAAATTCTAACAATGGATGACTTGGCTGAGTTGGCAGTTGATGAATTGGTCGAGTTAAGCGGCATGGATGAAGAGCGCGCTAAAACATTAATCATGACAGCGCGTGCGCCTTGGTTTGAGTAAGTTGCAATTGAACCAAGCATAGGTTTGAATTAATCATGACTTAAGTAATTAACTTATAGATGTAAAAGAAAAGTAGAGAGACTGGAGCAGTACATGGCACAATCAACCGTATTACAATTTGCGAAAGAGTTGGGATTACCAACGGCTTTATTATTAGAGCAATTGAATAGCGCGGGAGTAAATAAATCTACTGTCGATGACCAATTAGATGAGGCTGATAAGACAGCCTTACTAGACTATTTGCGTAAAGAGCACGGTGCTTCGCAGGCACCAAAAAACAAAATTACGCTCACTCGTAAGCAAAACACAGAAATCAAAAAAACGGATAGTGATGGCAGGGCGCGTACTATTCAAGTAGAAGTGCGTAAAAAGCGTGTGCTTATGCGTAATGAAGAAGTTGCTCAAGAAACGCCTAACCCAGTTGAGTCTGAAGAAATCGCTGCACCTGTTTTGGAAACCGTTCCAGTGCCAGTTCTTGAAGAGTTGCCTGAAGTCATTGCGCCAGAAGAGTCGATTGTGGTTGAAGCAGTTGAAGTTGAGCCAGTTGTAGAAAAAGCTGAAGCTGTTATTGAGGAAGCTAGTGTTGAACTGGTGGTTAAGCGAAAAAAACAGCAGGTACTAACACCAGAACAAATTGCCATTCGTGAACAAGAGGCTAAACGCCACGCAAAGTTAATTGCATTCCAAGAAGAGGATTTGCGTAAAAAAGAAGAGCTGAAAAAGCGTCGTGCTGAAGAAGAGCAAAAAAGAAAAGATGAGGCTGAAGCTGAAGCAAAAGCAAAAGCGAAAAAATTAAGTGAAGGAACGCTGCATAAACCAGCAGGAAAAGAAGGAGTGAAGCCTGCTTTAAATAAAGACGCTAAAAAGGGTAAAGGCAGTAATAAAGACTGGAATGAAGAAGAAAATCGTAAACGTGGGTTGAAAACACGCGGTGCGGCGCCAATTGGAAACGGTTGGAGAACACCTAAAGGCAAAAATAAAGCCCGTGGTGGAAGAGAAGAGGAAGTGGAACACGCATTTACCGCGCCAACAGAACCAGTGGTGCATGAAGTATTGGTGCCTGAAACGATTTCTGTCTCTGATTTGGCAAAAAAAATGGCCATTAAAGCAAGTGAAGTTATTAAAACGCTAATGGGCATGGGCATGATGGTCACTATCAATCAAGTGCTTGATCAAGAAACAGCAATAATCCTTGTTGAGGAAATGGGACATAAAGCAACCGCGGCAGCGGAGAATGATCCAGAGACATTCTTGGAAGAGGCGGAGCATGAAAATGCTGTGTTTGAAGCACGCCCACCAGTAGTGACTGTAATGGGCCATGTTGATCATGGTAAAACATCATTACTAGATTATATTCGCGCTAGTAAAGTCGCTGGTGGTGAAGCGGGTGGCATTACCCAGCATATCGGCGCTTATCATGTAGAGACACCTAACGGAATGGTCACGTTTTTAGATACACCAGGCCATGAAGCTTTTACAGCTATGCGCGCTCGCGGAGCTAAAGCGACTGATATCGTAATTCTTGTTGTGTCTGCTGATGATGGCGTGATGCCGCAAACTAAAGAGGCGATTCATCACGCTAAGGCTGGTAATGTGCCTTTAGTGGTCGCTATTAACAAAATCGACAAGCCAGAAGCTGATCCGCAACGTGTGAAAATGGAATTGGTGTCTGAAGAAGTCGTGCCAGAAGACTTTGGTGGCGAAGTGATGTTCCGTGAAGTGTCTGCTAAAACTGGTCAAGGAATTGACGAATTGTTGGAAGCAGTATTGTTGCAAGCCGAAATTTTAGAGCTAAAAGCACCAAAAAATACGCCAGCAAAAGGCTTGGTAGTTGAAGGCCGCTTAGACAAAGGCCGTGGACCAGTTTCTACCATCTTGGTGCAGTCTGGTACGCTAAGACGCGGTGACATGATTTTAGCTGGTAGCACTTATGGTCGTGTCCGCGCTATGCTGGACGAAACTGGTGCAGAGATTAAAGAGGCAGGTCCATCTATCCCAGTAGAAGTCTTGGGGCTATCCGATGTGCCAGCTTCAGGTGAAGAAGTGATTGTATTGAATGACGAACGTAAAGCACGTGAAATCGCGATGTTCCGTCAAGGCAAGTTCCGTGATGTGAAGTTTGCTAAACAGCAGGCGGCGAAGCTTGAAAATATGATGGGTCAAATGGCGGATGGTGAAGTGAAGACATTGGGTTTAATCATTAAATCAGATGTCCAAGGTTCCAATGAGGCATTAGAAACGAGTCTATTAAAATTAGCCAATGAAGAAGTTCGTGTCAACATTATTCATACGGCTGTGGGTGCGATTAGTGAGTCTGACGTGAATCTAGCAGTTGCTTCAAATGCTTTATTGATTGGATTTAATGTGCGTGCGGATGCAGGTGCGCGGAAATTGATTGAAACAAATGGTGTAGATGTCCGTTATTACAATATTATTTACGAAGCTGTAGATGAAATTAAAGCTGCATTGGGTGGTATGTTACCACCAGAACAGCGTGAAAGTATTATTGGTAGTGTGGAAATTCGTGAAGTCTTCCGCATTTCTAAAATTGGAGCTGTTGCAGGATGTTACGTCCGTGATGGACGTATTACGCGTGAATCAAAAGTGCGAGTATTGCGTGACAATGTGATTATTCATACAGGTGAACTAGACTCACTCAAGCGCTTTAAAGATGATGTAAAAGAAGTAAAAAACAACTTTGAATGTGGATTGTCATTAAAAGGTTATAACGACCTCGAAGTGGGTGATATATTAGAAGTATATGAAGTTGTAGAAATTGCTCGTTCACTTTAATTGATGAAGTGGGAGAACCAGTCAATGGCAAAAGCATTTTCTAGATCCAGTCGAGTGGCTGAACAAATGCGTCGCGAGTTGGCAGATTTGTTGCAGTTTGAGGTAAAAGATCCACGTATTGGCATGGTCACGATTACAGAAGTTGAAGTAACAGGCGATATGGAGCATGCGAAAGTGTTTTACACTGCAGCAGAAGGTACGCAAGCCCTGCAGGCAGGCTTAGTGAAATCATCGGGCTTCTTGCGTTCACAAGTGGCAAAGCGCATGCTACTGCGAAAAGTGCCGCAGTTGCACTTCGAATACGATGCTTCTGCTGACTATGGCATGAAAATGACAAAGTTAATTGATGAGGCATTAGCGGATAGTCCTCAAGACCTCCAAGAAGATTAAGCCTTTGCAGTTTAAGCGTGTTAAAAGAAAAGTAGACGGTATTCTGCTGCTGGATAAGCCGCTCGGCTATTCATCAAACCAAGCATTGCAAAAGGTGAAATGGTTGTTTCAAGCCGCTAAAGCAGGGCATACAGGTACATTGGATCCGCTTGCAACAGGCTTGTTGCCGATTTGCTTAGGCGAGGCGACTAAATTTGCACAGCATGTAACCGACGCCGATAAAACCTACATCGCTAATATCAAACTGGGTGAGCAAACTACGACGGGTGATGTAGAAGGCGAGGTCATTGCGACCAAATCAGTCAGCGTCACTGCGACACAGTTTGAGCAAGCATGTCAGCAACTGATTGGTGTAATTAGTCAAGTCCCGCCGATGTATTCTGCCTTAAAGCATGAAGGTAAAGCTTTGTATGAATATGCAAGAGAAGGTATTGAAATAGAACGCCCAGCACGCCATGTATTGATTAGAAAAATAACAGTGAATGCCTTTTCTGGTTGTGATGCAGTGATTACTGTTAGTTGCAGTAAAGGCACTTATATACGCACGTTAGCCGAAGATGTTGCAAAAAAGCTAGGGACTTTTGGACATTTAACAGCTTTGCGTAGAGTTGAGACGGCAGGCTTTCAAATGGCTAATGCCTTCACTATAGAGGCATTAGAGGCATTGCCGATGGACGAGCGAGATGCACAGTTATTACCAGTAGATACTGCAATCGCCTTGTTGCCAAAAGTGATGATTAGCGAGGACGCAGCTTTTTATTTTAAAAGAGGTCAATCTGTTTGGCAGTCTGGAAAGCTACCAGATGGTGAGTTGCGTGTGTATGAAGAGAGTGGCGTTTTTCTCGGGTTAGGGGCCTTATTGGGGGACGGGAAAGTCGCTCCAAAACGATTGGTAAATTTATAAGGCTGATGCAGACGCAATCTATATTAAACCTTGCACTTATTCCATAAAACGTTATCCTGATGAGTCTTGTTTTGTTATTTATCTATCGAATCGTTTAAATGGATAGTCGGCATTACCTCTTATTATTAAGGTAACTAGTGACACCACCAATACGAGTCAAATATCAAACCATTGAAATTGGTAAGGTTGATATTCATCTTTGCACTTTGCGCGACAAGCAACAGTTTAGTGACCCTGATCACATTGCCAAAAACCTTGGTATCAATGACGCACTTTGGCCATTATTTGGTGTGATATGGCCATCAAGTATGGTGTTAGCGCACTATATGCAAGCATATGAAACGGAAAACAAACGTATTTTAGAAATTGGTTGCGGGATGGCATTAACGAGTTTGATGCTGAACAAGCAGCATGCGGATATCACTGCTACTGATTATCATCCTGAGGTGGAATCCTTTTTACAACGTAATGCGGCCTTGAATCAAGACGCAGACATTCAATATGAGCGTGCTGATTGGTCAAAAGATAACGACACATTGGGCAGATTTGATTTGATTATTGGTAGTGATCTTTTGTATGAAGATGAGCATAGCCAGCAGTTAGCTAAGTTTATAGAGAATCATAGTCAGCCAAACTGTGAGGTGGTGTTGGTGGACCCAGGTCGAGGCCGTAAAAATAAACTTGCCTCGCAAATGGAAAAATATGGCTATTTAAGTGAGCAGGTAAAGCCGCACCAAACCGATTATTTAGATGTGCCGTTTAAAGGGCATGTACTAAAGTATTGGCGAAACGCTGACGAGATACATCAATAGCCGTTTATCTAATCGGGAATAACATAAAACAAAATAAAAACATCAACTTAAGACTAAAAAATTTGGTGATTTATGCTTTTATGTCTATAATGCGTGCTCATGTGATTGGGATGATAATAATTTCATTAACAAACATGTAAATTGAATGCAGGCGCAGGTTAAGTAAATGGGTTACTTCGCTTTGTTTGCATTGACGCTAACTAAAGGAAAAAAGATGGCAGTTACAGCGCAAGACACCTCAAAAATTATTAAAGAATTTCAACGTGCTCCAAATGATACAGCAAGCCCAGAAGTACAGGTGGCTTTGTTAACAAACCGCATTACTTATTTAACGGAGCATTTTAAAACAAACAAAAAAGACAATCACTCACGCCGTGGTTTGTTGGCTTTAGTGAGCCAGCGTCGTCGTTTGTTAGATTATTTAAAAGGTAAAGACGTGAGCCGTTACCAAGATTTGATTGGTAAATTAGGGTTACGTAAGTAGTTACTATAAATGCGACTTTCGCTTTTATAGTTATGTAGAAAGCCGATTGCATAAAATTGCGTCGGCTTTTTTTATTGTTAGATTGCTATTGGGTAGTGAATAGCATTCAGTTGAAAAGGAAAATAAATGTTTAATAAAGTAACAAAAAGTATTCAGTATGGTGATCATACATTGACATTAGAGACAGGTGAGATTGCTCGCCAAGCAGATGCGTCAGTCGTTGTGAGTTATGGTGATACAGTGGTTATGGTGAACGTCACCAGCCGCCGCGAAGTAAAAGAGGGGCAAGATTTCTTTCCATTAACAGTGGATTACATGGAAAAAACATATGCTGCAGGTAAGATTCCTGGCAGTTTTTTCAAGCGTGAAGGACGCCCTTCAGAAAAAGAAACATTGACCTCTCGTTTAATCGATCGCCCAATGCGCCCATTGTTTCCCGAAGCTTTTTATAATGAAGTACAAGTTGTTGCAACAGTATTGTCATCTGATCCAGAAATTGATTCAGACATTCCAGCGATTATTGGTGCGTCTGCTGCGATGTCATTATCAGGTATTCCGTTCTTTGGTCCCTTAGGTGCTGCGCGTGTAGGTTATATTGATGGCGAGTACATCTTAAACCCAAGCAAAACGCAAATGGAAACAACGGAGCTTGATTTGGTAGTTGCGGCTACTGAAACAGCGGTGATGATGGTTGAATCAGAGGCGAAAGAATTATCTGAAGAAGTGATGTTAGGCTCAGTTACTTTTGGTCATGAAGCGATGCAGCCAGTGATTAAAATGATTAACGAGTTGGCGGCTGAAGCTGGCAAAGATGCTTGGGATTGGACTGCACCTGAGCCAAACGCTGAGATCATTGCAAAAGTGGCAGAAATTGCTAAGGCTGATGTCAATGCCGCCTTTCAAATTAAAGCAAAAGGTGAGCGTTCAGCTAAATTAGAAGAAATTAAAAATCGCGTCATGGCAGCATTGATTACAGAGCAAACATCAACAACAGAAGCAAACGAAATTAAAGGGGAATTCTTTAATTTAGAGGCACAAGTTGTACGTAGTCAAATCTTAAACGGTGAGCCGCGCATTGATGGACGTGATACACGTACTGTGCGCCCTATTAGCATTCGTACTGGTGTGTTGCCGCGCACGCATGGTTCTGCACTGTTTACACGTGGCGAGACACAGGCTTTGGTTGTAGCAACGTTAGGTACTGGTCGTGATGAGCAAAAAGTAGATGCTTTACAAGGCGAATTTACAGATAACTTTATGTTGCATTACAACTTCCCGCCATACGCAACGGGTGAAACAGGTCGTGTTGGAACGCCTAAGCGTCGTGAAATTGGTCATGGCCGTTTAGCTAAGCGTGCCCTAGTGGCGGCACTGCCTGCTAAAGAAGATTTTGATTACACGATGCGTCTAGTATCCGAAATTACAGAATCCAATGGTTCTAGCTCCATGGCTTCTGTTTGCGGTGGTACGCTGGCATTAATGGATGCTGGTGTTCCAATGAAAGCGCCAGTAGCTGGAATTGCAATGGGCTTGATTAAAGAAGGTAACCGCGTTGCTGTGTTAACAGATATCTTAGGTGATGAAGATCATTTAGGTGACATGGATTTTAAAGTGGCTGGTTCATCAAATGGCATCACAGCACTTCAAATGGATATTAAAATCACAGGCATTACAGCACAAATTATGCAAGCAGCTTTAGCCCAAGCAAAAGAAGGCCGCGAGCATATTTTAGGCATTATGCAAGAAGCATTAAATAATGCCGATACCCAAATGTCACAATTCGCTCCACGTATCATGACGCTGAAAATCCACCCAGATAAAATCCGTGATGTGATTGGTAAAGGCGGCGCAGTGATTCAAGCCTTAACGAAAGAAACCAACACTACGATTGACATCGATGAAGATGGAACCGTGAAGATTGCATGTACGAGTGCAGAAGAAGGCGAAGAAGCGAAACGTCGTATTGAAGCGATTACTGCTGATGTTGAAGTGGGTCAAATTTATGAAGGACCAGTTGTTAAACTATTAGATTTTGGTGCAGTGGTTTCATTGATTCCAGGTAAAGATGGTTTAGTTCACATTTCGCAAATTGCACACCAACGCGTGAATGCGGTAAGCGATTTCGTTAAAGAAGGTGATATCGTTAAAGTAAAAGTTGTTGAGATTGATAGTAAAGGCAAAGTGCGTTTAAGTATGAAAGCGTTAATCGAAGAGCCAGGAAAAGAGCCGAGTTCTGAAGAGTAAATTGCATCGTTAAACAATAAAAAAGCCCGCTAAGTAGCGGGCTTTTTATTTTAAGATTAAAATGAAACCGATAATTACACTCAAGAATACGTTAATTATTTAGCTACTTGCTTCTCTCTTAACTCATCTAATGTTTTACAATCAATGCAAAGTGTAGCGGTTGGGCGTGCTTCTAAGCGCTTCAGGCCAATTTCTACACCACAACTTTCACAATAGCCATATTCATCAGCATCAATGTTGCGTAAGGTAGTTTCAATTTTCTTAATCAGCTTGCGCTCGCGGTCACGATTGCGCAATTCGAGTGCCATATCCGATTCTTGACTAGCGCGATCATTCGGATCAGCAAAAGTAGAAACTTCATCCTGCATATGATGAACAGTCCGATCAATATCGTCACTTAATTCTGCTTTCCAGTTTTCTAAAATATCACGAAAGTGTTTAAGCTGTTTTTTATTCATATACTCTTCATCAGCTTTTGGCTGATAAGGGGTGAAACTAATATTTGGTGTTGTTTTTGCCATTTTGTATCCCAAAAAACTACTTAAAAAAACAAAATTTATATGAAATTAATCGCGCGAGTGTACACTGATTAATTGCGAGATGCAAAGAATTTGCGTAGCAAACTTATTTTCTAGCTTCTTTGAGTTCCAAAGCAAATAATGTGTTTTCCATTAATGTAGCTACCGTCATAGGCCCAACGCCACCAGGTACGGGGGTGATAAAGCTGGCACGTTCTTTTGCTCTTACAAAATCAACATCACCACTTAATGTGCCATCAGCTAAGCGATTAATACCAATATCAATTACAATGGCACCCGGCTTAATCCACTCGCCTTTGATTAAGCCTGCTTTACCAGCTGCAGCCACAACCAAATCAGCCCTTTGAATATGTCCAGCTAAGTCTTTGGTGTGCCGATGACAGCTAGTTGTCGTACAGCCAGCTAACAGCAACTCCAAGGCCATTGGCCTACCCACATGATTAGAAACGCCAACAATCACAGCGTCTAAACCCTTAGGGTCGATATTGCTCGCCTCAAGTAACTTAATCACGCCAAAGGGCGTGCAAGAGCGTAGTGTTGGCTGACGCACGGCTAACCGGCCAATATTGTAAGGGTGAAAACCATCTACATCTTTACTGACATCAATATGCTCTATTAAAACATCCTCGTTGATATGAGCAGGTAATGGCGATTGCACTAAAATGCCATCCACATGTTCATTATCGTTTAGCTGTCGAATTAATGCCAATAAATCAGCCTCCGAAGTTGATGCGGGTAAATCATGAGAAATCGACTCAATACCGACTTTTTCGCAAGCCAACCGCTTATTGCGAACATAAATTGCGGAAGCAGGGTCTGCACCAATCAACACAACGGCAAGACATGGCGCACGTTTTCCTTCGACAAGACGTGCTGAAATCCGAGATTGGATGCGATCGAGTAATTTTGCTGAGATGGTTTTACCATCAATGATTTGCGCTGACATTATTCTGTTTCAAACGAATGTTAAAAAATAATTGCGCATTTTAGCATATTTGATTTGACCAATCGCGCATATTACAGTATATTTCTGCCTCTTCGGCGTGTAGCGTAGCCTGGTAGCGCGCCTGCTTTGGGAGCAGGATGTCGGGAGTTCGA
>JAFMCM010000039.1 GCA_017857755.1 Methylophilaceae bacterium | reverse complement strand
TATAACCATGTCACACAAGCTTATCGTCAGCCTGGCTCAAGCTTTAAACCGTTTGTTTATTCAGCTGCGCTAGAAAAAGGCTTTACGCCAGCGAGTATCATTAATGATGAGCCCATCACCATGACGGCTAGCGAAGTGGGTTCTAGTGAAAAATGGGAACCTAAAAATTACGATAGTCAATATGATGGCCCAATGCGGATGCGTACCGCTTTAACAAAATCTAAAAATACCGTTTCTATTCGCATTATCGAAAGTATTGGACCGCGCTATGCACAAGATTATGCGACTAAGTTTGGGTTTTCGCCAAAGCGTAATCCAGCTTATTTGACGATGGCTTTGGGCGCTGGTGAGGTGACCCCATTAGAATTAGCGGCTGCTTATGCTATTTTTGCCAACGGTGGTTATCAGATTGAGCCGCACTTGATTACGAAAGTCATGGATAGTCAGGGCAATTTAATTGAGAAAGGCGAGTTTCCGATTGCTGAAAAAACGGCGCCGTTGGTGATTGATGAACGCAATGCTTTTATCATGACTTCTATGTTGCAGGATGTTGTCCAAAAAGGGACTGCAACAAAGGCAAAAGTACTTGGTAGACAAGACTTAGCTGGTAAAACGGGGACAACAAATGACACGATAGACGCTTGGTTTGCTGGTTACACTCCGCATGAAGTGGCCATTTCATGGATGGGCTATGACCGTCCACGCTCACTTGGTCGTGTTGAAACGGGTGGTCAAGCGGCATTACCAATCTGGATTCAGTACATGAAAACAGCGCTGAAAGATAAACCAGATTTACCTTATCCTATTCCAGCAGGCTTGATGTCTTTGTCGATTAACCCAAACACAGGGACTTTATTGGATTCAGATTCGGCTTATGGCATCAGTGAATATTTTTATAATGAAAATCCACCGCCAGCGTTACGCCGGGAGTTGCCGCCATTGACAGATGTTTTTGATGCTAGCCTGCCTAGCATCACTTTACAGCCTAGCGCTGCAGCCCCAGCGCCGCTGGCTAATGATTCAGCGGTCAATCCGTCTGACGCCAGTGTGACCAATAGCAAGCCTGCTCCAAGTGAACAAGAGCAGAGGGTAACAAGGCAGACCGTAAAAAGAGGTGGTGCAACAAGTATTGACAATGCTAGAAGTGTGATTAACCCTTCAGGATTTTAATGTTCAATGGCACGCGAAAGTTTAGACCAATTAAGACAGACCATTGCGCAACAGGCGGCGCGCATGATGGTGGAAGATGGGATTAGCGATTTTGCTTATGCCAAGAAGAAGGCAGGTCGGCAAATCGGCATTGCTGAGAGTAGTGCTTTACCGAGCAATGCAGAAATAGAAGAGGAAATTAAGCTTTATCACCAACTTTTTTCTGAAGACCAACCGCAAGCGCTAAAACAACTGCGGCAGGCGGCACTCGCCACGATGCAACTATTAGAACGATTTAATCCTTATTTAACAGGTGCGGTATTGGATGGCACCGCTGGTAAGCAGTCTCAAACCGATATCCATTTATTTGCTGATAGTGCCAAAGATGTGGAGATTTTTTTGTTGGGTCAACAAATCCCGTTTGAAACAGATGAAAAAGCCTACCGCTTATCCGACAAGCCCAGCAAAAACAAAAAAGACAAAGTGCGCAAAACCGTGCCTTTGTATGCTTTAGAGACCGCATATGGCTTGCAAAAAATTAGTGTGTTTGAATATGATGATTTGCGGGTTGCGATTAAGAAAGCTTCCAACGGAGGCAATGCAGATAAAGCCAATATTGCTGAAGTGAGAGCGTTGCTACAATAACTGTTTTTATTGCCTTATACCAAGGTATTGCCGTGGGCGCATGCTGGTGTAGTGGTGGCTGGCTTAGTAATGCTTGCAGTATGACGGTTGTTAGCCAACTACTTTAACCATCTAGCCACGTCCATCGCAAAATAAGTCAAAATACCATCCGCGCCTGCACGCTTAAAGCCTAGCAGACTTTCCATCACGCAGGCTTGCTCATCTAGCCATCCATTTTGTGCGGCAGCTTTTAGCATGGCATATTCACCGCTCACTTGGTAAGCGTATGTCGGTACACCAAATGTTTCTTTGACCCGACGTACAACATCTAAATATGGCATGCCTGGCTTAACCATGACCATGTCCGCACCTTCTTCAATATCCAGCGCCACTTCTTTCATTGCTTCGTCTGAATTGGCAGGGTCCATTTGATAGTTGTATTTATTACTTTTACCTAGGTTAGCAGAGGAGCCAACGGCATCACGGAAGGGACCATAAAAAGCCGAGGCGTATTTAGCAGAGTAAGCCAAAATACGCGTGTGAATATACGTATGTTGCTCTAATGCGCTGCGAATAGCGCCAATACGCCCGTCCATCATATCCGATGGCGCTACAACATCAGCGCCTGCTTTGGCATGACAGAGCGCTTGCTTGACCAAGATGCTCACGGTCGCATCATTGCGTACATAACCGTGGTCGTCAATAATGCCGTCTTGGCCATGGGTGGTGTAAGGGTCGAGTGCAACATCCGTAATGACACCTAAATCAGGAAAAGCATGCTTTAACGCTCTGATGGCTTTAGGGACTAAACCACTGGGGTTGTAGGCTTCTTTGGCGTTTAGGCTTTTCAAGTCTGGTGAGATTACAGGGAAAAGAGCGATGGCAGGAATCCCTAATGCAACACACTCTGCCGCTGTTTTAAGCAAAAGATCAATGGTTTGACGTTGCACGCCTGGCATCGATTGTACTGCTTCGGTTTTATTTTCGCCTTCTAAGACAAAAACTGGATAAATTAGGTCATTGCTGGTTAGTACATGTTCACACATTAAGCGACGAGAAAACGTATCTTTACGCATACGGCGCGGGCGATGAGCAAGAAATAGGTTGGCCATATTGTTTAGTTCCTTTCACTCACTTCGAAGACATTATGGTAAAAGGTCATCATTTAACACCATTTTGTTATTTGATTCTCTCTGCGCCTACGTGTCTTAGAGGTGTAAAATTATTGATTAAATACGCTAGCAAGCTCGGCCCCTGGGTCGGGTTGTCGCATAAATGCCTCACCCACCAAGAAGCCATTGACGTTGTTGCCACGCATCAGCGCGACATCTTCTGGGGTGAAAATACCAGACTCAGTAATGACAAAACGATCTTCAGGCAGTTTGGTTAATAAGTCCAAAGTCGTTTGCAAGGTCACATCAAAAGTCCGTAAATTGCGATTATTAATGCCAACTAATGGCGTTTCTAATTGCAAGGCTAATGCCAGCTCTTCGGCATCATGTACTTCCACTAAAACCGCCATGCCAAGCTCATGCGAAATATCTTCAAGCAAGCGCATTTGTTTTAATTCTAAAGCGGCGACGATTAACAAAATACAATCAGCGCCCATCGCGCGCGCTTCTACTACTTGGTAGGGGTCTATCATGAAGTCTTTGCGCAAAACAGGCAAGTTACAGGCCGCACGCGCTTGTTTTAAGTAAGCCGCTGCGCCTTGGAAATATTGTTCATCGGTTAACACGGACAAGCAAGCTGCCCCCGCTTTTTCGTAGCTTTTGGCGATTTCGGCTGGATGAAAGTCTGCACGAATCACCCCTTTTGATGGGCTGGCTTTTTTAATTTCAGCAATCACTGCTGGTAAATTGGCCGCATCTTTTTTTGCTAGTGCACCAGCAAAATCTCTTGGTTCTGGTTGCGCCAGCGCTTCTTCGTGGATTTGCTTGAGCGATTTGACGGCGATTGCTTTGGCAACTTCTTCCTGTTTTGTGGCTAAAATTTTATTTAATATATCTGACATGGTGATGCCTACTTTAATAAATCGTGATTGATGGGTAATGTCGTGGTGGATGCGCCATCTCGGTATATGCTGTTTGCGCGCTTGATGACGCGTTCAATGCCAACCAGATATTGAGCGTCATCGTGGTTGTTTGATGGTGGTTTGGCTTGCGAACAGATGGCCGCCATTAAGCTGGTCTTTTTAATCATCTCGCTTTTAAGGCGGCTAATTTAGCGAGCGCCTTACCTTCATCAATCATTTGGGCAGCTGTTTGGATGCCGCTGGCCAGTGTTGAGGCGATGCCAGACGTGTAAATGGCCGCACCTGCATTTAGTAACACGATGTCGCGTGCTGCTCCTTGTTGGCCATTGAGTACATCCATAATCATGGCTTTGGAGGCTTCGGCATTTTGAATCTGAATTTCCTCTAAGGCATGGATAGGCAGTCCAAACTGAGTAGGATTGACGATATATTCCGTGACTTGACCATCTTTTAATTCGGCGACAAAGGTGTCGCCAGTGAAGGAGATTTCATCCATTCCATCTGCGCCATGCACCACCAATACGTGTTCACTGCCAAGCTTGTGTAAGACTTGTGCGAGCTTGCCTGTTAATGCTTGATCAAATACACCCATGACTTGACGGCGTGCTGAAGCGGGATTGGTCAGTGGGCCAAGTAGATTAAAAATGGTTCTAACACCCAGTTCTTTACGTACTGGTGCAGCATATTTCATGGCGCGATGATGGTTAGGGGCAAACATAAAACCAATCCCAATTGCATCGACACTTTTGGCCACTTCATCGGCGCTTTTATTCACGTTAACACCTAACGTTTCTAATACATCTGCACTGCCGCAAGTGGATGAAACAGAGCGGCCGCCATGTTTGGCCACCTTTGCCCCAGCCGCCGCTGCAACAAAAGCGGCAGCCGTGGATACATTAAATGTTTGGATCCCATCCCCGCCAGTGCCACAGGTATCGACTAGATGTGCGGTATTGATGGTATGCACTTTTGTCGAAAGTTGGCGCATCACAGTAGCTGCCGCCGTGATCTCATCAACCGTTTCACCTTTGCATCGCAGGGCAATCAATAAGCCTGCAATTTGTGCTGGCGTCAGCTCGCCACCCATGACTTGTTGCATGACGGCTAACATTTGCGCGTGGGGTAAGTCTTGCCCGTTTAATAATTGATGAAGCGCATCTTTAAACATGATGGGTTGGCCTAGTAGGTTTTAATAAAGTTATCGAGCAACTCATGTCCATACTCAGTTAGCACGGATTCTGGATGGAACTGCACACCTTCAATCGCTAATGTTTGGTGCCGTACACCCATAATCTCACCGTCTTCGGTCCATGCGGTAATTTCCAAGCAAGCTGGTAGGCTTTCTTTTTCAATCACTAGCGAATGATAACGTGTCGCGGTGTAGGGGTTGGGCAGGCCTTTGAACACGCCATCATTTTTATGATGAATCAGCGAGGTTTTGCCATGCATCAAGGTTTTGGCTTTAATGATGTTGCCGCCAAAGGCTTGACCGATGCTTTGATGACCTAAGCAAACGCCAAGTAGTGGGATTTTGCCTTTGAATTCGTTAATCAACGCCAAGCTAATGCCCGCTTCGTTAGGCGTACATGGGCCAGGAGAAATCACAATATGACGTGGTTTTAATGCCGCCACGGTTGCCAAGTCGATTTCATCATTGCGATAAACCTGCACATCTTGACCAAGCTCACCAAAATACTGCACAAGGTTGTAGGTAAAGGAGTCGTAATTATCAATCATCAGTAACATTTAACTCACCTCACTTTGATTATCTAAACCCGCCTGCACCAACTCAGCTGCACGAATCACCGCTTTGGCTTTATTTTGCGTTTCTTCCCATTCACTTTGCGGCACTGAATCGGCCACGATACCGGCGCCCGCTTGGACATACAGTTTTTGGTCTTTAATCACACCTGTTCTGATGGCAATCGCAACATCCATATCACCATTAAAACCTAAGTAACCAACAGCCCCTGAATAAATGCCGCGTTTAGTTGGTTCGAATTCATCAATGATTTCCATTGCCCGCACTTTTGGTGCGCCTGAAACCGTCCCTGCGGGGAAGGTTGCTTTTAGAACATCAATCGCATTCATGTTTGGCTTAAGCTGACCTTCGACATTACTCACGATATGCATCACATGTGAGTAGCGCTCTATCTTCATATTGTCCGTTACTTTTACCGTGCCTGTTTGCGCAACACGTCCGACATCATTGCGGCCTAAGTCCATGAGTTGCACATGTTCTGCACACTCTTTGGGGTCGGCTAACAATTCTTCAGACAGCAGCAAATCAGCCTCGCGCGTTTTGCCGCGCGGTCGCGTGCCAGCAATCGGTCTAGAAGTGACCAAACCATCTTCTAAACGGACTAAAATTTCTGGTGAGGCGCCAACAACGTGATGGTCACCCATGTCGTAATAAAACATATAGGGTGAGGGATTTAAGCTACGTAATGCGCGATATAGGGATAAAGGCGAGCCAGTGAAGTCTTGCGATAAACGCTGACTGAGCACCACCTGCATGATGTCGCCTTCAAGAATGTAATCTTGGGCTTTTTTGACGGCGGCTTTGTAGTTTTCTTCGCCAAACTCCGAGCTGGCTTGGGTCGCTGGTGTTGGTTTTGATTCTGGAATCTTGACCGTTTTGCGCAATTGTTGCATCAGGATTTGGATACGCTGATGCGCTTGTTCATAAGCACCCTCATCTTCAGGATTGGCGTAGACAATAAAATACAGTTTGCCGCTGAGATTATCCACAACTGCAATTTCTTCTGACACCATTAACAAAATATCAGGGGTGCCAATCACATCGGTCTTTTGCGTATGAGCCAAACGCTTTTCAATATAGCGAATCGTCTCATAACCAAAATAGCCCGCCAAACCGCCAGTAAATCGGGGTAAGCCTGTGTATGGAGGTACTTTAAAGCGCGCTTGATAAGCCTGCACAAAATCAAGCGGATTGATTGCTTCGCATGATTCTACTATTTGATTGTCTTGCAAGACTTGTACGTTGCATCCATGGGCAACAATGCGTGTTTTCGCTGGTAAGCCGATGATGGAGTAGCGGCCAAAACGCTCACCACCTTGCACACTTTCGAGTAAATAGGAAAAAGGCTGGTTAGCCAGCTTGAGGTATAAAGAAAGCGGTGTATCTAAATCGGCAAAGGTTTCTTGAACCAATGGGATACGGTTGTAGCCTTGTTGCGCCAAGGCATCGAATTCGGTTTTTGTAATCGTTTGAAGCATGATGTTCCTTAAAAAGTGAGATGCGATGTGCGCAGTACAATGTCTGCGCGTTGCGCTTGGTTTAGCCCCACCATCGCCAGCGAATGACGACGTGCTTTTTAAGGAAGTGCATCATAAAATAACTTAAACAGTGGCTAATGCAGCACGCATTTTGCCAACAACAGTGTCATAACGGTTTGCATCGGTATCGCTTGGTTTGCCAAAAATCGCACTGCCAGCGACAAATGTATCAACACCTGCTTTTGCGATTTCAGCAATGTTGTCTGGGTTGACGCCGCCATCAATTTCCAACCAAATCTCGCGACCAGTTCTTGCCGTGTATGCATCAATGATGGCGCGTGCTTGTTTGGCTTTTTCTAGTGTTTGTGGAATGAATTTTTGACCACCAAAACCAGGGTTGACGGACATTAATAAAATCATGTCGACTTTATCCATCACATGCTCTAAGTAATGTAATGGTGTGCCTGGGTTAAAAACCAAGCCTGATTTACAGCCTAAATCACGCACCATGGAAAGACTACGGTCGATATGCTTAGAGGCTTCTGGATGAAAAGTAATTATATCTGCGCCTGCTTTGGCAAAGTCAGGAATAATGCGGTCAACTGGCTCAACCATTAAATGCACATCAATCAAGGCACCAACATTGTGCGATAGCTCGCGAATGGCATCACACACTAACGGACCGATGGTTAAGTTTGGCACGTAGTGATTATCCATCACATCAAAATGTACCAAATCGGTACCTGATTTGATTACATCTTCAATCTCTTGGCCTAATTTAGAGAAATCGGCCGAAAGAATACTTGGGGCAATTCTGAAATCTTTACTCATCATATTTTCCGTTTTATCTGTTTTTCGTTTAATTATGGATTGCTAACAATGCTATTTTAACCCTATTTCGCTATTTGGATAAGCCTCTGTGCGGATGTTTTGACCAACTAAAGTGCTTTTCAGGCCTTAGTTTATTTTCCAACAACATCAATGACTTGGTAAAATAGCAAAATGCAGCTGTATACAATAGGTCTTAATCACACCACCGCCCCTATCGAAATTCGCGAGAATGTCGCGTTTAGTATCGACAATATGCGCGAGGCGCTGTCTGATTTGACGATTAAAAATGCTACCGAAGCGGCGATTTTATCCACCTGCAATCGTACAGAAATTTATGTCCAATCAGCAGATGCGCTACCCGTGGTGCATTGGCTGGCTGATTTTCACAAGCTGGATTTAAGCCATCTTCAGCCTTACACTTATACGCTTGCTAATCAAGATGCGGTTAAACATGCGTTTAGAGTGGCCTCTGGTTTAGATAGCATGGTGCTGGGTGAAGCGCAGATTTTGGGTCAATTTAAACAGTCAGTAAAGTTGGCGCAAGAAGCGGGTACATTAGGCACGCATTTACACAAACTTTTTCAACGCACGTTTGAAGTGGCCAAAGAAGTCCGTACGAATACCGATATTGGCGGTAGCTCTATCTCGATGGCTGCTGCTGCCGTTAAATTAGCGCAACGTATTTTTGGCAATCTCTCCGAGCAAAAAGTTTTATTTATTGGTGCGGGAGAGATGATTGCATTGTGTGCTAATCATTTTGCGGCGCAACATCCAAAAAGCATGACCGTGGCCAATCGCACAAAAGAGCGTGGCGCAGAGCTGGCTGATAAGGTGCAAGCCGAGTCTATTTTATTAAATGATTTGCCTGCACGTTTTGCTGAGTTTGATATTGTCATCACCAGCACCGCCAGCCAGTTGCCGATTGTGGGCTTAGGCATGGTAGAGCGCGCGGTGAAAAGTCGTAAACATCGCCCAATTTTTATGGTTGATTTAGCTGTTCCACGCGATATTGAATCAGAAGTAGCGCAGCTTGATGATGTTTTTTTATATACAGTTGATGACCTTGCGCAAGTGGTGACGGATGGGATTGAGAATCGACAAGAGGCGGCTATTACCGCGGAAAGCATTGTGGCGAGCAGGGTCGAAAGCTTTATGCATTGGTTGCAAAAGCGCAATTCTGTCCCCACAATTAAAGCCTTGCGCGACCAGGCGGAAATCATGCGCACTGCCGAACTAGATAAAGCGCTGAAACTGATTCAAAAAGGGGAAAGCCCAGAAAAGGCATTAGAAATGCTTAGCTTGGCGATTACCAATAAATTATTGCATGCGCCTAGTCATGCCCTTAACCAAAGTCATGGTGATGCGCATTTGGAATTAGAACAATTGCTACGCCATATTTATCAAATTAAGTAAGCCCTTATTAAGCATTTAAAAAACGTCAAATACACATGAAACCCAGCATATTACAAAAACTCGCTAATTTAAGTGAACGTCTTGATGAACTCAACCGTTTAATGAGCTCTGAAGACATTACGAACAATATGGAGAACTACCTCAAAATCACGCGTGAGCATGCAGAAATCACGCCGATTGTGGCGCAGTATCATCGTTATGTTCAAACAGAAGCCGACATGAAGGAGGCGCAAAGCATGCTCAGCGACCCTGAAATGAAGGCCTTTGCGCAAGAAGAAATCGAGGCGGGTAAAAAACGTCTAGAGACCATCGAGTTGGACTTGCAAAAATTGTTGATTCCTAAAGACCCGAATGATGATAAGAACGTGATTTTAGAAATCCGAGCAGGGACTGGCGGTGACGAGTCTGGCCTCTTTGCTGGTGATTTATTCCGCATGTATAGCCGTTATGCTGAGAAGCAAAGATGGAAGCTGGAAATTCTTTCTGCCAACGAGGGTGAGGTCGGTGGCTATAAAGAGATTATTGCCAAAATTGAAGGCCAAGGCGCTTACTCTAAACTGAAGTTTGAATCAGGCGGTCATCGTGTGCAACGCGTCCCTGATACCGAAACCCAAGGTCGCGTACATACCAGCGCTTGTACGGTGGCGATTTTGCCAGAAGTGGATGCGGTGGCAGATGTGGTGATTAATCCTGCGGATATTCGTCTTGATACCTTCCGCGCTTCGGGGGCGGGCGGCCAACATATTAATAAAACCGATTCGGCTGTGCGGATTACCCATGCACCAACGGGGATTGTGGTTGAATGCCAAGATGGCCGAAGCCAACATGCCAATAAGGCACAAGCCATGATGGTGCTTGCGGCGAGAATTAAACAAAAAGAAGAAGATGCGCAACATGCAAAAATCTCTTCCGAGCGCCGCAACCTGATTGGCTCAGGCGACCGCTCACAACGGATCCGCACTTATAACTATCCACAAGGCCGTATTACTGACCATCGGATTAATTTAACCCTGTATAAAATTGATGCGATTACTGAAGGTGAGTTGGATGAGTTGATTATCCCCTTGTCGGCAGAGCATCAAGCCGATATGCTGGCCATGCTAGGTGATGACCAGTAGCAGATGAATGTGTATGCGGCTTTGCAGGCGGCTCAGACGGCACTGAAGGCGTCCAACCCCAGTGGTGAAGAAAAGCAAGAAGCACAATTATTACTGGCGCAGTTGCTTGGCGTGAATCATGCATGGCTGATTGCACATGCGCACGATGCGCTGGCGGCAGAAAATCAGCAGGCTTTTCAAGCTTTGGTTCAACGCCGCATGCAGGGTGAACCCATTGCCTATATTTTGGGTGAGCGGGATTTTTATGGCTTAACCTTCAAGGTCACGCCTGATACCTTGATTCCACGGCCTGATACCGAAACGTTAGTCGAGGCGGCATTGGCCAAATTGCCATTGGCAAAAAACCAAGAGGTGCTGGATCTGGGCACAGGTTCAGGGGCGGTTGCATTAGCCATAGCTTACCATCGGCCACAAGTGCAAATGACTGCCGTCGATTGCTCAGAAAAAGCGCTCACCATCGCAAAACAAAACGCGCAACAGCTCAAAATGCACCAAGTACGCTTTGTTCTGAGTGATTGGTTTGATGCCTTAGCAGATCAAACCTTTGATATGATTGTCAGCAATCCACCTTATATCGAAGCCCATGACGCGCATTTAAGCCAAGGTGATTTAAGGTTCGAACCCCTTTCTGCTTTAGTCGCGGGTGCAGATGGCTTGGCGGATATCCGTCTGATGATCAAATCCGCTACAAAACACCTCAAGCCGCAAGGCTGGCTGATGCTTGAACATGGCTACCAACAAGCCAGCCAAGTGGCCTCTCTATTCAGCGCCGCTGGGTTTAGCCATATCCAGCATAGACTAGACTTAGCTGGCATTCAGCGCGTGACACTGGGTCAATGTCGTTAACCTCAACCGAGTAAAGTCGCCGTTCTCAGCTGTCAACCATCAGCAAAAAACAGCGGATGCGCATAATGAACGCAGCCAATCAGCCTGTAGTATGGCATCAGTATTGTAAACGCATACTACACCTCTACTAGTTTCAGTGGCGATGCTGGTTCAGGTATTGGTTACGGCGGTCTATTTACTAACTCAAATGGTCTAGGTGCAGGTAGCCGTGCAGGCGCTACCACTGACCAAACTACAAACAACATCACAACTGGTTTGCTACCTAACTACCTATCAGTTTCTGGTAAGACACGTCAAAACGATTTAGATGTTGCTTTCACTATCTCAATCAACCCAGGTGCTT
>JAFMCM010000011.1 GCA_017857755.1 Methylophilaceae bacterium | reverse complement strand
AGGCGTATAAAAAAGGCAGTTATAAACAGGCTTATCAATTATGGTTGCCGCTTGCTGAACAGGGTGACCCGTGTGCGCAATATAATCTTGGCGTGATGCATGACAAAGGTACAGGTGTGGTGCAAGATTTTCAAAAAGCTTTTGCGTGGTACAAAATAGCGGCTGAACAGGGTCTTGCGGAGGCGCAAAATAGCCTTGGTGTGATGTATAAAAACGGTGAGGGTGTGGTGCAAGATGATGTTAAAGCCCATCTTTGGTTTAACTTAGCGGCGGCGAATGGTCTTTCTGTCGCAAAAGTATCGCGAGATGTTGTTGCCAAAGCGTTGACCCCCGATCAAATTAAACAAGCGCAACAGTTGGCCAGCGCGTGCCAAGCGCACCTTTCAGCATGAAGTAAAACCCTCATACCACCTGCGTGCTGGCATGGCCTGCGCTTTTTTAGCATTGCGCTGAAATGGCGCTGTCAACACAGGAAATATTCAATTTAATTCCAATCGCTTACGGTAATGACTGTAGAATATCTATTCCTTTTTAGGTCTTTACTTTGCAAAGCCCTGATCGCAAAACTTGATTAAATCTGCTGTGAATGGTCAGACAATCATCGTTAAGAGAAAAATTAATGCTCAGTGATTCAATTCTTATTATTGGTAGTGCGCCAAATGCAATAGAGGCTAAGCCATGGTCTAAGCATGCGTTTAGACATATGATTGCGATTAATAATGCTTGGCAGGTCAGAGATGATTGGGATTATTTGATTTTTCCTGATGATTTTCCAGTTGAACGACGGCCAGCGCTGTTGAGCAAGCAACAGCAAATAGTTACTTCTGCCGACTATGTGCCTATACAAAATGATTATGGTGGTTTTGTCTATGCTGGGGGTACGATGGCGTTTACTGCTGCTTATTGGGCGCTGGGGCAGCTTAAACCTAAGTTGATTGCTTTTATCGGGTGCGATATGGTTTACCCAGCAGGCAGCAAAACACACTTTTATGGAACAGGCACAGCAGACCCTTTGCGTGATGATGTGTCATTGCAATCATTAGAGGCTAAATCGCTGCGGTTACAATATTATGCGAGTATTCAAGACTGCCTTTGTGTTAATTTGTCTGTTGCTTCTACGTCTAGATTGACTTTTCCTCGCGTGCATTATGATGCGCTGCAACAGATGACTAGTGCCAAGTATCGTGCGCTTGTTGCGCTAGAAAAATCAAAATTTGATGCAAGTAAACCAAGCCAGGTGTTATCTGCAGAAATGGCGCTTGGCTATTATTTTAAGACTGGAAAATATTGGGACCATCTGTCTGAAATATGTAAGCAGTCGGTTTATGAGATAGATCAGTTGTGGTTGAGCACTTACGAAGACGCGAAAGCGTCTTAAGCAAGGTTTTAGTTTTTATTTAATCAATTTATTCAATAAAAAAAGGGAGCGTGAGCTCCCTTTGTTTGTGCTGAATGCTAGATTACTTGTTCATAACGTACATTGTTACTTCAAAGCCAAAACGCATTTCAGTCGCTGCTGGTGTTGTCCACATAATGATTTCCTTTAAGTTGTTTTCGATTAGAAGTATGTCTAACTGATGTGTTTATCATACGCCAGCACCACAATGCATGACTATTGTTCATCATGAACCATGGCTAAGTAAAATCATGAACATGGACTATTTAATCGCATGTTAACTGCAGCGGTTATCGACTAAGCTAAATAACATCGCTTAATCTGCTTGAGATTCTAGGGTTGAAAAGCTTTCAATGAGTTCATTAATGAGTGGGTTTGACATGTGTTTTTTGACGGTCACTATATAAAAGTTTTCAAAAATGTTGGGTAAGGTGGCATATACGGTGAGTTTGCCGCTGGTGATCTCATCTTTAACAACTACGCTTGGCATAACCGCGACTGCTTTTGTATCGCGTGTGAGCAAGCGCAGCATGGCCATATCATCGGCTTCACCTAAGATATTGGGCTGAAATTGATGTTGTGCACACAAGCCATCAAAAGCAGATCGAATCGGTGAGTTGCTTAGTGGCAATATCCAGTTCACTTGTTTGTAGGCATGACTAAAGGTAGGCGCTAGTGCTAAACCAGGATGGCCGATTACGCAAATGGGTTGTTTGGTCAGTAATTGGCATTGCCATGATTGCTGGGCTGAGCCTCTGACTTCAATATTGGTTAGAATTAAATCTAATTCGTGATTTGAGAGTTCGGCGAGTAGATTTGTCTGGCCTCTTGCAGCAATCACTAATTTCACTTTTGGGTTATTCATTAATGGGTTGACGAAGGCCTCAACAAAGTTGCGTGACATAATGGAGAGCATGCCAATCCGTAAGGTTTGGTTTTTGGATTGATGGCCCTTATTGAGAATGCCTTCTAATTCATTGCCTAAGTTGAAAATGGATTCAGCATAGGAAAATGTGACTTTGCCTACATCAGTCAAGATCAGTTGACGTCTTTCTCTTGTGAATAGTGCTTTGCCAATACTATCCTCTAACTGTTTGATTTGTGTGGATAAAGCAGATTGAGAAACATGTAATATTTCAGCCGTTTTGGTTAGGTTGCCGATTTTGGCAACATGCCAGAAGTAATTTAGATGATGATAATTGAGTTTTGCCATTGTTTATTTCCGTTCTTTAAATATGAACTATTTGTTGCAAACAATATATTTTACTTGATTTATTCTATCAAGCAAAATGCGTGCAATTCAAAAACGGATATGGAAAAGATGACTCAAATCATGTTTGATGGTTTACGCATTGCTTGTGTATTAATGCCTTTGATTGCTTTTATATTGAGCGCCAATAAGCGCAGATGGGGGATTGCGCTGATTGGCGCGCTTATTGGGCTTTTCTCCACTGTGGTTATTTGGCTTATGACTATTTTTGGTTTTGATTTGCCATCTTCTTTTCTATTGTTACATTTTACTGGTGTGACGAGTACTGTGCTCTTGCTAGTTCATTTGATTGGCTTTGTGGTGTTGAAATACGCCCACCAAAATTTTGCGTTAGATGCTGACGATTGTCGTTTTTTAAAGTGGTATTTAATCACTATTTTTTCTGTGATGCTGACCGTTGTTAGTAATCATCTGCTTTTGCTTTGGCTGGGTTGGGTGTCGGTCAGTATTAGTTTGCATCAGTTGTTAATGTTTTATCCACAACGCTATCGCGCTGTATTAGCCGCCCATAAAAAATTTATTTTTGCTAGAGTGGCCGAGTTTTTGTTAGGCCTCGCTTTTTTAATCGTCTATGCCGAGCATGGTACTGCTTATATGGATAGGATTTTTAGTCATTATCCAGTTGACCATTTAAGTTTCAATCTGCATATTGCGGCGCTATTAATCTCAGTTGTGGTTTTGATTAAATGCGCACAACTGCCATTGCATGGTTGGTTAATACAAGTTGTCGAGTCACCGACGCCAGTATCCGCTTTGCTACATGCGGGCATTATCAATATGGGTGGTTTATTGTTGTTGATATTCGCGCCATTGTTTTCTCAATCACTGCCTGCACAAGCTTTATTGTTGGTTGTTGCTAGTTGCTCTGCTGTTTTGGCTTCGCTCATTATGATGTCGGTTCCGAGCGTGAAAGTGCGATTGGCTTGGTCAACAATTGCGCAAATGGGCTTAATGCTCATTGAATGTGCCTTAGGATTGTATGCGATTGCGTTGTTACATTTGTTAGCACATTCTGTTTATAAAGCACATGCTTTTCTGTCAGCAGGCGAGGCTGTACAGCAGCATGTGATGCGCCTCAATGCTAAAGCAATACCGCAGATTTTAGATTGGCAGCTAGCCATATGTGTTGCATTGTGTGTGCTATTTGCGGCTAGCTACTTAGGTTGGATTGGTGCACCGTATAGCCCTTGGATGTTTTTGACTGGTGCGGCGATTGTCTTGCTGGCCAATAGTGATTTACTTAGCTCACCTTTTAAAGCGATTGTGCCTGTGGTGGTGATGGTGTTGCTGTATTTGATATTCAAACAAGCAGTCACCAGCATCTTGCCTGAAATCCATCATGCCTATGTATGGCAATTTGATGGTTTGGTTAGTTTGCTGTTGATCGGCTTATTGATGGCCCATATCACTTTATTTGTGGTCCAGCGCAAGCAAACCGCGCTTTTGCCACTGCTGAATGCTGGCTTTTATCTCGATGAATGGTCGACACGGATTACGCTCAAAATATGGCCAATCAGATTGCCAAAAAAACCAGCTAAGCATCAATTATTACAGGGAGTTAAACATGACATTAGCAAGCAAGCACAAGTCTTATCAAAGTTTTAACCCGCTGAATGCAGTTGATTTAGCCGCTCAAAACATCGCGCCAAGTTGGCCGCTTGATCAGTCAATTGCCGTCAATCCATGGTGGCAATTACGGCAGACGCATATGATGGATACAGCCGCGAAACTTGGATTTTTGGGCAATATTCGTCTGCTAATGCCTAAAAGTTATTATCAAGCTTTGTGGCAAAATGAACTGACTGAACAGCATTTAAACGCCGCGAAGGCCTGTTTGAATATAACAGAGGATACTGAAACTTTGCTTGCTTATCTGGATAAACCAGATGTGAGTCAGCATTGGGTGCATATGAGTGATTTTTTAGATCATCAAGCCAGTCATCAGCACAACATTTCATGGCGTGAGGAAATCTTGCAGCAGGTTAGCCATTTCTGTGCTTTTTATCTGCAGTTCCCCCAACATTTTGCGCAAGATTTAACAAAAGATGAAGGCTTTTATCAGGCTTGGAAAACGTCAACAGTTGCAGATAAAGGGATGCAATTGCTAACGGGAGAAGCGCACCTTCATGCTCTTTTTTCTGGACTGCCAGATAGGATAGATGATCTTGTGCATGACCATTTTACTGCCTTAACTGATGGCAATATTGATGAAGCGGCCTGGAACGATTATGTGTATGCTTTGGTACTGGATATTAATGGCTGGGCTTCTTGCTTAGCTTATGATGAATGGCAAGCTAAATTGTATGGTCGAGATCATCGACAATTATTAAGACAGTTAGTGGCTATCAGAATGGCTTGGGATTGGGTGTTGTGGCAAAACACGAAAATGCGTGATGCCGATCTATTTAAAAAGCTGAGCCAGCTCTTTATGCGTCAGCTTTACAATGCTAACGGTTTGCAATCGCAATGCAAAAAAGAAAACCGTCTTTTGTGGGTGTGGCATAAAGCGACTGAAATTCGGTTTCAGGCCGGTATGCATGACAAGCTTAGTACAGCCATCAGGCAAGCAGTAAAAAAACCAGTGTTGCAAGCGGTATTTTGTATTGATGTGCGCTCGGCGCTATTGAGAACGCAGCTAGAAGCACAACACCCTGCAATTGAAACCTATGGGTTTGCTGGTTTTTTTGGTTTGCCTATTGCCTATACAAGCAAAGCGACACCATACGTAAGACCCCAATTGCCTGGATTATTAAAGCCCACATTGTTTGCACAGCAGGCCGTTGCCGCTGTAAAAGTGAAACAAACACAATCAAAATTACAAAAGAAAATCAGTTGGAAAGTGGCTTCAGAGACGGCAGTTTCTACTTTTGGGATTGTTGAGTCACAAGGTTTATTAAAGCTATTTGATTTGCTCAAGCAGACTATTTTTGGTTCTGGGCCATCGACGATGAGTAGTGCAAAAGAAGTTGGTGATGCGTGGCAAATTAATAGCGATATAGAGACCCTCGATATTGAGGCATTAGCGGGGCTAGCCAAAGCGGTGTTAGTTGGCATAGGGTTAAAACAACCCTATGCAGAGCGGGTATTGATTGTCGGTCATGGTAGTTTTTCTTCTAATAATCCACATGCTTCTGGTTTAGATTGTGGTGCATGTGGGGGGCAAACTGGTGAGGTGAATGCTCTGGTGCTTTGTGATTTGCTGAATCGCCAAGCGCTTAGGTCTGTGCTGAAACAAGCGGGTATAGTGATTCCTGAAAATACCGTATTTGTACCTTGTTTACATAACACGGTAACCGATGAAATCATGATTTTAAATAATCAACATGGCGCTTGGAAACATTGGCTTGATGCGGCTACTTTTGCTTGTCAACAACAGAAAATAGCGGCCGAAGGCTTGGTATTACGCGAACGTCAATCGATACAACATTTGTTGAAGCAAAAGTGTAAAGACTGGGCGCAGTTAAGGCCAGAATGGGGGCTTGTGAATAATGCGGCGTTTGTTATTGCACCAAGGGCGGAGACTCGGGGTATTGATTTTGAGGGTAGAAGTTTCTTGCATGATTATGTTTGGCAAACCGACAGTGATTTTCAGTTGCTTGAGCAAATCATGACTGCGCCTATGATTGTAACGAATTGGATTAATTTGCAATATTACGCTAGCGTGACGGATCACTTTCACTATGGTAGTGGCAATAAGATGCTCCACAATGTAGTCGGTGGTCACTTTGGTGTATTTGAAGGCAATGGTGGTGATTTAAGAATTGGTTTGCCGCAACAGTCGCTACATGATGGCACAAAATGGCGACACAACCCTGTGCGCTTGAATGTTTATATCGCCGCACCAAAAGATGCAATTGGACACATTATTCAGAAACATCGCATGGTGAAAGACTTGATCGAAAATGAATGGTTGTTTTTATTCCAATGGGATGTCAAAACAAGAACGATTTGGGCATATCAACAAGGTGTTTGGCAACGGGTTGAACAGCTAGTCGATGATAGCGCAAATCCGATGCGTGATTCAGACCGCTTGGATCAGAAAAAGCAGATTGCAATTAACAGCGCTGATGTTGAAATTGCCCGTAAAACGATTGTTATCAATGGAGCGCACATCGTAGTGGATGATTACACATCGTTGAACATGAAGTCGAATGCTGGTGGCGGGAGCAGGGCACATTGAACGGTCCAAGACGGTTAGTGCTTGCATCAACATCAACTCGTGCAATCCGTGATTACACGAGCGGTGCTGGAAAAAATGCGGTGGATTAGGTTTTTTTAAGACCAGCACCGATATGGGCTTCGCCGCGTTGTTTGGCTAACAATACTTGTTTTTGTCTTTCAGTTAAGGCGGCTTTTTTAGCCTCGGTGGTTTTGTCATAACAGTGTGGGCAAGAGATGCCCGCAGTATATTGTTCGCTTTTGAGTTCCTCTGGGGATAACGGCATGCGACAAGCATAGCATTGATCATAATCGCCAACTTCTAGACCATGTTTAACACCAACCCGTTGGTCAAAAACAAAACATTCACCTTCCCACAGGCTTTCTTCTTTTGGAACGGTTTCTAGGTATTTAAGAATACCACCTTGTAAATGATACACTTCTTCAAATCCTTGTTGTTTCATAAAGGATGATGCTTTTTCGCAACGAATACCGCCTGTACAAAACATGGCGACTTTTTTGTTTTTGGTTTTATCGAGATTTTCTGCCACATATTTTGGAAACTCTCTAAACGTGGTTGTTTTTGGATCAACCGCGCCTTTGAATGTGCCGATATGCGTTTCGTAGTCATTACGTGTGTCTAAGACAATCACGTCAGGGTCGCTGATGATGGCATTCCAATCTTCTGGTTTGATGTAAGTGCCGACAACCAGATTAGGGTCTACACCGCTAACACCCATGGTTACAATTTCTTTTTTGAGCTTCACCTTCATGCGATAAAAAGGATGATGGTCAGCATAAGACTCTTTGTGTTCTAAATCACTAAAACGTGTATCTTGGCGCAGATAGGCTAATACGGCGTGAACATCCTCTGCTTTGCCTGCAATGGTGCCATTGATGCCTTCCAGCGCGAGTAGGATGGTGCCTTTGATATGATGCGCAACACAGGTTTCTAAAATAGGTGCTTGCAGGGCTTGATAGTCGGGGAGGTTGACGAATTTATAAAGTGCAGCAGTCAGGTATTGGGACATAACAAATTAGATGATTAAATACGAAAACAAGCATTTTATCATTAATTCGTTTGGCTCTTCTTTGATATGGGTCAAACAAAAGTGACTAAATCATCATTTTTTACTCGCACTTGGTGATGTTTAGTCTGGATTTAGAAATAAGATTTCCGCTTTGCCAATGCCAGAAATATCCCCCATCCAACGTTGCGCTCTAGTGGAGCTGAGTTTGGCAAATTGACTGTCAAAGTGTGAGAAAGATTGATAGAGTAGTTTGAGAAACGGCAAGTGATGCGAACCGCAATCAACCCAAGTTGCTTGTTCAGTGGGTTGTTTTGCGAGTAACAAGGTGCCGCGTTTCATGCCATAGCCAAGATAGCGACCAGTGAAGCCCATGACACCCAAAGTGCCAGCCATCAAGCTGGAAGCACAATAATCACCAGTATTACCTTCGATTAATAAAATCCCTCGGCGCATTTTATCGCCAGCTCTATCACCAGCATTGCCCTTGCAGAGGATGCTGCCACCTTGCATGCGTTGACCTAAATAATCACCACAATCACCTTCGATGGTTATGCGACCTTTAGTCATTTGATGTCCGATATGCGTTAAGTATGAATTGGTTTGTTTAAACACAATGTTTGAAGCATCTGAGCCAGATACTGTAAACCAGTCAGCCACTTTGTGATGCGATTCTAGTGTCATCGCTTCGATATCAGCAATGGTGTGGTCGGCCAAAAATTGGTTTGTTAAACGGCGACAGTCTAGCTGGTGGGTTAAACCATTTTTAAGCGTGAAGGTGAGTGCTGTCATGATGAACCACCGAGTATTGCATGTAATTTAAACAGGTGCGGGCCGAGCTTTCCGCCATAATTTCCAGCTGAGATCCGTTGAATACCAGCGTCTGCACCTAGATTGCAGACGGCTTCTATTCCTACCTTCATGCTGAATGCGATATCTTCAAATGTTAGGCCATCAATCACGATTTCCATGACGCTTTCAATATCGAGATCTAATGCTGTTTTGACAGCCCCTTTTAATGTAGGGCAGAAAGCATCATTGGTGCTGGCAAACATTTTAGGGTATTTGCTACCGACTTTTGATCCCGAACGCACGACACCGCCTGGGAATGGCATGATGATGTTTGGCAATTTTTTCATGGCATCAATCGCCGCTTCACATGCCGCTAATACTTGTGGCTGGCTTTTACCTAATACCAAGAAATTACCCCCGCCAATCGCACGCACCATGCCTGTGGTTTCTTGGGTGATAAATTCACCGTCCATCACGGGAATACGCCAGTAGCGTTGATTGATGCCATTGGCATCAGGTAACTGTTTAGCTATTTGATAACCGTCACCAAAGTAGCGTAAATTTTTACCCAAACTGATTTGGTCTTCAGAGTCAATGCCTGAAAAGGCAGCAGCAGTAGGGCAGGTTAAAACGCATTGTCCCATCCGTGTTTCTAGTTGTTGCATTAAGACTTTGCTACCCATGGCAAACATTAAAATACTCACACCAGGGCGGCCATCAGGAGTTTGGGCTTCGGTCAATTCACGCTCGATGCCTGCTTCTACACCACAACCGATGACGCTGGTGGCAAAGCCTGTCATGGCGTTTGCCGCGTGATATGCCCATTTCAAGTTTTGCGCGGTAATCAGGACGCGCGTACCACGCATATTAAAGGCTTCCGCGTATGTATCGTCTATTTGTATGCCGTTGATTTTCATTTTGTATGACTCACTACGCTATTGCGGCCATCATCGGCTATTTCATCATCGCTGATTTTGTAGTGATCTAATTGGATTGTATGGTATTTGTCGAAATAATCTTTTAAGCCTTTTTCTACGCTTCGATCATAAGCTGGCTTGGCTGTATGGGTTTTACCCCAAACTACTTTTACTACTTCACCATTTTTTACAACTAATTCACCATCTTTAAATACATAATCAGGTTTTGCAAACATGGCTTCTTTATTGTCCTGTTCGGTGTATACGGTAATATTGGCAGCTGCACCGATACCTAAATGCCCTTGATTGTTCATCCCAATCAATTTGGCAGCACCTGCTCGGGTCATGGTTGCAATTTCATATAGGCTATATTCGCGTGCAATGGCCTTTAGATTGCTCATGGCTTGTGCATCCAAATTGAGTTGATCAAACGCTTCATCTCTAAAACTTTTATCCATCAATAATCGGATTAAATGCGGATAACTGGTAAAAGGTGCGCCGTTAGGGTGATCGGTCGTTAAGAATACACGCCATGGGTCTTCAATGCTAAGAAAGATCTCTAAACCAATTGCCCATTGCAATGCGTTTACATAGTTTTGGTCGCGATATTTAAATGGTACAACACCACAACCTGCATCACATTCGATATCCATGATGACCGATTTTTTTGGGTTGGCGTGTTTCGCGTTAAGGTGTTGCATCATATTATCACCAGATGCCGTTACCGTTTGACCAAACAAAATCTGACCGACATCAGCGGTAATATGTTTATTTTTGTTAATGGCTTCTGAGATCTCTGCCGCCGCAGATGAAAATTTCATATCACCTTCTGTGCCATAACTATGGAACTGAATATGGGTCAAATGCATGGGAATGCCATCACTAGCCCCCATGGTGTCGAGTGTCGTTTGAAAATTACCAGCTGCACCTAAGTTGTTGCAATGCACATGCAATGGTTTAGCAATGCCAATGTCATGCACAGCGCGGCTTAACCGCTGCAGAATCTGTCGCGGGCTGACCTCATAATGTTGATTGTTTTCGTCTAAATTTAACCGCCGTTGATTGAATTTAAAGGCGTTAATCCCACCTGGATTCACGACTTTGATGCCAATGGTTTGGGTCGCGTTTAATGTCCATGCCACATAATCATTAATCGTCTTTTGTTCCGCTTTATTGGCTAGCAAACGCAAGAAGTAATCATCATTGCCCAGCATGGCATAGCCGCCTTTGTCAATCATCGGCGTGTCGCCCATTTCCAAATGCGCGTGTCTTGCGTTAATGCCTAATATTGCAGGTTCGAATGCGGCGGTGTAACCCATTTCTATATAATGCATCCCAGTCACGGTAGTGCTCGGCGTTGCATTATGTGCACAATGTGGACCACACACATGTGCCTCGGGGTCGGAATAACGTAGGGTTTCTTGATATTCAGGCAACAGCATGCGCGCAATATTGACTTTGCCGCCACCAATATGACTATGCATATCAATTGCACCAGCCATCACTACTTTATTATTTAAATCGATGGTTTGCGCAATCTTTTCTGTTTTGCTGGGCTTAGCAATAATCTGACCATCACGGATATAAATATCTTCTTTAACACCATTTTTACCATGCGCAGGGTCATATATTTTGGCATTTTTAAGTAGGGTAATCATATTAATAATGCATCCATTTTTGTCATGACTTCGGTCAAGGTGGGTAGTTGACTTGTGCGTGTTGGTTTGAGTGGTAATACAACGGATGAATCTACTCGAAATAAGGTGCCTGCACAATCCAAACCAGGTGTCGCTACTGGAATAAACACGGCTGGCGGTGGGTCAAATTCCATTTGACTGTTGCCGATGGCAATCACTGGCGCAGCTGTTGTTGGTAGCGCCTTGTCAGGGCTAAAGCTGTTCACCCAGACGATGGTATCGTATTGGCTTAAATCATGTACTTCAGGCGCTAGCGCACTTAGCCAAGTATGGGCGTGATGAATCGTCGTATCACCATCACTACCACCTAGCGCCAAACCCATGGCTCGACTTTGTGTGTTTAAAGTTACAATGCTTTCGGTGATGTTTTCGATTGTGAGTTCAGCGTGCGCGAAGTTGAAGTCTTTGGCTATCCAAATCAGTACGGCATAGCGCGCTTGTTTAAGTTGCTCCACAACGACTTGTAAGTCGGTGACGGCAATGCCAGCAATTGCATCTGCTTTCAGCGTTTTGCCTTGAATCATGGCGCGCAAAGCGGCGGTTAGTTCTGGTAAGGCATCCATTGCGCAAGGCAACACAGTGGGCTGTTTGCCATTTGCTGAAACGCCGTAGCTGCTGTCTACGCTTTCACCGCCGAGGTAAATTATTTTACGCGCCTGTGGGTCTGTGAATAATGCTTCTTGATTCCAGACATTACGCTCAAAAAAGCGCGGGTTATGCTTCACTACATCAGTGCCAATCAAGACAATCACGTCTGCGCGGTTCTTAACTTCCATTAAAGTGGTGGTTTGCCAGCCTTTGCTTTGCAACACTTTGGCGTTACGCCAAGTGCTTTGCGCATTCATGTGCGTCATTGGCGCCTTGGCATGTTGGGCAGTTTTAAAAGCGGCTCTGAAGCCAGATAAATCAGTGCTTAATCCAGCAAAGATAGGACGTTTAGCCGATTGTAAAATGGCGACTGCTTCTGTAACAGCTGCGGCCAAGTCTACCGCTTTACCTGCAATCATGGGAGAGCGGTCTAAGGATGGTTGGCTAAAAAAGCGAATACTCTTGGCACATGAATTGAATGATGGTTGACTAACGTCGATATCGTCACAAAGCAGTCCACAAGCAGGGCAAGTTGCAAGCACGTTGTCGCTATCCTTTCATTGTTGCATAAATAATTATTTTCTTTATTTTGATTCATTTAAATGAATTGAATGGGTGGATTGGTCTTCAGTTTAAATCAAATCAAATTGGGCTAAACCATTATAGCCTATTATAAATGGTTCAACAGGGCAGCTATGGCAGCTTGCCTAATTTGGCTTTTTGAGAAAAAAGATTGCTCGATATTGTGATTAACAGGTCTGATTGATGGGCTGCTATTATCTTGCAATCATGTTTAAAATCAGCATTCATTAAACCCATGAACAATGATAGAATACCGCTTTTGTAAGCCGTTATTTTTTATTCAATTTTATGGAGTTATCATGGCAGTAGAACGCACCCTTAGTATTATCAAACCAGACGCAGTAGCGAAAAACGTCATTGGTCAAATTTACACCCGTTTTGAAAATGCAGGTTTAAAAATTGTCGAAGCTAAAATGGCGCACTTGACGCAAGCTGAAGCTGAAGGTTTTTACGCTGTACACAAAGAGCGTCCTTTTTTTGCTGACTTAGTCAAATTCATGATTTCTGGTCCTGTGATGATTCAAGCACTTGAAGGTGAAGGCGCTGTATTAAAAAACCGTGATTTAATGGGTGCAACCAACCCTAAAGAAGCTGCTGCAGGTACGATTCGTGCGGATTTTGCTGAAAGCATTGATGCAAATGCGGTGCATGGTTCTGATTCGGCTGAAAATGCTGCAATCGAAATCAAATACTTCTTTGGTTAAACCTTAACGTTGTTTCGCGGCGTTGCAAGTTGAAAGTCCTTTCGAGCTAGACGTTTATATGTTTCGTTACGGTTTTCAACTTGTGCTTAGCTTATGCCAATTGAATGTTTTGAAGACCGTTAGTTTTAAAGAAATGAAAAGCCATTGACTAATTTACTCAATTTTAACCAACAGCAACTGGCCGATTACTTTGTAGGGATCGGAGAGAAGCCTTTTCGCGCCAAGCAATTAATGCGTTGGGTATATCAGCAAGGGACGCTAGATTTAGCGCAAATGACCGATATTGCTAAAGTATTGCGTGAAAAGTTAGCGAATGAAGCCAGTTTTGATTTGCCAGATGTGCAAAAGGAACTGATTTCAGATGATGGTACGCGTAAATGGTTAATTGGCGCGAATAATCAAAAAGATGGCACTTCAAGTAGTGTAGAAACGGTTTTTATTCCCGAGGAGGATCGCGGGACTTTATGTATTTCTAGCCAAGTGGGTTGTGCGCTGGAATGTACATTTTGCAGTACAGGTAGACAAGGGTTTAATCGCAATTTAACGGTGTCTGAGATTATTGGACAGCTTTGGATTGCGAATCAATCTTTACATCAGGCTGATGGTTATGACATGTTGGCGCCGACAGACCGCATTATCTCGAATGTGGTGATGATGGGAATGGGCGAGCCGCTAGCCAATTATGACCATGTGGTGAGTGCGATGCAAATTATGTTGGACGACTATGCTTATGGCTTAAGTCGCCGGCGTGTGACCTTGTCCACGAGTGGACTGGTGCCGCAAATGGACCGATTAAAAGAGGATTGTCCTGTGGCGTTGGCGGTTTCGTTGCACGCGCCCAACGATGCTTTGCGAGATGAAATCGTGCCGATTAATAAAAAATATCCAATTAAAGAATTAATGGCAGCCTGCAATCGTTATTTAGTCAAAGCGCCGCGTGATTTTGTGACATTTGAATATGTGATGTTAGATGGTGTAAATGATACAGTTGCGCATGCCCATCAATTGCTAGAGGTGGTTAAAAGTGTGAATTGTAAGTTTAACTTAATTCCATTTAATCCTTTTCCTAACAGTGGGTATGGCACTTCTACGCCTAACCATATCCGTGTGTTTAGAGATATTTTAATCCATGCAGGATATGTCGTGACTGTGCGTAAAACCCGTGGCGAGGACATTGATGCCGCATGCGGTCAATTGGCTGGCAAAGTGCTAGATAAAACCAACCGTAGCGTAAAATATATTCCAATTGAGGCGGGATAGTGCGAGTGCTTGCAAAAAGTTTGATTGCTGTGCCATCAGCACAAAGGCGATGCTGAGCATTCGAATCGGGTGATTGTTGAGTGACAAAAACAATGAGGCAAGTTATTCTTTAGTATCCTGTGGACAATTGCCGAATGCAAAATAAAGGCCGTTGTTGAGTGGTCAATAAAATGTAATTTAGTTTAGGGTCGATATGGTAGGTAAACTGAAAAAGAATGATCGTAATCATGCCAGAATCGTGAGTGAGGAGCCTTTAGCCTCTCAAGCTGCAATTGATAAAGTCGAGGGTATTGATGTGATGGTAGATGAAGCAAAAATTGATCAGGCTGTAGAAACCCAGAATATTGAATCTATTGTTGATGACAGTGATGTTCCAAAGTGCGGTGGTGTTTTACGTGCTAAACGCCTGGAACTAGCGTTGACGACGCAATTAATCGCTAAACAGTTATGCTTAAGCAGTAAACAGATTGAGGCCTTGGAAAACAATGATTTTGATGTTTTGCCTGATGCGATGATTGTTAAAGGGTTTATTCGTAATTATGCCAAATTACTTAAAATATCCGCAGAACCCATCTTAGCAGACTATGCGGAATTAAAACCAAATACGTCTAAGCATGCTTTTGCTATTAATCCTGGTATTAATATGAGAATGACAGAGAATCGCAAGGCAAGTAGCTCACGATACTTCATTTTCGCTTTGCTACTTTTGCTGGGTTTAGGGGCTTGGTTTTTCTATAAAAGTTATATTCAAAAGCCAGATGCGCTCAACCCTACGCCAGAAGTCGCTGAAAACGTACCCGAAGAGCTGTCCGTGCCAATGCCAGCAGTTGATTCGGATGCGCCATTGGATGTGGATGCAGATACAACAGTTTCTGCCGATGAGGGTGATGCATCAGTGGTGGGTGATGTTGTCATTGATGATGTCATTCAACAGGACGATGCGGCGGCAACAACGTCAGAAATAGCCATAGACGATGAGCAAGAGGCGAATGCAGTTGAAAGTAAAGCACCTGTTGTTAAAACAAGATTGGAGTTTAATGCCAGTCAGGAAACGTGGCTCAGTGTCGTCAATGTTTCAGGTGAGGAAGTCTATAACAAAATACTTTATGCGGGCAACCGCGATATTGTTGACCTTATTCAGCCTTCAGAGGTTGTTGTGGGTAATGCGCATGGCGTTAAGCTGACGGTGAACGGTAAATCAATTGATTTGGCGCCTTATACCCGTATTAATGTTGCTCGCATCAAATTAAATCAATAGTGGTTTCCAATTTCATTAGTTTTATTAATCAAGAACCTAGTTAAACATGCGTAAAAAAACACGGCAAGTCATGGTAGGTCAAGTAGCCGTTGGTGGAGGCTTGTACGGCACTGTCCCGGCACCTGTTGTCGTGCAGAGTATGACAAATACGGATACCGCTGATGCAAAAAGCACGATAGCGCAGGTCTACGCACTTTGGCAAGCAGGTAGTGAAGTCGTTCGTATTACGGTGAACTCTCCTGAGGCAGCAGCCCAAGTGGCGACTATTCGTCAAGGGTTGGATGCATTAGGTTGTGATGTACCATTGGTTGGCGATTTTCATTATAACGGCCACAAACTACTTCAAGCTTACCCTGATTGTGCAAAAGCGCTTGCTAAATACCGTATTAACCCCGGCAATGTCGGCAAAGGAAGTAAGCGTGACGAACAGTTTGCCAGTATGATTGAGACAGCAATCACCTATAAAAAAGCGGTGCGAATTGGGGTTAACTGGGGAAGTTTAGACCAAGCCAAAATGGCAAAGATGATGGACGAAAATGCTCAGTTAGCAACGCCACTATCTGCAGATGACTTGATGAAAGAGGCGTTGATACAGTCAGCCCTAGAGAGTGCAGAACAAGCCGTGCATTTAGGCTTAGATGCAAACCAAATCATCATTTCTTGCAAAGTAAGTCATGTGCAAGACTTGGTTACAGTTTATCGCGCATTAAGCGAGCGTTGTGAGTATCCCCTGCATTTGGGTTTAACAGAAGCAGGGATGGGTTCCAAAGGGATTGTGGCTTCGACCGCGGCATTGTCACTCTTACTGCAAGAAGGTATTGGTGATACGATTAGGGTGAGTTTAACCCCAGAGCCGAATGAGTCGCGTACGACAGAGGTCGTTGTCGCACAAGAAATCCTTCAAACAATGGGCATACGGTCCTTTACACCATTGGTCACCGCTTGCCCAGGTTGTGGTCGTACAACATCAACTTATTTTCAAGAGCTAGCCATGCAGATCCAAGCTTATCTACGTAAACAAATGCCAGCTTGGCGGATGGCATATCCTGGCGTCGCTGACATGAGTGTGGCCGTCATGGGATGCGTGGTCAATGGCCCTGGTGAGTCTAAATTAGCCAATATTGGTATTAGTTTGCCTGGGACTGGCGAAACGCCAGTTGCTCCTGTCTTTGTCGATGGGGAAAAAACCGTAACCCTAAAGGGCGACCATATTGCGCAAGAGTTCCAAGCAATTGTAGAGCACTATGTGAAAAAGAATTATGCTGAAGGTGGTCAATTGCGTAAAGAAGTCACTCCTAAAATCATTCCAATTCAAACAGTTAATTAAAGTCATCAATGAGTCAGAATAGCAAAAGTACATCTTTTCAATCTATTAAAGGTTTTTATGATATTTTGCCAGAAGCAACACCGCTCTGGTTTAAGTTGGAAGATGTCGCACGTCAAGTGTTATCTCAGTACGGCTATCAACATATCCGTATGCCTATCGTTGAACCGACAGAGCTCTTTGTACGTAGCGTCGGCGAGCATACCGATATTGTCGAAAAAGAAATGTATGCTTGGGAAGACCAGCTAAATGGCGATAAGCTAGTATTAAGACCTGAAGGTACTGCTGGGTGTGTGCGGGCAGTGGTTGAGCATAATTTAACTTACAACGGTCCCCAAAGATTGTGGTACATGGGGCCGATGTTTCGTCATGAGAACGTACAAAAAGGGCGTCAGCGCCAGTTTCACCAAGTCGGTTGTGAGGCGTTTGGTTTTGATGGACCTGATGTCGATGCTGAGCAAATTGTTTTATTAGCACGTCTGTGGCGTGAACTCGGTATAGAGGATGTTGAGTTGCAATTAAACAGTATCGGGGATGCCGATGAGCGTGTGGCTTATCGTCAAACCTTGATTGCTTATTTTGAACAGCATGCTGATTTATTGGATGAAGATGCAAAACGACGTTTGCACACCAATCCTTTACGTATTCTAGATACCAAAAATCCGCGTATGCAAGCGATTTGTGAGGCGGCACCTAAGCTGATGGATAGTTTAGGGGACGCCAGTCAACAGCATTTTGAAAAGCTTTGTCAATTGCTGACAGAAGCAGGAATTGCTTATGTGGTGAATCACCGTTTAGTGCGTGGTTTAGATTATTATAACCGTACCGTATTTGAATGGGTAACGACAAAACTGGGTGCGCAAGGGACGATTGCTGGGGGTGGACGATACGATACGCTGGTTGAGAAGCTAGGCGGCAAGCCAACAACAGCATGTGGTTTTGCAATTGGCTTAGAACGTGTGGCTTTATTGATGCAGGAGTACGGAGTGACAGCTAATCACACGCCTGATGTTTATTTGGTGAATGTAGGTGAGCAGGCCGAAGCACAGGCTTTTGGCGTGGCGGAAACTTTGCGTAGTGATGGCTTGTCTGTTGTATTGCATGCGGGCGGCGGTAGTTTTAAATCACAAATGAAAAAAGCGGATAGAAGCGGTGCGCGTTATGCAGCAATTTTAGGGGATGATGAAGTGGCTTTAGGCGAAATTTCATTGAAGCCGTTGTTAGAACAAGGAGAGCAGCAGCGCTGTCTATTAGCCGCTGTTCGTAGCCTTATTAATTTTGAATCAGTTTAAATCACATTAATGACCGAGATTTTAAACATAGCGCATTTAAATATTGCGCTTAAAAAAGAGCCAACGAGACTTTTGGTTAAAGATGTTGCTTTTCAACTTTCTGCTGGCAAAACGACATGTATTGTCGGTGAGTCGGGTAGCGGTAAAAGTTTAACTGCACTTACCGTGATGGGTTTATTGTCTCAACAATTACTTGCCACTGGACAGGTGTTGTTTAATGGTGTTGATTTAACGACTTTAAATAATAAAGAGATGCAATCAATTCGTGGCGCACAGATTGGTATGATTTTTCAAGAACCGATGACTTCGCTTAATCCAGTGTTAACCGTTGGGTACCAAATTGGCGAAGTGCTAAGTGCGCACAAAGGTCTTAAAGGTGAAACGCTAGCACTAAAAGTTGGCCAATTATTGACGCAAGTGGGCATTTCCGCTGACCGTGCCAATAGCTATCCCGATGAGTTGTCAGGAGGTCAACGTCAGCGTGTGATGGTGGCTATGAGTATTGCTTGTGAACCAGCTTTGTTGATTGCCGATGAACCAACCACTGCTTTAGATGTGACTGTACAAGCACAAATTTTGACCTTATTAGATGAGTTAAAAAACCGCATGCAAATGGCCATGCTGTTCATTACGCATGATTTTGGTGTTGTTTCTGATATTGCCGATGATGTGATTGTCATGTTTAGGGGTGAAATTGTAGAGGCTGGTTCAAAAGAACAAGTCTTGGGCAATCCTCAGCATCCTTATACCAAAGCGTTGTTAGATTGCGTGCCTGATGTGGCGGGTAAAAAAACATTAAAGCCCATTGATTATGCATGGTTGAATCAGAATAAGGTAGCTGGCTAATGATGATTGCATCCAATAATATGATCCTTGAAGCCAAGCATTTGGTAAAAGAGTATAAGCAAAGAAGCGGTCGTTTTGGTTTAGGGGAAACCGTTATTAAAGCGCTTGATGATGTCAGTATCAGTTTAAAAAAAGGATCTACACTAGCAGTTGTAGGGGAATCTGGAAGTGGCAAGTCTACTTTAGCGCGTTGTCTGTTACAATTGCATCCGTTCAACAGTGGCGAAGTGCTGTTTCATGGGCAATCACTCGGTAAACTCGATACTGCGGCGTTGAGACATGCGCGAAAAAATTTGCAAATGGTATTTCAAGATCCTTTTGCTTCATTAAATCCACGTATGCGGATAGGCGATATTGTTGGTGAAGGTTTGCTTGTTCATGATTTAGGTAACGCCAATGAACGGTTAAAAAAAGTGCAGGAAATGCTCGAGCGTGTTGGTTTAAAGCCAGAAGATGTAAGCAAATACCCACATCAGTTTTCTGGAGGGCAACGTCAGCGGATTGGAATTGCGCGTGCGTTAGTGCTAGAGCCTGAAGTGGTTGTATGCGATGAACCTGTTTCGGCACTGGATGTTTCGGTGCAGGCGCAGATTTTATTATTACTAAAGCGATTGCAAGCAGAAATGCAGCTCAGTTATGTCTTCATTACGCATGATTTGCGTGTGGTTCGACATATTGCAGATGAAATAGTCGTCATGAATAAAGGTAAAATAGTTGAGCAAGGTGAGGTGAATACCATTTATCAATCACCACAGCAAAGTTATACAAGGGATTTGTTAAAAGCAATTCCAGGTCAACAGTAGCGTAGTTTTAATGATTAAATATATTTGAATCAGTATTTTAGGATAAATAATGGCATTAGATTTAGAAGATCAGGAACAATTGGATGAGTTTAAAGTTTGGTGGAATCAATATGGCAAACTGGTTATAGCCGTATTAATAGCAGGCTTGTTAGCTTATTCACTATGGACGGCATATCAATACTCAAAACATCAAAAAGCAGTAGAAGCTTCAGAAATTTATCAAACATTGAGTCAGCTTGACCCGAGTAAAGCGGATGAATTAAAAGCGGCTGCCACAACGTTAACATCTGATTATGCAGGCACACCTTATGCGGGTAGAGCGGCTGTGATGCAAGCAAGAAGTCAGTTCGTTTCGGGGGATGTATCGGGTGCAAAGGAGCAGTTAACTTGGGCAATTGCAAATGCACAAGAAACCGCAGTCAAAGCGATTGCAAGCTTACAGCTTGCCAGAATACTGCTTGATAACAAAGATTATGCAGGCGCAGAAAAAGTGCTATCAGCGGATATGGACCCTGGTTATGTAGGGCTTAAGTCAGATTTGCAAGGCGATATTTTACTCGCGCAAGGCAAGGAAGACGAAGCCAAAAAGATGTATTCAGAAGCGTTATTGAATTTAGATACAGATGGCCGCTTGTATGTGTTAACGAAACAAAAACTTGAATCACTTGGTCGCTAGGTCAGATTTTTATTCATGAGTAGTCAAATCATTAAGCGTTGTTTTATCTTTGGCATGCTGTTCTTAACGGCTTGTAGTTCCTTGACACAGCTTAGATTAGATGTGGCTGATAAATTGTTCGCGGATAAGCCACTTGATGCGCCATCCGAATTGACTGAAATTAAAGCGACCAATGTAGTTAAGTTAAATTGGTCGAGTCAGTTAGGCGAGACAGAACGTTATGACTTTACCCCAGCCATGAGTGCTGGCTTTGTCTTTATGGCCAATGCTAATGGCGATTTGATTAAGAAAAATGTCGAAACTGGCAAAGAAGAATGGCGTGCCAGTGTGGGTGAGCCCATCAGTGGTGGTGTGGGCGCTGGTGGTGGCATTGTCATGGTTGGTTCAAGTCGTGGCAATGTTTTTGCTTACGACTTTAGTGGAAAACAGCTATGGAAATCACATTTATCCAGTGAAGTGCTCAGTGTCCCACGCTATTTTGATGGCAAAGCCATTGTGCGTTCAGGTGACGACTATATTTACGGTTTAGATGCAGCTGATGGCTCCCGAAAGTGGGTTTATAGCCGTAAGTTGCCAGCATTGAGTTTAAGGAGTAGCGCAGGTATTGTGGTGGACGGTGGTGCAGTTTACGCAGGATTCGCGGGTGGCAAAATGGTAGCCCTAAATGCGGATAGCGGTAAATTGCTATGGGAAGCCACTGTTGCGGTACCTAAAGGTGTGACGGAAATCGAACGTATTGCCGACATCACTAGCTCGCCAGTAGTCAATGGTCCAGTTGTTTACGCTGTGGCTTATCAAGGACGTGTTGCTGCTATTGACCGTCGGAATGGACAAGTGCTGTGGAATAGAGAAATTTCTAGTTACAGCGGATTGAGCTACGGCAATGATAAGCTATACGTTTCGCACGCTCTCGGTTCCTTGTACGCATTAGACCATGCCACAGGCAGGACATTTTGGCGCCAAGGCGATTTGCTTCATAGAAATTTAACGACGCCATTATGGATGAAAAATTTTGTTGCAGTTGGAGATTTAGAGGGATACGTGCATTTTATTCATCTTGAAAATGGTCAGTTCGCTGCGCGCATCAAAGTAGATAGTCAGCCGATTATGTCTTTAATAGCAGGCAACACACCTTCTCAATTGATTGCGGCATCAAGGAATGGCGGATTGTATGCATTAACGATAGAAGAGTCGACTACAGCAGCAGTGGATACATCTAGCCCTGCTCAAAGTCAAGTTAAAGGTGAATTGGCCGACGGGGCTGAAGTGGATGCACAATCCTCCGAAACCATGAGTAATCAAAATGAGGAAGCTTCTCGCAGTATCATGTTCCAAAATCAAAAATCTATTTTATTGCCAGATAATCTAGAAGGCGGTAATGGGCCAGGTATTATCTTACCTAAGTCAGAATAATTATGTTACCAACCATTGTTTTAGTCGGTCGACCCAATGTCGGCAAATCCACTTTATTTAATCGTTTAACGAAAAGCCGTGATGCACTCGTAGCGGATTTACCAGGGCTGACGCGTGACCGTCATTATGGTCGTGGAATTGGCGCGAGTCAGCCTTACTTAGTTATTGATACAGGCGGCTTCGAACCCACTGCTGAAACTGGTATCTTAAAAGAAATGGCAAGACAAACATTGTTGGCCATCGATGAAGCAGATTTGGTGCTTTTTCTGGTTGATGCGAGAGCAGGTCTGACACCAGAAGAATATACGATTGCGGACAAACTTAGGAAATCACAAAGGCCAGTATTGTTGGTGGTGAATAAAACCGAAGGCATGCAAAAAGCGATTGTTAGTGCTGACTTTTATGCTTTAGGCCTAGGTGACCCACTTTCTATTTCCTCTGCACATGGAGAAGGTGTTAAGGATTTAATCGAGTTGGCATTAGAAAACTTCCCAGAACCACAAGTTGAAGAGGCACAAGAAAGAGATACGCCGAAAATTGCTATCGTTGGTCGTCCAAACGTAGGCAAATCTACGCTAGTCAATGCTTTGCTTGGTGAAGATCGCATGATTGCCTTTGATGAGGCTGGCACAACGCGCGATTCGATCTATGTGGAGCTAGCGCGTGAAGGTAAAAATTATACGATTATTGACACCGCTGGAGTTCGAAAGCGTGGACGAGTTTTTGAAGCGGTGGAAAAATTTTCGGTGGTAAAAACCATGCAGGCCATTGAAAATGCGAATGTTGCGATATTAGTGGTTGATGCACAAGAGGGAATCACGGAACAAGATGCGCATGTCGCTGCTTACATCTTAGATGCAGGGCGTGCATTAGTCGTGGCTGTTAATAAATGGGACGGATTAAAAGAAGACGAACGCGATTGGATTAAAAAAGAAATTGATCGAAAATTAGTGTTCCTCGATTTTGCCAAGTTTCATTATATTTCCGCCTTACGTAAAAAAGGTTTGCCAGAGTTATTTCAATCGGTTGATGGCGCTTTTAAAGCCGCTTTTGCTAAACTACCGACACCACAATTGACGCGCGTATTGTCTGATGCAGTCGCACAACATCAGCCGCCGATTAGTAAAGGAATTAGACCTAAACTGCGATATGCCCACCAAGGAGGTGTTAATCCACCGATTGTGGTTGTGCATGGGGCGCATATTGTTGGTGTGAAAGATAGTTATAAGCGCTTTTTAGAAGGCGTGTTTCGCAAAACATTTCAGTTAATTGGTACGCCACTAAGAGTGCAGTTTAAGCAGGGCGATAATCCCTATGTCAATGCCACTGAGAAACGGAAGTCTAGTGAAGGAGTGGTCACGATGCGCCGCCGTAAAACACAACGAAGAGCAGAGTTAAAGTCTAAAAAAGATGAAGAAAATAAAAGACGTTGATCATTGATGTAGCTGGGCTTATTTTGGGTGTATGTCAAAGTTGGTGAAGGCTTAAACACTGCCGATTATAGGCTGTCCCAAAATTTCCACCATATGCGCTCATCTTTTACCAGTTTGCCCGTTATTAATGGGTTTTCTGGGTAGTTAGTTTTGAGGATACGGAGAGTATCGTTCTTTAAATCTGTTAAATCCATCATGTCATATGCGCTGATCATTGTCATCAGTGCTTCTTCAACGGATTCAGATTTTGGATAATATTCCAACACATATTTTGCACGATTGAGCGCGGCTAAATAGGCTTTTCTGTTCATGTAATAACGTGCAACGTGCATCTCGTGCTGTGCTAGGGTGTTAACAATATAGATCATGCGTTGATTTGCATCTTCGTAGTAACGGCTTTTTGGATAGCGTTGCGTGAGTTCTTTGAAAGCCTCGAAAGAAAGTTTTAGTGCTTTTGGATCGCGGTCATTAATCTGTTGTCCAGTTAATTTTTCAAAAGCACCGCGTTCATTAAAGGTCGCTAAGCCCTTAAGGTAATAAGCATAATCGACATTAGGATGATTAGGGTGTAGTTTGATAAAACGGTCGGCAGCCACTAAAGTAGAAACGGGGTCATCTTTTTTATAGTTAGCGTAGATAATTTCTAATTTTGCTTGAATTGCGTATTTCCCATGTGGAAAACGGGCTTCTAGTTTTTTAAAGTAGCCAAGTGCTTTATCGTAGTCATTTTCCGCCATGGCGGTTGCACCCGTTTCATAAATACGCTGCGCTGACCAACCTTTAGTATCATCTAATTCGGTAGGTGCTCCAAAAATGGCACAACCATTTAATAATGTACTGACTAATATAGCTAAAAAAACAGATTGAAGAAGCGGTAAAATACGATTCACAAGCACACCTGGCAAATTAAGTTTGCACTATTATAACTGAAGCATATAACTGAAGCGATAACTGAATGGCCAACACAATTTAAGTATATCAATATGACACAAAATACAAATCACTCACTGAAAATTCCACAAGATCTTGGCGGCTTGCGTTTAGATCTGGCACTACAGCAGCTGTTGCCTGAGCACTCTAGAAGCCGATTGCAAGCTTGGATTAAAGAGGGTTTAATCACCATTGACGGCGCCACTGTTGTCGCTAAAACTAAAGTGTGGGGTGGCGAACAGGTTGAGGTTAACCAGCCGCCTAATCTGCAAGAAAATGCCTTTAATCCAGAAAATATTCCGCTCGATATTGTGTACGAAGATGATGCTTTATTGGTGATTAACAAGCCTGCTGGTTTAGTGGTGCATCCTGCAGCAGGTAATTGGGGAGGCACATTGCTGAATGCCTTATTGTTTCATTATCCGACCATAGCCGATGTGCCTCGATGTGGCATCGTTCATCGCTTGGATAAAGAAACCAGTGGTTTATTGGTGATTGCTAAAACACTTGAAGCACAAACTAGCTTGGTGCGTCAATTGCAGGCGCGCACGGTTAAGCGTGAATATCGTGCCATTGTTTGGGGGCAAGTGTGGCGCAATGGCATTGTCGATCAGCCGATTGGACGACATCCTTATGCTAGAACCAAAATGGCAGTTGTGCGAAGAGGTAAGCCTGCTATTACGCATTATGAGGTTTTAGAGCGGTTTGGTACCAACACCTATATGCGTTGCCGTTTAGAAACTGGCCGTACCCATCAAATTAGAGTCCATATGCAATTCATTAAAGCGCCAATGGTGGGTGATCCGCAATATGGCATTGGTAATATTATCCCACATAAACAAATGTCACCTGTCTTGCGGGAAACGATCGCTAGCTTCAATCGTCAAGCATTGCATGCCATTAAGCTAGGTTTAATTCATCCTATTAGCAATGAAGCAATGGAGTGGCAAATTGAGTTGGCAGATGATATGAGAGCGTTGTTGGAGGCGATGCGTCATGAAGATGAGCCTAATTGGGACGGGGAGTTGGATTTTGGTGTTGATGCGGACGGTTTATTCATCGGCGATGGAGATGCCGACTGGGATGAAGACTTGGACGAAGACTTGGACGAAGACTTGGATGAAGATGAATGACTAGATGGAGGATGAGATGATGGCTGATACATTAGCGCAGTCATTTATTTATCCTGATTGGCCAGCGCCACTACAGATACGCGCTTTGCAAACGACGCGCCATGGCGGAGTCAGTTTAGCACCTTATAATAGTCTAAATATCGGTACCCATGTGAATGACCATGCGCCACATGTGGCACATAATAGACAGTTGTTGGCGCCCTTTATGCCAGCGGAGCCAGTGTGGATGAATCAGGTACATGGTGTGCGCGTGCTCAATGCTGCAACCAGTTCTTGTTTTGAATCGGCTGATGCAGCTTACACGACTAGAAAAAATGTGGTTTGTGTCACCATGACAGCAGATTGTCTGCCCATCTTGCTTTGCAATCATAAAGGGACGATTGTTGCTGCTATTCATGCAGGTTGGCGCAGTTTGTGTGATGGTGTGATTGAGGCAACCGTTAAGGCGATGGCTGTTGAAGGTCAGCAGCTAATGGCTTGGCTTGGTCCTGCTATTAGTCAAAGTGCCTTTGAAGTTGGTGAAGAAGTGCGTACGCAGTTTATTGAGAAGGATCAAGGTGCAGCCAGTGCATTTAAGCCGCACGGCAATCGCTTTTTAGCTGATTTGTATAAACTGGCTAAACAACGGTTAAATCATGTCGATGTGACCCATATTTATGGCGGCGGCTTGTGTACTTACAGCGACAAAACAAGATTCTTCTCATACAGAAGAGATGGGGATACTGGCCGCATGGCAACGTTTATTTGGATTGTATCGTAAAACGAATGCGTCACTAGCGTATGGCTGGTTTATAATACGCATCCATATTTGACAGATTTAACTGAATGAATATCCCTGATTTCTCTACCCTTACTTGGATTGTACTGTTTAGCTTGGTGGGCGGCGTGCTTAGTGTGAGTGGCGCTGCTTTAGTAGCCTTAAACACAAGTAAAGTCCGAGTGCCTATGCTTATTAGTTACGCGATAGGGGCCATGTTGGGGGCTGTGTTTTTGGAGATTTTGCCACATGCGATTGAAGAGGCAAGTTCGCCAAAAGCGATGACAGCCACTATGCTGTTTGGTATTTTACTGTTTTTTGCTTTAGAAAAGCTGGTCATTTGGCGCCATTGTCACGGCGATCATTGTGAAGTACATGCGGTTCATACCGAGGCAGACTGTCCTGACCATCAACATGACGCACAGGCAAATAAGAAGTTTAAAGCCGTTACCGACAAAAAACCTTCGATTACCGCTAAGCGTTCACATCAACCCGACCATGATTTTGGTAGGAGTGGCATGATGATTATGATAGGTGACACTTTCCATAATTTTGTCGACGGTATTTTAATTGCTTCTGCTTTCATGGTTGATGTGAAGATTGGTATTGTGACAGCGGTTGCGATAGTGGCGCATGAAATCCCGCAAGAAGTGGGCGACTTTTTTATTTTATTGCATTCTGGATATAGTAAAAAGCAGGCTTTTGTTTTTAATCTGGTCTCAAGTATAGCGACGATGGTGGGTGGTTTAGCTGCTTATTTTGCACTACAGCAGATGCAAAGTTTGATCCCATATGTTCTGGGTATTGCTGCGGCAAGTATGTTGTATGTAGCTGTAGCTGATTTGATTCCTAGCCTACACCGGCGTACTGAATTAAGTGCTACTGTATCGCAATTAATATTGATTGTGCTTGGCGTGAGCTCTATAGGCCTTATCGGCTATTTTATAAATTGATTGTAAGTAGATGAAGACGAATATTCCAAAAGTTGGTTTTGTTTCACTGGGTTGCCCCAAAGCAGGGTCAGATGCTGAGCGCATTTTGACCCAATTACGTGCCGAGGGCTATGAGATTAGTAACAGCTATGAGCAATCTGATTTGGTTGTTGTCAATACCTGTGGCTTTATTGATAGTGCGGTTGAAGAGTCATTAGAGGCCATTGGCGAGGCTATGGAGAAAAATGGCAAAGTCATTGTGACAGGCTGTTTAGGCGCTAAAAAAGGCGTTGTGGAAAGTGCCCATCCTAACGTTTTAGCCGTCACTGGACCTCATGCGCTTGAAGAGGTAATGACTGCTGTACATGCGCATTCACCTAAACCCCATGACCCCTACACGGACCTAGTACCACCGCAAGGGGTTCGTTTAACGCCGCAACACTATGCCTATTTGAAAATATCTGAAGGTTGTAATCATCGATGTAGTTTTTGCATTATTCCAAGTATGCGTGGTGATTTGGTGAGTCGCCCAATTGGAGATGTACTAAATGAAGCCGAAAATTTGGTCAATGCAGGCGTCTCTGAAATTCTAGTCATCTCACAAGATACCTCAGCTTATGGCGTGGATATGAAATTCCGCAAAGGTTTTTGGAATGGACGTCCAATTAAAACGCACATGACAGAACTCAGCCAAGCTTTGAGTGAATTAGGAATATGGATACGCTTACATTATGTTTATCCATACCCGCATGTTGATGATGTCATTCCTTTGATGGCGGATGGTCTGATTTTGCCCTATTTGGATGTGCCTTTTCAACATGCTAGCCCACGGATTTTAAAGTCGATGAAAAGACCTGCCAGCAGTGAGAATAATTTAGCAAGAATTAAAGCTTGGCGTGACATTTGCCCCGATATCACAGTGCGGTCAACATTTATTGCAGGGTTTCCAGGTGAAACAGAAGATGACTTTAAGATGCTGCTGGATTTCTTAGAGGAAGCGCAATTAGACAGAGTCGGTTGTTTTGCCTACTCTGCTGTTGATGGCGCAAAGGCCAATGACCTGCAAGACCAGGTGCCCGAAGAAGTGAAGCAAGAGCGTTTGAGTCGGTTTATGGCAGTGCAAGAACGGATTAGTAGTGCTAAATTAGAACGTAAAGTTGGCACAAGACAGACGGTATTGATTGATGAGCTAACAGTGGATAGTCATGACAATATAATGGCGATTGGCAGGACCAAAGCGGATGCACCAGAAATCGATGGGATTGTTTATGTGCAAGATGCTGAAGGATTAAATCCTGGTGATTTTGTCGAGGTACAGATTATGTCAGTTGATGGGCATGACTTGGTGGGTGGTCCACCAACTGATGATTGATTGGTTAAACTGGGTTTTTGCTAAATAAATCAGGTAAGACAGGCGCAGGCCTTTCACTGTCTGCACGGTCTTCAAGAAAATCTAAAGTCAGCGGGCAACGTGTCGGTTTGCGTGCTGATTTGCGGGTTTTGTGTTTGTTATTAAGATTGATATAAGGCGTTTCGCTGATGCGAACATAACCTGAGAAGGCTAGTTTTTCTGTGCTTGTTTCAAACAAGCTAAGTGGGTTGTCAATATTTTGTAGTGTGATTTTATGCTTAGTTACTTTGAGTACAGTGTACATCGCCAGCTTGTTAGACGCTGTTTTTTTACCATAAACTTCACCAGTATGTATGCCCATATGGTCTCCTGTTACGCTTGGCACGTATGCTGACTATTAAATAATAGCCACTTATTGTTTTTATATCATTATTTAGATGAATTAACAACAGTAACATATTGAATGATATAGAATACATCTATTTCTTTCTTAGATGGTTTGCCTAATCACAACACAAGCTGATGATGACCATCCATGATAGAATGCCATTTTTAAATTTTAGCTTTTACATCATGACCGTACGTACTCGATTTGCACCTAGCCCTACAGGTTTTTTACACATTGGCGGTGCTCGCACCGCATTATTTTCATGGGCTTATGCTAAAAAGCATCAAGGTCAGTTTATCTTGCGTGTTGAAGATACTGATATTGAACGGAGTACGCCTGAGGCGGTGCAAGCGATTTTGGATGGTATGGCTTGGTTAGGCCTATCCTATGATGAGGGGCCTTTCTATCAAATGCAACGGATGGCGCATTATGAACGGCATTTGCAAGCGATGTTGCAGTCAGGCAATGCTTATTATTGCTATTCTACTAAACAAGAATTAGATGCTTTGCGCGAACAACAAATGCAAGCTGGAATGAAGCCTAAATATGACGGAAAGTGGCGTCCAGAACCTGGTAAAACATTGCCTGCTATTCCTGTGGAAGTGAAACCAGTTATTCGTTTTAAAAACCCAAAAGAAGGCGTGGTTGCTTGGGACGATATGGTAAAAGGTCGCATCGAGATTGCTAACTCAGAGCTTGATGATGTGATTATTGCACGTGGTGATGGTACGCCGACTTATAACTTTTGTGTTGTGGTTGATGACTGGGAAATGGGAATTACTCAAGTGATTAGAGGGGATGACCATGTGAATAACACACCGCGTCAAATTAATATGCTCAATGCGTTAGGAGCCACCGTGCCACAATATGCGCATTTATCCATGATACTAGGCAATGATGGACAAAAGCTATCTAAACGCCATGGTGCGGTAAGTGTGATGCAATATCATGATGATGGTTATTTACCTGAGGCAATCTTAAATTATTTAGCACGCTTAGGATGGAGTCATGGCGATGATGAAGTATTTGCGATGCAACAATTTTGTGAATGGTTTGATTTAGACCATATTACGCCCTCAGCAGCTCAATTTAATACCGAAAAGTTAAACTGGCTGAACGCCCACTATATTAGGATTGCAGAGTTGGATGGTTTGGCGAAGGACATCACTGAGAGACTAGCGAAATTAGCAGTGACCGTTCAAGCCCAACCTGCTATCGGCAGCGTCCTTGATTTATATCGAGAACGTGCAAATAATTTGAACCAATTAGCTGCAGATATTGCCTACTTCTACCAGACACCAAAGGCAAGTGCTTTGGATGTTGAAAAGCACATCACCGCTGAAATCATGCCTGTTATTAAAACATTGGCAGCCAGTTTGGCGACGATTCCTTGGACGGCTGAGGCCATACATGAATTGATTAACGCAGTTGTGCAAGAAAACGGATTAAAGTTTCCTAAGGTGGCCATGCCTTTGCGTGTCATGTTGGCAGGCATAGCGCAGACACCCAGTATTGACCAAGTCATGGCTATTTTAGGAAAAGAAACCGTTCTTAATCGGATGGAAAGCTATTTGAAATAAAAAAATTGCTTTAGCTCTTGAAATTAGAACTAAAAAGCGCAATCATACTTTAAACATGTAAAGATAATTCAAACAAGAGCTATCTCCAATATTATTATAACTACAAGGAGTAAGAAATGACCCATAAAGGCCAAACACTACAAGACCCATTCTTGAATGCACTAAGAAAAGAACATGTTCAGGTCTCGATTTACTTAGTCAATGGCATTAAGTTGCAAGGACAAGTAGATTCATTTGATCAATACGTTATTTTGCTAAAAAATACCGTTGTTCAAATGGTGTACAAGCATGCAATCTCAACCATTGTGCCAGCGCGTGCGGTCGCAATGACAATCCCTGAACCAGATGAAGGTTAATTTGGCCATTCTTGATTTTAAAATAACATTCGCCGCATGCTAGATAGACCAGAAAGTACGGATGCGGTAATTCTCGTAAGCATCGATTTCAATGAGCCTGATTATGAAGAAAGTTTGTATGAGCTAAGACAGTTGGTGACCACCGCTGGACTTCATATCACAGGCACCATTGAAGGTAAAAGAAGCGTGCCTGATGCCAAGTTGTTTATTGGCTCAGGTAAAGCGGAAGATTTAAAAGCCATGTTAGTAGCTAGTGAAACAAAACTGGTGGCTTTTAATCATGATTTAAGCCCATCACAGCAGCGAAACTTAGAGCGTTTCTTGGATGCTAGGGTTGTGGATAGGACAGGGCTTATTCTTGATATTTTTGCTCAGCGTGCACAAAGTCATGAGGGTAAGTTGCAAGTTGAATTGGCGCAGCTGGAGCATTTGTCAACCAGATTGGTAAAAGGTTGGAGTCATTTAGAGCGACAAAAAGGTGGTATTGGCGTTCGCGGCGGCCCAGGTGAGACGCAACTAGAACTGGACAGAAGACAATTGCGCGTTCGGATTAAGCAGTTGCGCGAAAAATTAATCAAGCTAAAATCTCAGCGTAATATGCAACGTAGGGCACGTAAACGTTCAAATTTGCTCGCCGTTTCTTTAGTTGGGTATACCAACGCTGGCAAGTCCACCTTGTTCAATCGATTAACACGCTCAGAGATTTATGCGGCTGACCAGCTGTTTGCAACGCTCGATACGACCTCACGTAAAATGCATTTGCCTGAACTTGAGGGTTATGGGTCGGTCCCAGTCGTATTGTCAGATACCGTCGGATTTATTAAACATTTGCCAACAACGTTAATTGAGGCCTTTGGCGCTACCTTAGAAGAGGCTGCGCAAGCAGATCTACTCCTACATATCGTCGATATGGCCAGCACCAATCGTGAAGCGCAAATCGTTCAGGTGAACAAAGTTTTGCACGATATTGGTGCAGAAAAAGTCTCTCAAATTTTGATATTGAATCAAATTGATCGCATCGATTGTGAGCCAGGTTTTGATCGTGATGAGTATGGTAAGATCAATCGTATACGCGTTTCTGCAAAGACAGGCGAGGGCATGGATTATATTCGCCTAGCCTTGCAAGAGCATCATGCTTATTTGAAAAAATTGAGTACAGAAAAAAATGCTTATGCCTAAGTAAGTCAGGATGAATTGGAATATTATTGTTAGCAATTTTGGAGTCAGTGAAAATGAAATTACCCGCATGGGCACAACGTAATAACGAAGGGCCGCCAGATTTAGACGAGGTCTTTCGTGATTTTAATAAAAAAATTAACCAGCTTTTTGGTAAAGGTGGTAGCAACGGTGGAAACAAGCCACCGCGCAATAATGAACCAATCGATTTGCCAGTTATCCCTATCATTTTACTGGTTATCGTGATTTGGTTGGCATCAGGTTTTTATATTGTAGATCAAGGCTCCTTAGGCGTTAAGCAAAGATTTGGCGCCTATGTCGAGTCGACTGAGCCAGGCCCAAGATGGCATTGGCCGTTTCCAATCGAAACCGTAACCGTTGTAAATATGGAGCAGGTTCGTCGTTTAGAAGTCGGTTATCGTAGTGGTGGAAGTAACAAAGTGAAGGTACCTGCTGAGGCATTAATGCTGACAGAAGACGAAAATATCATTGATTTACAATTCGCCGTGCAATACAACCTTAAGAGTGCAAAAGACTTCTTATTTAATAATCGTTTTACAGACGATGCAGTAATGTCAGCTGCTGAAACCGCTATCCGTGAAGTAGTTGGTAAAAACAAACTAGATGATTTGCTACAAAAAGGATTGCAAGACACTTCAGAGCAAATGCAAGCTTTATTAGATTTTTACAAAACTGGGGTGAATATCACCAGTGTATCGCTTCAATCTGCTTTGCCACCAGAACCCGTACAAGAGGCGTTTGAAGACGTCAACCGTGCTAATCAAGATTACCAACGTCAAATTAACGAAGGTCAAGCTTATGCGAACGCTGTGGTGCCTAAAGCGCGTGGTAATGCCGCACGATTATTAGAGGAAGCTGAAGGCTATAAATTAAAAGTACAAAATGAAGCAAAAGGTAATGCCAGTCGTTTTGAAAAAATTTATGCTGAATATGTGAAAGCACCAGTAGTGACACGTCAGCGTTTATTTATTGAAGCGCAAGAGCAAATATTCTCGAACGTCAGCAAAGTCATCGTCGATCAAAAGAAAGGGGGTAGTCTACTTTACCTCCCTTTAGATAAACTAATGCAAAGCACGGCAGCACAGTCTGATTCGAATAGGAACACCACACAATCTTCAGCAAGTGATGCAAGTATTGCCAGTGCAAGAGCCATTGAGAGTGAACGCGCTTTAGATCGCAACCGTGAGAGAGAAAACTAATATGAAAAATCTTGGAATTATTTTATTCAGTGCCTTTATCGGTCTCGTGTTAACAAATATGTCTTTATACACAGTCGATCAACGCGAGTATGCTTTGGTGTTCCGATTAGGACAAATCGTTAAAATCAAGAAAGAACCAGGGCTTTACGCTAAGCTTCCCTTTGTTGAAAGCGTTAAATATTTTGATAAACGTATTGTCACTTTAGATGGAGAAGCACCTGCCAAATTTATTACCAGTGAAAATAAATACATGCTGGTTGATTCATTTGTAAAATGGCGCATTATCGATCCCGCAAAATACTATGTATCCATCAAAGAGGGTGGTGAAGCAGCCGCAGAAGATCGTTTAGCAAAAGTAGTTAATGCTGGTTTACGCGCTGAATTTGGGGTGCGGACGGTACACGATGTGATTGCCGGAGAACGTACTGCAATTATGGATAATCTACGCAAAAAAGCGGATGTAGAAGCGAGTCAAATTGGTATTCAAGTGGTTGACGTACGTTTAAAGCGTGTTGATTACTCTGAGGAAATTAGTAAGTCTGTATTTGACCGTATGACATCAGAACGTAAAAGAATTGCTAATCAATTGCGCTCAGAAGGCGCCGCCGCTTCTGAAAAGATTCGTGCGGATGCAGATAAGCAAAGAGAAGTCATTATTGCTGAAGCCTTCCGTGATGCGCAAAACACCAAGGGTGAAGGCGACGCAATTGCAACTCAAGTTTATGCCAAAGCATATGGTAAGAGCCCAGAGTTTTATGCATTCTATCGCAGCACTGAAGCGTACAAAAATAGCTTCAAGAACAAGTCTGACGTGATGGTATTAGACCCGAGTTCTGATTTCTTTAAATATTTACGCGCCGCAAACGGACAGTAAATATGCATAGTAACTTGCTTGCGGCATTGGGCTTGATGCTCGTGATTGAAAGCTTATTACCTTTGGTTGCACCGCAGGCTTGGCGTGAAACATTCAAACGTATGATTGCGTTAAAAGATGGACAATTACGCTTTATTGGACTGCTGTCAATCGCTGGTGGAATGTTGGTGTTATTTTTAAATCACTAATGAGAACGCGATTGATGTGCGATGTTTAGCCCGTTTAACAGTATAATACCCGCATGCGAAATTGGTTACTCCCCGAATTTATAGAAGATGTGATGCCAGCAGAGGCTGGTCGCATTGAGTGTTTACGTCGACAACTGCTGGATTTGTTTAAAGTCCACGGCTATCAATATGTCATGCCTCCTACATTAGAATATGTAGAATCTTTGATCACAGGCACTGGAAGCAAGTTGGATACGGCAACCTTTAAAGTGGTTGACCAGCTTACTGGGCGGATGATGGGGTTGCGTGCAGACACAACGCCGCAGGCGGCAAGAATTGATGCCCATATGTTGAATCACCAAGGTATTGCAAGGCTTTGTTATGCGGGCACTGTCTTGCAAACAACACCCAGCGGTCTTGCAAGAACGCGAGAGCCTTTTCAAGTAGGTGCTGAGTTGTTTGGGCACGCAAGCGTTGAAAGTGATGTCGAGATTCAACGCTTAATGATAAAAGCGCTCCAAGCGATTGGATTAGACAAGTTGCATGTTGATTTTAGTCATGTGGGCTTATTTGAGAGTTTAATTGAAGCGGGCGCGATTGATGCAGCATTAGAAGAAGCGCTTTACGGTGCCTTATTAAGTAAAGATAAAACCTTAGTCGCTGACTTGGCGCATGGTTTAGACAAAACAATTCAACAAGCACTCATTGACTTAACGGATTTAAACGGGGATGTGTCTGTGTTAGTGCGCGCACAAGCTATTCTGCCGCCATTGCCAAATATTCAAAAAGCATTGCATGAACTAACAGTCGTTGCCGACAAGCTCAATCACCTCAATGTGCAGATTGGGTTTGATTTGAGCGAATTACGCGGCTATCACTATCATAGCGGTTTAGTGTTTGCTGCTTATGCACAAAGTTATTCTGGCCCATTAGCGCTTGGTGGGCGATATGATGAAGTTGGTGTTGCTTTTGGTAGAGCACGCCCCGCGACTGGATTCAGTCTAGACTTGCGCGGTGTAGTAACGGCTCTCAACGCAGCAACACTTGCAAAAGGAATCCTCGCACCACAAGGGGATGATGTTACCTTACAAGCAGCAATTGAAGCGTTGCGAGATATGGGTGAAATCGTCATTCAAGCATTACCAAATGATCAAACCGATTTATCAGAACTGAACTGTGATAGAGCGTTAGAACAGCAAAATGGTGAATGGCAAGTCGTGTCAATAAGCAACTCAAAATTTAATTAAATAGTACATTATGGCAAATAATACAGTGAAAAATACAGGAAAGAATGTTGTCGTTATTGGCACGCAATGGGGTGACGAAGGTAAAGGTAAAATCGTTGACTGGTTAACTGATGATGCGCAGGGTGTAGTGCGATTTCAAGGCGGCCACAATGCGGGACATACCTTAGTGGTTGGACAGGGAGACGCGCAACGTGTCTACAAACTTAATCTAGTGCCATCTGGTATCGTGAGAGCTGGTGTGAACTGCTATATCGGTAATGGCGTGGTTTTAGATGCAGGACATTTACTTAAAGAAATTGAAACATTAGAAAAAGATGGCTTAGCGGTTAAAAATCGTTTGAAAATCAGTCCAGGTTGCCCATTGATTTTAAATTGCCATGTGGCTGTTGATTTAGCGCGAGAAGCAAAACGAAGCCCAGACAAAAAGATAGGGACAACGGGTAAAGGCATCGGTCCTACATATGAAGATAAAGTGGCTCGTAGAGCATTGCGTGTTTATGACTTGTTCTATCCTGAGCGCTTTGCTGAAAAATTAAAAGAAGTGGTCGATTATCATAATTTTGTATTAACGCATTACCTTGATGCTGAACCAGTGGATTACGATGCGCAATTAGCCTTAAGCATGCAACATGCTGAGGCTTTAAAACCTTTAGTAGCAGATATCTCAGCAGCGCTTTATGGAGCTTATGATCGAGGGGATCGTTTATTATTTGAAGGCGCACAAGGTACTTTACTGGATATTGATCATGGGACATATCCTTATGTCACATCGAGTAATTGTATTGCAGGCCAAGCCTCGGCTGGTACTGGTGTTGGCGCCAATATGTTGCATTACGTATTAGGCATTACTAAAGCTTATACCACGCGGGTTGGTGGCGGGCCATTTCCAAGTGAACTTGATATTGAAACAGAAGGTGAACCTGGCACTCAAATGTCTGTTGTTGGCCAAGAATACGGCACCGTCACCAAACGTAAACGTCGTTGCGGTTGGTTTGACGCGGCTGCTTTGCGTCGTTCAGCGATGATTAATGGTTTGACGGGTTTGTGTATCACTAAGTTGGATGTGATGGATGGCATTAAAACCATTAATATCTGTACAGGCTATGAACTAAACGGTAAACAAATGGATTTACTTCCAGTTGGTGCAGACGATGTTGAAGGTTGCACCCCAATTTATGAAACCGTGCCTGGGTGGACTGAAAGCACTTTTGGCGTTAAAACATGGGATGGCTTACCTAAAAATGCACAACATTACCTAAAGCGTTTAGAGGCGCTTTGTGGCGTGCCTATTGCTATTGTTTCAACAGGCCCTGAGCGTGATGAAACCATCGTGATTGAACATCCCTTTAGCTAACATAGTGATCTAATGTTTGAATAGGTCGCCTGTTGAAAGCGACCTATTTTTTTTAGTTTGAATCATCATGATGATTCAACACCCCAGTCTGGATGTTGATGGTCTAGATGTTGATTTTTACAGGCTTATTGGATAAGCTCAAACAGATTGGAAAATGAAAGATTGATATTGGAAGATCACAATAAAAAACTAGCATGGGCGATTACTGGTTCCGGACATTATTTGCGAGAGTCTTTGCAAATATTAGCTTCCATTCAAGATGTGGACGTTTTTCTAAGTAGAGCAGCAGCTGAAATTATTAAGCAATATGGATTTCAGTCAGCGCTTGAGGCAATGGGGCACCGTATTTTTCAAGACAAAACAGCGAGTAGTGTCCCCGTTGAGTTTTTTTATAAAGGACAATACCACACCTTGGTTATTGCGCCCGTCACATCTAATACAATTGCCAAGATGGCTTATGGATTTTCAGACAGTTTAGTCAGTAACTTATACGCCCAAGCGGGTAAAACACGCGTTACAAGTATCGTATTTGCATGTGACACAGCACCAGAATTGGAATCCGAAGCACCAAAAGATAATATAGTGAAAGTCTACCCGCGCAAAATTGACTTAGATAATGTGCAAAAGTTAGCACAATTTGAAGCAACTGAAGTTGTTGCGAGCATTGAAGCCCTGCAAATCGCCGTTCAACAGCGATTGCTTAATCACTCAACAATATGACAACAGATCATTTACTATTTGTGACGGGCAAGCTGGCGGAAAAAAGCTTAGATAAAGTGTTGCAAAACATTCAAGTCAATAGTAAAACACCCTTGTTTAAATATCGAATTGAACAAGTCGGCGTATCAGTTGCAGCCTTGATGACGCCCGAGTTAATCGCAAAACGTTTAAAAAATGTGGGCGATGCTAACAAAATGATATTGCCAGGTTTATGTCAAGGTGATTTGAGCTTGTTACATCGGCAATACGGTATTCCTGCTGAGCGGGGGCCTGAAGATTTAAAGGATTTACCACAATATTTTGGTCAACAAGGTATGAAGCCCGATTTAAGTTTGCACAGTGTTGAGATTTTTGCAGAAATTGTAGATGCGCCTGACTTGAGTCCAGCAGCTATATTAGCTAAAGCTGAGCATTATAGAACGCAAGGCGCAAACGTTATTGATTTAGGATGTTTGCCCAATCAACCTTTTAATCATTTAGCCGAATCTATTCGCCTGCTTAAAAGTAATGGATTTAAAGTCAGTGTCGACTCTATTCAGCCCGATGAATTGTTGTTGGCGGGTCATGCTGGCGCAGACTACTTACTCAGTTTGACAGAAAAAACGCTATGGATAGCCGATGAAGTGCCATCGACACCCATTCTCATTCCAGCAAAACCTGGCAATATGGCGTCTTTATATCGTGCCATTGAACATTGTTTAAAACATCATAAGCCCTTTATTGCCGATGCAATTTTAGACCCAATTCATTTTGGCTTATCTGATTCCATTGTACGCTACCACCAATTGCGCAAAAAATATCCTGATATCAACATCATGATGGGTGTTGGTAATTTGACAGAGTTGACTGATGCCGATACTACTGGCATTAATGCCATCCTGTTTGGTCTTATTAGTGAAATGAATATCAACGCAGTATTGGCTACATCGGTTAGCCCTCATGCGATGAATGCGATTGCTGAAGCGGATGCTGCTAGAAGAATTATGTATCGTGCAAAGCAAGATAATCGACTGCCGCGGGGTTATGGTAACCGCTTATTAGGCTTACATGATCGAAAGCCGTTTCCCTATACTGCGGCCGAAGTTGATGAAATCGCGGTACAAATCAAAGACCCCAGTTTTAGAATCATGGTCAGTGAGGCTGGGGTACATGTGTTTAATCGAGACGGACACCAATTGGCCGTTGACCCCTTTGTTTTCTACCCTAAACTGGGTGTTGAACAAGATGCTTCCCATGCATTTTATTTAGGTGTTGAGCTTGGTCGAGCACAAATCGCCTGGCAATTAAAAAAACGCTATATCCAAGATGAAGCGCTAACTTGGGGCATAGCGCTTACCGACAACCAGCAAGCAAAGCAGAACCATAGACAAGCTTCGTTGGCGGAAAAGAAGCTTAAAAAAAATGATCTTTGAAACAATCATTGTCAGCACCGATGAAGAGGGCATGGCGCATGTCACACCTTTTGGAATTCAATATGAAGGTGATTTGGTGATGATTTCACCCTATAAACCGTCAACAACATTGCATAATATTTTGGCAGTAAAAACAGCCACGATGAACCTAACGGATGATGTCCGTATATTTGCAGGCGCTTTAACTCAACGACAGCCTTGGCACTTATTGCCAGCAAATCAAATAAAAGGATTTAGACTAGCAAACAGCCTAAGTCACGTTGAGCTCTCACTCATTGAAGTGCGCGAAGACGCGGAGCGACCACAATTGCTTTTGCAGACAGTTGAAACACAACATCACGCGGGATTCAAAGGGTTTAATCGCGCACAAGCCGCTGTGATTGAGTTAGCAGTACTAGCCAGTCGTCTACATTTGCTACCAGCAGAAAAAATTCAGTCAGAAATGGCTTATTTACAAATAGCAATCGATAAAACAGCAGGTGAACGTGAGCAGGAAGCTTGGGGTTGGCTCGTCACAAAAATTAACCAGTACTATCAAGAAAATACAAGATGACGCAACTGTTAATCAGTGTTAAAGATGTAGAAGAATCAAAAATAGCCAGACATGCAGGTGCTGATTTAATTGATTTAAAAGACCCTGATGTTGGTGCATTAGGTGCTTTAAACCTAGAAATTGTAAAGCAAATTGTGCAAGACATAGACGGCAGCACTTCAATCAGCGCCACTGTTGGTGAAATGCATGCTAGCGTAGATGACTTGATGCAAGATATTCGTGTATATGCAGGCTTAGGGGTTGATATTGTCAAAATAGCGTTGACTGCGTTAGTTGATCAGCCTGATTTTTTTAAAAAAATAAGTGAGTTAACGCATCAAGGCATTCAAGTAGTGGCTGTTTTCTTTGCGAACCAGCCATTAGATTTTGCGTTAATACCAAAGTTAAAGGAAAGCGGCTTTTATGGTGCAATGATTGATACACAGCTAAAGCAATCGACATTATTATCAGTGCAACCCATTCAAGTGCTAGCGCGTTTTGTGACTGATTGCCACGCTTCTTCGCTTGTTGCTGGTTTAGCAGGGTCTGTAAACAAAACACACTTAGATGAATTGTTGACGTTAAGACCAAACTTTATTGGAATGCGTGGGGGCGTTTGTGTTAATCACGATCGAACGGCTGGGCTGATGGCGAAAAGCATCACTGAAGTGAAAGATGAGCTGTTAACCTACCAGCCCTATTAATTAAACGCCATTCACCCAGTCGCTACGTTTGCATATAGCGTGTAATTTTAGTATAGTTGGGTGGATTTTTAAAACTGACCCAGCAGTAAACTTCAAAGGAATTTAAGATGAATAAAAAAATACTTGGTTTTGCTATCGTTGCATCGCTCAGTTTAACAGCACTATCAGTGTCGGCAGAAGATATGTACCGTGGTGCTTGGTATGCTGTACCAGGTGTCAGCTATATGAACACAGATAGTGATCTTGATGCAGACCATGATTTGGGTGGCTTTATTGCAATTGGCAAAGAGTTAAATCAAAGCTGGGATTTGCAAGCTCGTCTCGGTTACAACAATAATAGCGAAGATTTTACCGCATCAACCCGTGGCGACTATAAATCGACACAGCTTGGTTTAGATGCGTTATACATGTTCAGTCGTGATCAATTCCGTCCATTTATCTTAGCAGGCTTAGGTGTTACGCGTAATAATCTAGACTACACTGTTTCGGGTGTAAATCTTGATGGAAAGAAAACATCATGGTTAGCTAGTGTAGGCTTAGGCGCGCAATATTTAATTACCGATCGTTTTGGCGTTCAAGTTGATTTACGCCAGCAGTTTAGTCGAGGCAGAGTGACTAGTGGGATTAATGCAACAGAGTCAGGTTCTATTAGCAACACCTTACTCAATATTGGTGGTATTTTCCGATTCGGCGCGCCAGCACCAGTCATCGTAGCCGCCACTCCAGAACCAGCGCCAATGCCAATTGTACCTGAACCAACACCAGTGCCAGTTGCAACGCCTGTTGCTCCAGAACCTGCTGCAGTGTGTGAAGAAAAACTGGACACATTAACGATTAATGCCGCTGAACTCTTCGGATTTGATCAATCAAGCATCAAAAGTGAAGGTAAAGCAGAATTAAATGCTGCGGCAGAAAAAATCAAAGCCAATCCTGGCATCACTAATGTACTGGTGACGGGTCATACAGATTACCTCGGTTCTTTTGAATACAATCAAAAACTTTCTGAAAGTCGTGCCGCCCAAGTTGTCCAATATCTAGTAGAGCAAGGTGTCAATCCTGATCTTATTACGGCAACAGGACGCGGTGAAGCTTCACCAATTGTTAAATGCAACGGTGTTAAACCTAGAGCGGCATTAATTGAGTGCTTACAACCAAACCGTCGTGTAACAGTAGAAGCTAATATTAAAGAATCAGAGTGTAAATAGTAACGCTACTTTCATTCAGTACGATAAAAGCCTCGCTTATGCGAGGCTTTTTTTTAACGGCTGATTATCAAGTTATAATGGCAACATGAAACAACATGTTAATTTAATCATCACTGCTCGTTGGGTTTATCCTGTAGTGCCGAGCCATCAGCTATTGCAAGACCATGCAGTTGTGGTTAATGGTGATACGATACTTGATATCTGTCCAGTCACAGATGCACTCACTCATTACCAAGCCGATGAAACCGTCCACTTAAAAAATCATGTATTAATGCCTGGTTTAATCAACCTGCATGCGCATGCAGCAATGACATTAATGCGTGGCTTAGCTGATGGCTTGGCTTTGCAAGCTTGGTTGCAAGAACATATTTGGCCCGCAGAGGCCAAGTTGGTTTCGCCAGAGTTTGTCCACGATGGCACCGTATTGGCCTGTGCAGAAATGCTCAGTGGCGGTGTAACAACATTCAATGATATGTATTTTTACCCTGCAGCCGCAGCAGCAGCGAGCATTAAAATGGGTGTGCGAGCCAATCTCGGGTTAGTGGTGATCGAGTTTCCAACCCAATATGCGACTGATGCCGGGGATTATATTAAAAAAGGCTTAGATGCTCGCGACCAATTAAAAAGCGAACCACTGATAAGCTTTAGTTTTGCGCCACATGCACCCTATACAGTTGCGGATGACACATTTCAACGCATTGCCACTTTAGCTAATCAAGTCAACATTAGTATCCATACCCACCTGCATGAAACAAAACATGAAATAGATGAGAGTGAAGATCAATTTGGTTTACGGCCATTAGCGCGTTTGGCTAATCTCGATTTATTGGGGCCAACGGTCACTTTTGCGCATTGTGTTCATATGGACCAAGTTGAAATGCAATTACTCGCTGAACAAGGTTGCAGTATTGCGCATTGTCCAAGCGCTAACTTGAAGCTGGCCAGTGGTATTGCCCCCATTGCCCAAGCCATCAAATACAATGTTAATGTTGGTTTAGGCACGGATGGCGCTGCGGGCAATAACCGACAAGACATCTTCACAGAAATGCGACTGGCTGCCTTGCTGGCTAAAGCAGTCAGTGATGATGCAACAGTGATTCCCGCACACCAAGCGATCGAAATGGCCACGATCAATGGGGCAAAAGCATTGGGCTTGGATGATAAAATTGGATCTATTGAAAAAGGGAAACTTGCAGATTTAACCGCTGTCCAATTTTCTGATCTTGAAATGCAACCATGCTTTGATCCTATTTCACATTTAGTATATGTGGCAGGGCGTGAGCATGTCAGCCATACATGGGTGGCAGGTGAGTTGCGTTATCATCAACCAATCGACAGCGCTGCTGTCTATAGCGGTATCGAGCCACGTGAATTAACAGCGATTGTTGCTAAATGGCAATCAAGAGTGACTGAATTTAAATCATTGGAACATTTAAGATGAATACGAGCAATGCAGATGCTGCAGAATTGAATAAATTTAGCGAATTAGCCCATAAATGGTGGGACAAGAGTAGCGAGTTTAAGCCCTTGCACGAGATTAACCCTTTACGATTGAACTATATCAATAATGAAGTTGCTCTTGCTGGAAAGCGCGTATTGGACGTCGGTTGTGGTGGCGGTATCTTATCCGAATCGATGGCTGAAATAGGGGCTAAAGTGACGGGGATTGATTTAGGTGAAAAAGCCTTAAAAGTCGCGCAGCTTCATAGTTTAGAAACGGGCGTCGATGTGGATTATCGACTAATTGCAGCCGAGGTACTAGCTGAGCAAGAAGCGGGTGTTTATGATGTCGTCACTTGTTTAGAAATGTTGGAGCACGTACCAGACCCAGCCAGTATCGTAAAGGCTTGTGCCAAATTGGTTAAACCAGGCGGACATGTTTTTTTCTCTACGATTAACCGCAATCCAAAAGCCTATGCTTTTGCGGTATTAGGGGCTGAGTATATATTGCAAATGCTGCCTAAAGGGACGCATGACTACGCAAAGTTTATCAAACCTTCTGAACTACTCAGTTTTGCACGGCAATCGGACTTGATATTACAAGGACAAATAGGGATGAGTTACAACCCAATCACTCGACATTATTGGTTAAATAAAGACGTTTCTGTGAATTATCTGATACACACTGTGAAAGCCATCGATTAATGAAAGCTATTTTGTTTGATTTAGACGGTACTTTGGTCGATACAGCGCAAGATTTAGGTTTCGCCCTCAACTTGCAACTTCAGCAGTATGGTAAACCAACCTTAGCTGACCATGCTATTCGCCCATTTGCCTCTCATGGTTCAAAAGGGTTATTGAACTTGGGTTTTGGTATCACCCCAGACCACATCGACTTTATTCGCATGCGTGATGAATATTTAGAGATTTATGAAAGCGTGTTAACGCGCAGTCCTCAATTATTTAATGGGATGCAAAGTGCTTTAGAAAACATCGTTGCAAAAGGATTTAAATGGGGTATTGTCACCAATAAACCCAGCCGCTTCACCGTTCCTTTAATCAAAAGCCTCGGCTTAACGCATCGTGCAGCATGCGTCATTAGTGGCGATGATGCGCCTCAACCAAAACCGTCGCCAGACACGCTATTGCTAGCCTGTGAACGCGTACAAGTAAAGCCTGAAGACTGCCTATATATCGGTGATGCTGAACGTGACATTCAAGCAGGTAAGGCAGCAGGCATGAAAACAGTCATTGCGATGTATGGCTATATAGATGTGAGCGACCAGCCATTATCATGGGGGGCTGATGCATTCATTCACAGCCCAAGTGAAATTGCCAATTTAATTTAGCGAGACAAGATCAGTCGCTGTTGCTTGAACAAAGCATGATGCGCTAATTCACGCGTTTACGTTCCACGATTGCTTGCGCCAGCGTACCGCTATCAACGTATTCAATTTCACCACCCATTGGCAAACCTCTTGCAATACGACTGACCTTAATATCTCGTGCTTTGAGTAGCTCCATCACGTAATGCGCTGTCGCTTCACCTTCTACGGTGTAGTTAGTTGCTAAAATCACCTCATTGACACCTTGTTGATCTGCGCTATTATGTTGCGCACGCTTAATAAGCTTATCCAAGTTGATTTCTTTAGGGCCAACACCATCGAGCGGAGAGAGCCTTCCCATCAGCACAAAGTAAAGCCCGTCGTAAGACTGTGTCTGCTCTAACATCATGACATCTGTCGGCATTTCAACCACACAAAGCAAGCTTCTATCCCGCTTTTCGTTACTACAAGTAGGGCAAGTAGGGAGCTCGCTAAAATTATTACATAATTGGCAATGGCCAACTGTTTCTAGCGCCGTACTTAAAGCATTAGCCAAGCCGCTGGCACCTTTACGGTCTCGCTGTAATAAATAATAAGCCATCCGCAGTGCGGATTTTGGCCCTACACCTGGTAAGCAACGGAGCGATTCAATCAGCTGTTCTAATGCGGCGGGATTTTTCAAAGTAAACTCAACAAAGTGGACTCAACAGGGTGGCAAGTTAAAAAGGTAATTTCATGCCAGCTGGCATTAGACTGCTCATATGTGCAGTTGATGTAGCTTCAGCTTTTTGGTTGGCATCCTTCAAAGCAATCACCAATAAATCCTCTAATGTCTCTTTATCATCCATCACGCTGTCGTCAATATTGATGCGCTTTACTTCATTACGGCAAGTCATTGTAACCTTAACAAGGCCATTACTTGCTAAGCCTTCCACTTCCATATTGGCTAATTCCGCTTGCGCTTTTTGCATATTAGCTTGCATCATTTGCGCTTGCTTCATCATATTGCCCATGCCACCTTTCATTTCATTCTCCTTTATATTTAAGTTTAATTGAACGTGTTATTGGATTGGTTTGATACTATTTGGAATAATTTTGGCATCAAAATCATTGAGTAATGCTTGCACAAAGGGGTCACGCATAATCGCTTCTTCGGCACTCGTCTGTATCACTGCCTTTTCTTCAGCCTGTTCCATCGCTGGTGTATTCGCTTCACGATCCACCTGAAAGTGCAGTTTAATGGTTCTGCCAAAATATTGATTGATAGCATGCGACAATTTCTCTTGATAGGTAGCACTCACCAAATGCTTCTGCTTTTCAGCGACACGCAAATAAATATTGTCGTCATCATACGACAACATTTCACAATTTTGTGCCAGCGCACGGGCAATACCGAGTTTTAAATGGCTTTCAATCAGATTGCGCCAATGTCCATCAAAGGCGATTGATTCAACGGTTTCATCTTGCGCTGTTTGTTCAGCGATAGACGGCTTGGCTATTTCAGCTTCCGACTCAAAATGAGCAACCACATGCGTTAATGCTTCAGTACTAGCGGGTTGAATATCAACGTTTATCTTGGTTGAATCATTGCTTGGTTCTGAATCATTGGTCGACTTCAACAAGGCTTGCACCATCAGGCTAGGCTTAGCTTCAACTGGTGTATTGTTAGGTGATGTCGATTGGTCGCTATGCCTATTCAGCGCTACTGTAGCGTTGCGAATAGGGGATGTTTTGATCGCTGATGCGACAGGCGTTAAGCTATTTTTTTTTTGAGCCGCTAGCGACTCAACAGGTGAAAAAGCCAGCATACGCAACAAACTCATGGTAAAACCGGCGTACTCATCTGGTGCTAAACTAATATCTCGCCCACCCAGTAAAGCAATTTGATAATAAAGTTGTAGCTTATCCGCAGGCAAGTTTTCCGCCAACTGAAGTAAGACCTCACGCTCTGGCAAGTCATGGCTGATACTCTCAGGCACCATTTGTGCGATCGCGATTTGATGCAACAGTTTGGCTAAATCATTTAAAGCCGCTTCAAAAGAAATGCTACGGGTTTGCATTTCTTGAGCCTTACTAATTAAAGCCACACCATCTTCATTCAATAGGGCATGAAGGAGATCAAACAAATAACTTTGATCAATAGCGCCTAACATACTGCGTACATCAGCTTCATTGACTGCTTGGTTGCCATAAGCAATCGCTTGGTCGGTAAGCGACAAAGCATCCCGCATACTGCCTTCAGCCGCGCGCGCAATCAACTGCATTCCAGCATCTTCGAATGGGATATTTTCTTTTGTTAAAATAGCTTGTAAATGCTCAGCAATCGTTGGGCTAGCAATTTGACGCAAATTAAACTGTAAACAACGCGACAGCACCGTGATAGGCACTTTTTGCGGGTCAGTAGTCGCTAAAATAAATTTAACATGTTCTGGCGGCTCTTCCAACGTTTTAAGCATGGCATTAAAGGCGCTTTTCGACAGCATATGCACCTCATCAATGATATAGACTTTAAAACGACCCGAAGTTGGCGCATATTGCGCATTTTCAAGTAATTCGCGCATCGCATCCACCTGTGTATTACTGGCCGCATCCACCTCAAGCAAGTCAACAAAACGACCAAGATCAATCTCAGTACAAGCGTTGCAAACACCACAAGGCTTAGCTGTAATGCCAGTTTCACAATTGAGCGATTTAGCAATAATACGCGCTATAGTGGTTTTGCCAACACCTCGCGTACCTGTAAATAAATAAGCATGATGAATCCGTTGCTGCGCTAACGCATTAGACAATGCACGCACTACATGGGGTTGACCCACTAGGGTCTCGAAGGATTTAGGACGCCATTTACGGGCTAGAACTTGATGTGACATAACCCTATTTTAGCTGATAAATGCACCTAAGTAACAGTCAGAACAAAAGAAATAAAGAGGCGAGCCTGACCTCGGCACTTGCGCAATAGTTGTGGCTGCTTGCTTCCGCATCTGACCAGGTTGGCTACATTACAATGCGAGGAGACCCGCCAGCCAGTATTCTACAATAATTCACTTAATAACCGCAGCGTTTAGCTGGATTTTTTTCAAGATAAGCCAACTCTTCGTCACTATACAGACGGACACTCGTAATAAAAGCAAATCCTGAGCCGCAATCTAAAGAAAAAGAACCACTAGAGCCAGGTACAGCATCTAAAATCGTATGCATGTTTTCGGCAAACGAATAATGGCTATCACTCATATAAAAAGTAGCACCTTCTAATGTACCCAAAATCACATCCATCGCACTTGGACGTAGCTCATTTGCTGGCATGCATAAAGGACCACTCCCTTCACAACAACCACCAGACTGCAGAAAAACAATCTCGCCGTGCTTAGCTGTGAGTTGACGAATCAAAGCTTTTGCCGATTCAGTTGCAGATACACGTTCAATAATCATTTTTTCTCCAAAAAAAGGGACGATTCATTCGTCCCTTTTTATTTTACAGACTTACGTTTAATAAACTAAAAGAAACCTAATTTATTAGGGTTATAACTGACTAATAAGTTCTTAGTTTGTTGGTAATGGTCTAGCATCATTTTATGATTTTCACGACCAATACCAGACTCTTTATAGCCACCAAATGCAGCATGTGCAGGGTAAGCGTGGTAGCAATTCGTCCACACACGACCCGCTTTAATACCACGACCCATGCGATAAGCTGTTGTACCATTACGGCTCCAAACACCAGCACCCAAGCCAAAAATAGTATCATTAGCAATCGCCAATGCCTCTGCTTCATCTTTAAAAGTCGTCACTGCTAATACTGGGCCAAAAATCTCCTCTTGGAAAACACGCATTTTGTTATGACCCTTAAGCAATGTAGGCTCAACATAATAGCCATCAGCCAAATCACCAGTTAGCATTTTACGTTCGCCACCAATCAGCACTTCAGCACCTTCTTGTTTACCAATATCAATATAGTTCATGATTTTGTTCAGTTGGTCTTGTGAAGCTTGCGCACCCAACATCGTGTTAGGGTCAAGTGGATTGCCTTGTTTAATCGCTTTAACACGCTCTAGTACGCGCGCAATAAACTTGTCATAAATCGATTCTTGAATAATCGCACGAGAAGGGCAGGTACACACTTCACCTTGGTTGAAAGCAAACAACACCAAACCTTCAATCGCCTTATCAAAGAAAGCATCATCTTCATCCATGATATCAGCAAAGAAAATATTAGGTGACTTGCCACCAAGCTCTAAAGTGGCAGGAATCAAGTTGCTGGCCGCTGCGCCAGCGATAGCACGACCAGTTGCGGTAGAACCAGTAAAGCCGATTTTGGCAATACGTTTACTATTAGCCAATGGCGCACCAACTTCGCGTCCATAACCATTCACAATATTAACAGTACCTGGCGGCAATAAATCACCAATTACTTCCATCAAAATCATAATAGAAACTGGCGTAAACTCAGCTGGTTTTAAAACCACGCAGTTACCTGCAGCCAAAGCGGGGGCTAGTTTCCACGCTGCCATTAGAATCGGGAAATTCCAAGGGATAATTTGACCAACAACACCTAGCGGTTCATGAAAGTGATAAGCAACGGTATCATTGTCAATCTCACTAATGCCACCTTCTTGTGCGCGAATCGCACCAGCGAAGTAACGGAAATGGTCAACAGTTAAAGGAATGTCGGCATTCATCGTTTCACGAATTGGCTTACCATTATCCACTGTTTCTGCTGTTGCAATCAGCGCTAAATTCGCCTCAATCCGGTCTGCAATTTTAAGTAGAATATTAGCACGCTCAGTCGTCGAAGTTTTTCCCCAAGCATCCGCAGCGGCATGTGCCGCATCTAATGCGAGTTCTACATCCTCAGCACTAGAACGAGCTGCCTGTGTAAAATTTTTCCCTGTAATAGGAGATAACACATCAAAATATTCCCCTTTGACTGGCGCAACCCATTTGCCTCCAATAAAATTATCATACTTTGCTTTAAAAGGGATTGTGACGCCAAGTGCTTTTAATGTATCCAAACTCATACTAACTCCTCTAGGTTTTCTAGTGATTATGTGACTTTTCTGCTTTCTAAACCACAATCATCATCTTTTTTTGATAAACGAAACAATTAGACCTTCAAATAGTTGCTTAAACCATTAACAAAAATGTTTAAAACATAATGTCTAACTTAGGACAATAAACCTAAGTCGCCCGTAAATCAATATGCCAACGGACTATTCCAATAAATAAATACCACATCAACGCGCGACTAATTTTTGTCGAATCGCACACGATCCGCTATAATCCGCCCTTGATTTTTGATTCACCATCATCAATCAACGCGGAGAGATGGCTGAGTGGTCGAAAGCGCCACCCTGGAAAGGTGGTATAGGGGCAACTCTATCGAGGGTTCGAATCCCTCTCTCTCCGCCAATAGTTAGAATCATACCGTTTCAATTCCTATCAATTCCCTAATAAATACAAGCAGTTAACAAGCGATCAATGTTCATATCGTATCAAGACAATGCTTGACATATTAACGCTTTGAGGGTGATTTTTAGGGGTACGCATGAAATACCCTTAAACACTTACCCCATCCTACACAGTCTCAACATAGCAACAAAAACAAGCACTAGCATCAAAACAAGCTTGATATAGCCCCATCAGGCGCTTTGCCGTCGCGTGTTGTGTTGGTTTTGCTGATCTTTTGCGTGTGTGTGCCTCGCGCTATAAAACCCAACAAAAAACCCATAAAACCAACAAAATCTGCAGTGTTATTGACATAGATCAAAGACTTATTACAACAAATAGTTGATCATGGCGGCCATGTGGCGATACAGCCACCATTAACAACATTAAAAACAATGAATAACAGCAAGAG
>JAFMCM010000010.1 GCA_017857755.1 Methylophilaceae bacterium | reverse complement strand
GTCACACTCTTAGCCAGATTTCTTGGCTTATCAACGTCTGTCCCTTTTAACAATGCCACGTGATAAGACAGGAGTTGTACTGGTATCGTGTGTAAGATTGGTGATAGCACGCCAACGTGGCGGGGTGTTCGGATAACGTGTACACCTTCTGATTCGGTGAAGTGGCTATCTGCATCTGCAAACACAAATAAAACGCCGCCGCGTGCTTTTACTTCCTGCATATTCGATTTTACTTTTTCTAATAATGTATCGTTTGGTGCAATCACCACCACAGGCATATTGCTGTCGACTAAAGCTAAAGGGCCATGCTTTAGTTCGCCAGCGGGATAGGCTTCGGCGTGTATATATGAGATTTCTTTTAGCTTGAGCGCACCTTCCATTGCAATCGGGTAGTGTACCCCGCGCCCTAAAAATAAGGCATGGTCTTTATCGCCAAAGTGTTTTGCCCATTCACTAATCTGCGGTTCTAAATTTAATGCATATTGCACACTTACTGGCAGATGACGTAGCGCTTCTAGATATGCATCTTCTGCTGTTTTGTTTATTTTGCCGCGCTGCTTACCAAGCACGACCGCTAATGTAAATAAAGCCACTAGTTGTGTTGTAAATGCTTTTGTGGATGCAACCCCAATTTCGGCGCCTGCGCGGGTATAGAATATGAGTTTTGAGGCACGCGGCAGGGCGCTTTCTTGCACGTTACATATGGATAATGTCTGTTCTTGTCCTAAGCTTTGCGCATGCTTTAGTGCTTCCATTGTGTCGAGCGTTTCACCCGATTGTGAAATGGTTACAATCAATTGCTTAGGGTTTGGTACTGATGTACGGTAACGGTATTCACTGGCAATTTCAACGTTGGTTGGTAGTCCAGCGATACTTTCTATCCAATATTTTGCCGTTAATCCTGCATAGTAGCTGGTGCCTGCGGCCAAAATTAATATGCTATCAATTTGTTCAAAGACTGTTTCGGCTTTCTTACCAAATAAAGCCGGCGAGAAGCTGGCATCATCAATTAAGGCTTCTATGGTGTCAGTTAATGCGCGAGGTTGTTCATGAATTTCTTTTTGCATATAGTGCGCGTATGGTCCGAGCTCTAAGCTCGCTAATGAGACATCACTCATGTGGATTTTTCGGTCGATTACCGTGTTTGTTTTATCCCAAATGATGATGCTGTTCGCCGTGATTTCGGCAACATCTCCGTCTTCTAAGTATATGACTTTGCGTGTCTCGGCTAATATGGCAGAAACATCCGATGCAATATAATTGGCTTCTTGCCCTAATCCAAGTAACAGCGGACAACCTTGTCGTGCTGTAATCATGCTATCTGGTTCTTTTATCGAGATAACGCTAATGGCAAACGCGCCTTTGAGTTCTTTAATTGCTAGTTTTACAGATGATAGTAAGCACTCACCTTTGTCATGATAGTAATGGATTAAATGGGCAATGACTTCTGTGTCTGTTTGTGATGTAAAGTCATAGCCGAAGGCTGTTAACCGTTCGCGTTGCTCGTCGTGGTTTTCAATAATGCCATTATGTACAACTGCGATTTCATCACGTGATACATGCGGGTGTGCGTTACTTTCTGTGACGCCTCCATGGGTTGCCCAACGGGTGTGGCCTATTCCCACTAGACCTGATAATTGTGCGCTTTCTGCTTTTGCTTGCATGCCACTGACGCGGCCAACGGCTCGAACACGTTTAATGTCGCCGTCTAAAACCGCAATACCAGCTGAATCATAACCTCGATATTCTAGTCGGCTGAGACCTTCGATTAAGGTTGAAACCACATTTGTCTTTGCCACTGCGCCTAGGATGCCGCACATAGGTTAGTCTTTCTTCGTGTTTACTGGGCGTTTCCAACCCGAAATTGATTTTTGTTCTCTTGCACGGCATAAGGTGAGTGCATCTTCTGGTGTATCTTTGGTAATGGTTGACCCTGCAGCAATGGTGGAACCTTTACCAATTTTGACTGGTGCGACCAATTGGCTGTCTGAGCCTACAAATACGTTGTCTTCTATTACCGTTTTAAATTTGTTGGCGCCGTCATAGTTACAGGTAATGGTACCAGCACCAATATTGACATTTTTGCCTACGGTTGCATCACCAATGTAACTTAAATGATTGATTTTACTTCCAGTATCAACTTGCGCATTTTTCAGTTCAACAAAGTTACCTACATGCGTTTCGTCGTTGAGTACTGTACCTGGACGTATTCTTGCATAAGGTCCTACTTTACTATTCTGTCCGATTGTGGCGGCTTCGATGTGGCTAAAGGGTGCAATGTTGGTGCCCGCGGCAATCTGAGCGTTTTTAATCACACAGTAGGCGCCGATTCGAACACCTTCTCCTAAAGTGACTTTCCCTTCAAAAATACAACCCACGTCAATTTGTACATCTTTTTCGGTGTGTAAAACCCCGCGTAAATCAATGCGGGCTGGGTCAAGTAGGGTTACGCCTTTTTGCATCAATTTTTCTGCTTCACGTTGTTGATATACCCGTTCAATAAAGGCTAAATCTTGTTTGCTATTGATGCCCGTAACCGACCATTCATCGTTTGTTTTTTCTGCATTTACTACAGTCTGGTCTGCCACAGCAATGCCAACAATATCCGTTAAATAATATTCTTGTTGCGCATTGTGATTGTTCAACTGACTTAGCCAATGACGCAGTTTTGCTGTCGGCATTGCCATAATGCCTGTGTTCACTTCGGTTATGGTGCGTTGCTCTGCAGTGGCGTCTTTTTCTTCTACAATGGCTGACACTGTCCCAGCTTGCCGCACAATTCTGCCGTAGCCTGCGGGATTGCTTTTATCAAAGGATTGAATCATTAATTGCTGGTCAGCTTGATTGAGTATGTTTTGGCATGCTGCTTGGCTGATTAAGGGTACATCACCCAGTAAAATCAGTGTTTGACCTTCTTCATCTAAATGAGGTAAGGCTTGCTGTACTGCATGGCCAGTGCCTAGTTGCTCTGCTTGTTCTGCCCATATGATTTTTTTGTCGCTAAATGCAGCTTTTACTTGTTCACCACCATAGCCATAAACCACTACTACCTTGTGCGGGTTTAATGCGTTAGCACAATTGATTACATGTTCTAACATCGGTTTGCCGCCGATTTGATGTAATACTTTTGGTTGATGGGTATGCATGCGCGTACCTTTTCCGGCAGCGAGGATGATGATATTAAGTCGGTTATTTTGCATAAGATTGTCTATTCTACTACGGCTTTAGCTGTCTATGTCATGGAAAATTGACAATAAAAAAGCGGCACTAAGGCCGCTTTTTTATACCGACTGATTATTTTCTACGTAATCGTTCGATTGCTTGAATTTGTGCAACGGCTTCAGCAAGTTCTGCTTGCGCTTTTGCATAGTCCATATCCGAAGCCTTGTTTTTCATCGCTTCTTCTGCCGCCGCTTTAGCAGCAATTGCTTTCGCTTCGTCCAAATCATGACCACGAATTGCCGTATCTGCAAGTACGGTTACTAATCCAGGTTGTACTTCAAGAATGCCACCCGATATAAAGATCAAGGTTTCTTCTGCTGTGTCTGGTAATTTAATCCGTAATGCGCCCGGTTTAATTGTGGTTATCATTGGTGCATGGTGTGGATAAACACCCACTTCACCTGCCGATGCAGGTGCTGCGATAAACTCAGCAAGACCTGAGAAAATTTCCTCTTCTGCACTTACTACATCAACATGAACTGTATTTGCCATTTTTAACTCTCAGAAACTAGTTTAAAGTTTTGGCTTTTTCAACAGCCTCTTCGATTCCACCAACCATGTAGAAAGCTTGCTCAGGTAAGTGGTCGTATTCACCAGATACAATTGCTTTAAAGCCTTTAATAGTCTCTTTTAATGGTACGTACTTACCAGGTGCGCCAGTAAACACTTCAGCAACATGGAAAGGTTGTGACAAGAAACGTTGAATCTTACGTGCACGGCCTACCGCTAATTTATCTTCTGGTGACAATTCGTCCATGCCTAAAATAGCAATAATGTCACGTAACTCTTTGTAGCGTTGTAGAATTGATTGCACGCCACGCGCAACAGCGTAATGCTCTTCACCCACAATCAGTGGATCTAACTGACGTGATGATGAATCTAATGGGTCAACCGCTGGGTAGATACCTAAAGATGCAATATCACGTGAAAGCACAACTGTTGAATCCAAATGTTGGAAGGTTGTTGCTGGTGAAGGATCTGTTAAGTCATCCGCTGGTACATAAACCGCTTGGATTGAAGTAATAGAACCTGCTTTAGTTGATGTAATACGCTCTTGTAATTTACCCATTTCATCGGCTAGCGTTGGTTGATAACCCACAGCTGAAGGCATACGACCTAGCAAAGCAGAAACTTCAGTACCTGCTAAGGTGTAACGATAAATGTTATCAACAAAGAAAAGCACATCACGGCCTTCATCACGGAATTTTTCAGCCATGGTTAAACCCGATAGTGCAACACGTAGACGGTTACCTGGTGGCTCGTTCATTTGACCAAATACCATCGCTACTTTTGATTCTTTCATGTCGTCAAGCTTAATCACGCCTGCCTCTGCCATTTCATGGTAGAAGTCATTACCTTCACGCGTACGCTCACCAACACCTGCAAACACAGATAAGCCTGAGTGCTGTTTAGCAATATTATTAATCAATTCAAGCATGTTAACGGTTTTACCTACACCCGCACCACCAAACAAGCCAACTTTACCACCTTTGGCAAATGGGCAAACCAAATCAATCACTTTAATACCTGTTTCAAGTAGGTCAACAGACGGTGATAGCGCTTCAAATGAAGGCGCTTTTTGGTGAATAGAGCGGCGCTCGTCAGAATCAATAGGACCAGCCTCATCGATTGGGCGACCTAAGACGTCCATAATACGGCCTAAAGTACCAGTACCAACTGGCACAGTAATTTGTGAACCCGTTGTTTTAAAAGCAGTGCCACGGGCTAAACCATCAGATGAACCCATTGCAATCGTCCGCACGATACCGTCGCCCAATTGCTGCTGGACTTCTAAGGTCAAGCCTGCTTCAGCTTGTGAATTTTTGTCATCGATTATCAACGCATCATATACTTTTGGCATTTTATCGCGTGGGAACTCAACGTCCACAACCGCGCCAATACATTGAACTACTCTACCTACTGCTACTTGATTTGCTTTTGCCATCTTTTTTCCTAACTCAATATTTAGTCAGATACTCTAATATAAATAAACTCTTAACCCGAAATAGCTGCTGCGCCGCCAACAATCTCAGAAATCTCTTTTGTAATTGCTGCTTGACGTGCTTTGTTGTAAACCAATTTCAAATCACCAATTACAGTCTTCGCATTGTCTGATGCTGCCTTCATTGCAACCATCCGTGATGATTGTTCTGATGCCATGTTTTCAGCAACCGCGCTATAAATCAAGGACTCGATATAACGCGTCATTAACTCATTAATCACAGGCTCAGGTTCAGGCTCATAAATGTATGCCCAATTGCCTGCTGGGCTTCCCATTTTGTCACCTGATAGCGGTAGTAATTGTTCCATTACTGGCTCTTGCTTCATGGTGTTAATGAACTTGGTATAACAGATAAATAGTTGGTCTATTTCACCTGATTCAAACGCATCTAGCATTACCTTGATCGAACCGATTAAGGTTTCTAAATGCGGTACATCGCCCAAACCTGTCGCGTGTGATTGCACATCGGCACCAACACGCGTCATAAAGCTTAGGCCTTTGCTACCAAATGCACTCACTTTAATGTTTTTGCCTTCTGTTTCCCATGTTTTCATTTGGTTAACAGACATGCGCAACATATTTGTATTTAAACCACCACATAAGCCTTTGTCAGAGCTCACTACAATCAACCCAACATTCTTTACCACGTCACGTTTAATTAAAAACGGATGTTTAAAATCAGGTTGCGTATATGAAAGGTGAGCAGCAACGTTGCGGATTTTTTCAGCATATGGACGTGACGCACGCATTCTATCTTGCGCTTTACGCATTTTAGATGCTGCAACCATCTCCATTGCTTTAGTGATTTTGCGGGTATTTTCTACCGACTTAATCTTGGTTCTAATCTCTTTACTACCAGCCATTTTATTGTCCTAATTTACGAGAGATTAATATGCGCTTGTTGCTTTAAAGTCTTTAACTGCTTCATCAAGTGCTTTTTCATCATCGTCACCTAATGCTTTATTTTTCTCAATCGCATTCATCAATTTTTTGTATTTAGATTTCATATGGCCGTGCAAACCACTTTCGAATGCCAACACTTTGTCGGTTGGTACATCGTCAAAATAGCCTTTGTTCGCAGCGAACAAAGTGACTGCCATGTTTGATACGCTCAATGGTGCGTATTGTGCTTGCTTCATTAGTTCTGTAAACATACGTCCACGGTCTAATTGTTTACGTGTCGCTTCGTCTAAATCAGAAGCGAACTGTGCAAACGCCGCCAATTCACGATATTGCGCCAGTGCTAAACGTACACCACCACCTAATTTCTTGATGACTTTCGTTTGTGCAGCGCCACCAACACGCGACACTGAAATACCTGCGTTAATCGCTGGACGAATACCCGCATTAAACAAGTCAGTTTCCAAGAAAATTTGACCATCGGTAATTGAAATCACGTTTGTTGGAACGAATGCAGAAACGTCACCTGCAGCTGTTTCAATCACTGGCAATGCCGTCAATGAACCTGTTTTACCTTTTACTTCACCTTTGGTGAATTTTTCTACATATTCTTCATTTACACGAGCAGCACGCTCTAATAAACGAGAGTGAATGTAGAATACATCGCCTGGGTATGCTTCGCGACCTGGTGGACGACGAAGTAATAGTGAAATTTGACGATAAGCAACCGCTTGTTTTGATAAGTCATCATAAACGATTAAGGCATCTTCGCCACGGTCACGGAAAAACTCGCCCATTGTACAGCCAGCATATGGCGCTAAGAATTGCAATGCAGCAGAATCAGAAGCAGTTGCCGCTACAACAATGGTGTATTCCATGGCGCCGTTTTCTTCTAGCTTGCGTACCACGTTTGCAATAGTTGATGCTTTTTGACCAATCGCAACATACACGCAGGTCATGTTTTCACCTTTTTGGTTGATGATTGCATCAACCGCAACTGCTGTTTTACCAGTTTGACGGTCACCAATAATCAATTCACGCTGACCACGGCCAACAGGTACCATAGAATCAACTGATTTCAAACCTGTTTGAACGGGTTGTGAAACTGATTTACGGTCAATTACGCCTGGCGCAACTTTTTCAATTTTATCGGTTAATTTGGTTTTAATTGGACCTTTGCCATCAATTGGCTGACCCAAAGCATTGACCACGCGTCCGATTAGTTCTGGACCAACAGGCACTTCTAAAATACGACCTGTACATTTACAGATGTCGCCTTCAGTAATATGCTCATAATCACCTAACACCACTGCGCCGACTGAATCACGCTCAAGGTTAAGTGCCAAACCGTATGTGTTTCCTGGGAACTCAATCATTTCGCCTGACATGACGTTTGATAGACCATGAATACGTACAATACCGTCAGTTACTGAGATGACTGTACCTTGAGTACGCGCTTCGCTGCTGACCTCAAAGTCTTCTAATCTGCTTTTAATCAGTTCACTGATTTCTGATGTAGATAATTGCATTACTAAACTCCTAAAGTTTTTTATCGCTTGCTTATGCGGTTAACGAATAAGCTAAATTTTGTAACTGACCTTTAACGGACGCATCAATTACTGTATCGCCCACAATAATTTTCATTCCACCAATAATCTCTGAATCGATCACAATTTCAGCAGTGACTTTTTTTCCAAACTTCGCTTCAAGTTTTTTCACGATTTCTTTGGTTACCGCGGCTGATGGCTTAACTGCAGCAATAATTTGTGCTTCCAACGTGCCTTCTTCGTCCGCTTTTAATAATTCAAAAGCAGAACTAATCGCGGGCAAAATCGATAGCCGTTTGTATTCCACCAAAACCTTGATGAGGTTTTGACCTGCTGCATCTAGATGATTGCCACAGACTTTGAGAAAAGCATCTTGTATTACCTGACCATTTACTTTTGGATCATGAATATACTGATTTAATTGCTCATCGGTACTGACTGCACTTGCTAATGAAAGCATCTCTGACCACTTAGCCAGGGCTTTCTTTTCTTTCGCCAATTTAAACGCTGCGACAGCATATGGTCTTGCAATGGTTGAGATTTCAGCCATGAGTTATAGCTCCGCCGCTAATTGTGTAAGAATCGCTGTATGTGCTTTTGCATCAATTTCTTTACGCAATATTTTTTCAGCGCCTGAAATAGCTAAAACAGATACCTGTGCACGTAAACCTTCTTTTGCACGATTGACTTCTTGCTCAATTTCTGATTTTGCTGTTTCTTTGATACGCTCAGCCTCTACTTTTGCAGTTGTTTTTGCTTCTTCTACAATTTCGTTCGCACGCTTTTCTGCTTGGCCAATAATTTCACTGGCTTTTTGTTTCGCATCGTTTAAAGCAACCTCTGACTTTTTAGAAGCAGTTTCTAATGCACTTTTACCTTCTTGTGCAGCTGCTAAGCCATCAGCGATTTCTTTTTGACGCGTTTCAATTGCTTTTAAAAGCGGTGGCCAAACGAATTTGACGATCACTAAAATCAATACTGCAAACGTAACTGCTTGCGCAATGAGCGTTAAATTAAAGTTCATGTTTGCTCCAAGTTCAAAACTTAATCATCTGGGTTAATCCATTGATCAACCCAATCATCCTAAGCAATCTTAAAAAATTATGCTACTGCACTTAATAGTGGGTTTGCGAAAGCAAACAATAGTGCCACACCAACCGCAATAATGAATGACGCATCGATCAAACCTAATAGCAAGAATACTTTGCCTTGCAATTCAGGAATCATTTCTGGCTGACGCGCTGCACCATCTAGGAAGCTAGAACACATGTTACCAATACCAATACAAGCGCCTGCTGCACCAATACCAACCATCAAACCAATACCAATCGCTGTGTATGCTTGAATCATTTCCATTTTGTTACCCTCTCGTGTTAAAGATTACTCATTAAATTAAAACTACTTCTAAACTCTTGTTAGTGGCTGTCATGCGCCATTGATAGATAAACAATTGTCATCATCATAAAAATAAACGCCTGCAATGGCACCACTAAAATATGAAAGACAGCCCAAAGCGCACCTAAAATGGCCGCGCCGAACATTCCAAAAATACCCGTTGCCGCCAACAATCCAATCAGCAAGAAAATCACTTCACTGGCGTACATGTTGCCGAATAGACGCATTGAATGTGAAAGTGGCTTTGAAATATACTCAATCATATTGAACATAAAGTTTGCAAGATACAACAATGGGCTAGCCAACAAACCAATGAAACCCATCACACTTTTTGGTTTGAACAGTTTTGGCATGCCAAATGGTGCACCAAAGATTTCATGAATTAATCCACCAAAGCCTTTTGCTTTAATTGAGAAGAAAATCATTAATATCCATACTGATAAAGCAAGGGCAAATGTTGTATTGACATCTGATGTAGGTAGCGGGCGGAAGGGCGCATGCGCTTCACCAAACAAGCCTGTTAATTTAGCAAACCAGTCGATTGGTACTAAATCCATCAAGTTCATGGCTAACACCCATAGAAAGATTGTGAGGGCAGTTGGTGCAATAAATGCATGACGGTCACCGTGGAACATTCCTTTAACCTGTCCGTCTACAAAATCAAAAATGATTTCTACAAACGCTTGTGTTTTGCTAGGTACACCTGCTGTTGCTTTACGCGCAACTAACCAAATTGCGCCAGCTACCAGCAAACCCAACACCAAAGAAATGATGAACATATCAAAGTGCACTACATTCCAAAAGCTATGATTACCATCACCAACGGCTTGTGCATTAAATGACAAGTGGTGGTTGATATAATCGGTTGCAGAAGTCATCTCACCTGAGTGCTCTGCCATATTTCCTGCTGTATGTTCTGTTGTCATAATGGTTTATATCTTCAAATGTTTACTTCGTTTACTGATGGCTGCACCAGAAAAAATAGCCGCTACCGCCAAACCTGCAATTAATGCTCCTGGCACTAATGCTTGATATGCTTTAAAAATACAAAATAAAAACAGAACAATTAATATGATTTTAATTAATTCTGCTTTTAACATTCGCATCAATACCGCTGATGCATTACTACTATTCCCTTGCGCAATTCGGGCGGCAATAAAAGCGGCCACTAACACCGCCATTCCACCCGCTAGGGCAGAGAGTCCTGCATGTATTCCGGAAATAACGTAGGCAATGAGAGCCACCGCCACAATTATCAATAATTGCAACCATAGCATTCGATCGAAAACGTTGTCTGCTGTAGCGCCTGTGTAGTTATCATTCATATTTTAAACTTACTAAAAACAGTCGAAATTTAAAATTGGCTTTTAGCAAAGCGGCGATTTTGAATTAATACACTAATTTAGTCAAGCTTTATTGGAGCACTGTTCCCAAGCAATTAGCGTATTACACGCTTAATAATCTCGTCCAACTCATCTAAACTACTGTAATTTATTTTTAATGTGCCAGCCCCGTTTGCTTTAGCCATAATGCTCACGGCAGCACCCAATTTTTCACTTAAGCTGTTCTCAAGCGCCAAAATATCTTGATTTGCATTGTTTGCCTGCGTTTTTGGTTTTGTTTCTATACCTATTTTTTTGACCAAACTTTCGACTGCACGCACAGACAAGCTTTGCTGCACAATTTTATTGGCCAACATGACCTGTTGCGCCGCGTCTAGACCAACCAATGCTCGAGCATGCCCCATATCTAGTTTGCTTTCCATCAACAGGGTTTGCACGCCATCAGCCAACGTCAACAAACGCAGTAAATTAGAAACAGCAACCCGTGAACGTCCAACTGCATTGGCTGCTTTTTCATGGGTCATTGCAAACTCTTCAATTAAACGCTTTATACCCACAGCTTCTTCGATTGGGTTTAAATTTTCACGCTGAATATTTTCGATTAAGGCCATTTCTAAAGCAGACTCGTCCCCAATCTCCCGAATCAATACTGGCACTTCTTCCAAACCTGCGATCTGACTTGCACGCCAGCGACGCTCCCCTGCAATAATTTCATATTGTTCAGGCGCAATTTCTCTCACTAATATAGGCTGCATAATGCCTTGTTTCTTAATTGAATCAGCCAATGTTTGCAATGCTGCCTCATCCATGTGTGTACGTGGTTGATATTGACCAGACTGCAGCTGCGTCACCCGCAACATTTTCAGACCGTCTACACTTTCGTTGGCAAGCGCTTCATCACCAGCCAGCAATGCATCTAAACCGCGCCCCAATCCTTTTTGTTTTGCCATCACAATTCCTATTAATTTGTTGATTTAATTGGTTTATTTTTCTTTATAATTTCTTTTGCTAGATCAAGATAAGCAATAGCGCCTTTTGACGTTTTATCGTAAATCAAAACAGGCACACCATAACTTGGGGCCTCAGCTAGCCTAATGTTGCGCGGAACAACTGTTTTATAAACTTTATCGCCAAAGTGATTTTCTAGCTGGGCTGAAACTTGCTGTGCTAGGGTGTTGCGTGAGTCGTACATGGTGCGCAATAAACCCTCTATCTCTAATTTCGCATTCAAATGCATGCGAACTTTTTTGATGGTATTTACTAAATCTGATAATCCTTCTAAAGCGTAATACTCACACTGCATCGGAATCATGACTGTGTTTGCAGCGGTTAACGCATTAACCGTCACTAAATTCAATGCAGGCGGGCAATCTAACAACACATAATCATAGCCATCAACTCCAGCAATCGCTCGCTTCAGCCGTGTCTCACGGGCAATTTCATTCACCAAATCAACTTCAGCACCTGCAAGCTCCCGATTGGATGGTGCAACATCAAACCCACCTTTTTCACTCTTGATAATCACCTCGTTTAACGTTTTATCATTAATAAGTACATGATAAATGCTATGTTTGAGTCGCGTTTTATCAATGCCACAACCAGTGGTTGCATTTCCTTGTGGGTCTAAATCGATTAATAACACCTTTTGCTTATTTGCCGCTAAACTGGCCGCCAGATTAACGCAAGTCGTGGTTTTACCCACGCCGCCTTTTTGATTTGTAATTGCTAATATTTTCATCAAGTACTTTTCAATTATTTTTAAAATTTCTCAATAACAGCTAAATGTCGTTCTGCCACCAAGCCCGCAACCGAAAGCGGATACACCTTGCTATGACCCAATTGCAATCGATCCAAGGCCAACTGTGGTGTTGTCCCTTTCATCGCCAACCAACACCCGTCATCTGCCAATAAATGCTTGGTTAGCTGAATGAACAAATCAATTTCAGAAAATGCGCGCGATATAATCATCTCAAACGGCTCTGCTTTAAAAGCTTCAACACGCGCATGAACCACTTCTAAATTATCCAAGCCCAGCTCACCTTTAACCTGACGCATAAATATGGCCTTCTTTTGCACCGTATCAATCGTTGTAACTTGCAAGTCAGGTAAACAAATCGCCAATACAATCCCCGGCAAACCACCACCACTGCCCACATCAAGCAAACGCTTACCTTTGATGTAGGGCAACACACTAAGGCTGTCTAGCAAGTGCAAAGTCACCATTTCTAAAGGCTCGCGCACCGCGGTTAAGTTGTATACTTGATTCCACTTATTTAATAGCGCTAAATACAGGAGTAAGGCTTGCTGTGTTTCAGGCGCAACCTGCAAACCCATTTCGGCAATACCAGATGCTAATTTTTCAGCCAACTGACTCATGCCGCCTCGATACCGCCTTGGGTAGATTCCTTTTTAAATTTTCGCTTCATGTAAACCATTAAAATTGAAATCGTAGCAGGCGTAATTCCAGAAATTCGACCCGCTTGTCCTATCGTCTCTGGTTGATGCAATGTTAATTTTTGACGCGCCTCTATACTTAAACCATGCACTTGAGCATAATCAATTGCATCACCAAGCTTAATATTTTCACTGCCTTTTTGTTTTGCAATCTCATCTTTTTGCCGGTCAATATAGCCCTGATATTTAGCCGCTATTTCTACCTGCCCCTTTACTTCATCCGTCAGCACCACATCAGACGGGATTAAATCCAGCAAACCTTCATAACTCACTTCAGGACGGCGCAGCAACTCAAACAAGCTGTATTCATGTTCAAGCACCTTACCCAAGACAGCTTCTTGTGTTTCACGTGAAACATTGGCAGGCTGAACAAATGTTTTCTTTAACCGTTGCTGTTCTTTTGCAATAGCCTCTTGCTTAACATTAAAAATAGCCCACCGCGCATCATCCACCAAACCCAACTTACGTCCGATTTCGGTCAAACGCATGTCCGCATTATCTTCTCGCAACTGTAGCCGATACTCCGCGCGACTCGTAAACATTCGGTACGGCTCAGTAACGCCTGTTGTAATTAAATCGTCGACCAAGACTCCTAAATAAGCCTCATCCCGAGCAGGGCACCAAGCTTCTTTTTCTTGCGCGTAAAGGGCGGCATTTGCACCAGCCAATAAACCTTGGGCGGCAGCTTCTTCATAGCCGGTCGTTCCATTAATCTGCCCTGCAAAAAACAATCCTTGAATGGCTTTTGTTTCTAATGAGCTTTTTAAAGCACGCGGATCGTAATAATCATACTCAATCGCATAACCAGGGCGTAAGATATGGGCATGCTCCATGCCTTTTATAGAGCGCACCAACGCCAACTGCACATCAAACGGCAAGCTGGTTGAAATACCGTTAGGGTAAAGCTCGTGCGTATTCAACCCTTCTGGTTCAATAAATATTTGGTGAGCATCTTTATCGGCAAAGCGATTAATCTTATCTTCAATACTTGGGCAATAACGCGGCCCGACCCCTTCAATCACTCCAGTATACATCGGTGAGCGATCCAAGCCATTGCGGATAATGTCATGCGTTTGCTCGTTGGTATGCGTAATCCAACAGGACAGTTGTGCGGGGTGTTGGGCCGCATTACCCATAAAAGAGAAAACAGGAACTGGATAATCACCAGGCTGCTCCGTCATGACAGCATAATCCACTGTCCGCCCATCAATTCTTGGCGGCGTACCCGTTTTTAAACGTCCTGCAGGCAATCCAATTTCGCGCAATCTCGTGGCCAAGGAAATAGCAGGCGGGTCACCAGCGCGGCCCGCACTGTAGTTTTGCATACCTACATGCACCAAACCACCCAAGAATGTACCTGCAGTCAACACAACTGATTTAGCTGAAAATTGAAGACCGATTTGCGTGACCACGCCAACCGCCTTGTCACCTGCTAATAAAATATCGTCCACCGCCTGCTGGAATAGCCACAAGTTGGGCTGATTCTCTAAGGTGCGTCTAATGGCCGCCTTATATAAAATACGGTCTGCTTGCGCTCTTGTGGCACGTACTGCAGGGCCTTTACTTGCATTCAATATCCGAAATTGAATCCCGCCCTCATCAGTGGCCATGGCCATGGCGCCACCCAAAGCATCGACCTCTTTAACCAGGTGACCCTTGCCGATGCCGCCAATAGAAGGGTTGCATGACATTTGACCCAATGTTTCTATATTGTGGCTGAGTAATAATGTTTTTTGGCCCATGCGTGCAGCAGCCAGAGCTGCCTCTGTTCCTGCGTGCCCACCACCTACAACAATCACATCAAATATATCTGGAAACTGCATATTCTTAATCGCAACATTACTTAAAATTGTTCAAGATTAGAATTTTAACGTAAAAAGTTATCCTTACGGTATTTAATCTATTCATGTTTCACGTGGAACATGAATAGATTGCCATCTTTTAAGACAAAACCAGCCTTACTTTGCATCGTTTCACGTGGAACAATAATCGGATCAACACATAATCATTTAACGCTGTTGTGCGTTGCATGATTCAAAATGCGCTTGTGAAAGGCTTTGATTTAAAACATTTTTCTACTAACCTTACCGATTAACATGTTGAAAACGTTGTGCTAATCGAAACAATCAGTCAAAAGGGGGTTTAAACACAAATCAACTTAACTTAAAAAGCGAGAAGGGTGATCAACAGTCCCACTTAAGAAAGCGAGCCGCTTCAGCAATTAAGCGTAAAAACGCTTATTGCGCCATGACTATTTGCCAATACAAAACCGTGAAAAGATTTCACCTAGCAAATCGTCGGGTGTGAACTCTCCCGTTATACTGCTTAACGCTTCCTGCGCCAACCTTAACTCTTCTGCCACCAATTCTGCCATATTGATTTGCGAACAGGCATTGACTAAATGTTGTCGGACTTTCTTTAAGGCATCGAGATGCCTTGCCCTAGCCATAAAAACACCTTCTGTATTTTGCTGATAACCCACCAAGGAAAGTAGATGCGTTTTTAATAAATCCAATCCCAAACCTGTTTTAGCTGAGAGAAAGAGATGAACACTTCCTTCCATCACCTCAACGCGCGGCTCTTCTAGGGACACATCAATTTTATTATGAACCCATATTTTAGTGATTTCGTGCGGCAAGCGCGCTAAAATCGCCTTTTCTTTATCGCCAATACCATGAGCTGCATCAATTAAAATTAACGCGATATGCGCCGTTTCTGTGGCTCGGTATGTGCGCGCAATGCCGATTTTTTCAACCTCATCCTCAGTATCGCGTAACCCAGCCGTGTCAATAACATGTAAAGGCACACCATTGATTTGTATCTCACTTTTAATCGTGTCTCTTGTGGTACCAGCAATCGGCGTGACAATCGCAACCTCTTCGCCCGAAAGTGCGTTCATCAAACTTGACTTGCCAACATTGGGTTGGCCGATTAAGACAACATGAATACCATCACGCAACAAAACACCTTGCTGTGCTTTGCTAAAGATGTTTTCCAACACCTGTTGATTGTTTGAGATTTTTTCGGCAACTCGGCCTTGGGTAATAAAATCAATTTCCTCTTCAGGAAAATCCAAGCAAGCTTCTACATATAAACGTAAATTGATTAACTCGGCTAACAATTGATTAACCACATCAGAAAAAGCACCAGTGAGTGAACGAACAGCACTTTTAGCAGCCTCTGTTGTTGCGGCATTAATGACATCTGCAACAGCCTCAGCTTGGGCTAAGTCTAACTTGTCGTTTAAATAGGCCCGCCTAGTAAATTCACCTGGCGCTGCCTGACGAGCGCCCAGTTCAAGACAACGCGCCAGTAAAATCTGCATTAAAGCAGTACCACCATGGCCTTGCAGTTCTAATACATCTTCACCAGTGTAAGAATGTGGCGCGCTGTAATAAATGGCAATCCCGCGGTCAATTAACGTAGCGTCCGCTTGTTTAAAATCTAGATAAGCTGCGTAGCGGGGTGGAGGACAATGGCCCAATATTTGGTCGGCAATGTATTGGCACAAAGCACCTGAGACACGAACAATACCAATACCGCCAGCGCCACTAGCTGTGGCGATTGCGGCAATCGTATCTTGTGAATTAGCGTTTAGCACTGCCTTTTTTAGCCAGCGCCGCCGCGTGAATGGTTTTGTTGATATACCATTGTTGCGTAATAGATAAAATATTATTTACCAACCAATATAAAACCAAACCAGCTGGGAAGAAGAAGAAGAAAATACTAAACACAACAGGCATTATTTTCATCACTTTTGCTTGAATTGGATCCGTCGGCGCAGGATTTAAATAGGTTTGTATAATCATAGACGCCCCCATTAACACTGGCAAAATATAATAGGGATCTTTAGCAGATAAGTCAGTAATCCAAGCAAAGAATGGAGCATGACGAAGCTCAACAGCGCCTAACAACACCCAATAAAGTGCAATAAAAACAGGTATTTGTACCAATATAGGCAGACAACCACTAAGCGGGTTAATCTTCTCTTTGCGATACATTTCCATCATCGCTTTCTGCAAGCCTGGTTTGTCATCAACAAACTTATCTTTAATCGCCTGCATCCGCGGTGCCATTTCACGCATTTGCGCCATACTGCGATAACTTGTTGCAGATAGCTTAAAGAAAGCAGCCTTAAGTAAAATGGTGAGCAAGATAATCGCTACGCCCCAGTTACCAACAAAGCCGTGGATATTTGATAGCAGCCAAAATAACGGTTTGCAAATTACCGTTAACATGCCGTAATCCACCGCATATTCTAAACCAGGTGCCGCTGTTAAGTCGGCTGCCGTTTGTGGGCCAGAAAACAACTCGGCATTCACCGTTACCGAGGTCCCCGGCGCAATGGTTGGAACTGGGTTTACAACACCCACAGCATATAAATTATTGTTTAAGTCCTTAGTATAAAACTCGTTGGAAGTACCTGCTTTAGGAATCCAAGCACTAGCAAAATACAGCTGAATAATACCAATCCAACCGTCTTTTGTTTTAAGCGATAATTGACTGTCTTGCATGTCAGTAAAACGCACTTTTTTAAACTTGTCCGCCTCTGTGTAATAAGCACCACCAGTAAAGGTTGGCCTAAACGTGCTTCCTTGATTGGATTCACCATCATGGATTAACTGATAATAAACAGATGGCTTAATCTCATTGCCGCTTAAGTTATTGATACGGTGCGTAACGTCAATGACGTAACTCCCGCGGTGAAAGGTATAAATTTTGTCTACCATAACATCATTATTTGACCATGATAAAGTCACAGCCAGACTATCCGCGTCACTATTCAAGGAGTAACGAGGCGCAGCACTGGTGAAGCGTGTTTTATGATTAGGTAACGCTGAACCAATTAAGCCGCTTTGTGCAACATAGAACATTGGTTGACCTACATCATCCATTAGCACAAACTTTCCAGACTCATCACCAGCTGCTAGATGTTTATTCAACACCAAATGTCGTAAATCACCGCCAACTGTACTGATTTTGGCTTGGTATAAATCCGTTTCCACCTCAATCAACTCTCCTGGAGTGAGGTCACCTGAAGCAGGGTCCGCAACAGTTAACTCACTTGCCGCTACAGTAGATGCTGCTTGAGGGACACCAGCATCAGCAACCATAGAATCAACCGCTTGGTTTGCAAGCGCTGGTTGAGGATTGTTTTTTGTTTGCCAACCATCCCATAACATCATGATAGAGAATGAAAAAACAACAAATAAAATTAAACGCTTAATATCCATACAACTCTTTTTTATAAATAATGATTGTTAAAAGAAAAATTGATTCTACCACTCTATGGGACTGGATCATGACCACCATCACACCAAGGGTGACAACGGCCTAATCGCAATAGTGTTAAATAGCTACCTTTAATCGCACCATGCTTATTAAGCGCCTCGATTGCATAATGCGAGCATGTTGGTTCAAATCGACAACCCATCCCAAAAAAAGGACTTAAGCACCACTGGTACAACTTAACCAAAAAAACAAGCAGCTTAGCCATTCGCTTCTGATGCCATCCATATCAACCGCATAAACATGGCCTAATCCACTCGACCAAAATAATCTTGCACTATTTTAAGCTGTATTTTATTAAAGAGCATTACAAGCTCTTGCTTCATTAATAAGAATTCTTTATTGGTAAAGGGTTTTTTTACCTGAATCACAACATCTACATTACTTAAAATAGCTAACTCTTGCCGACATAGCTCACGCAATACTCGACGCATATAATTTCGGTCGACTGCTCGTTTGGCCACCTTTTTAGCGACCACAAAACCAACTCTTACGCCCAAATCACTGGGTTTATAATGCACCACCAAATTTGTTGATGTATAGCGTTTTCTAAAACTAAAAACGGATGAAAATTCATCCGTTTTTCTAATCATTAACAACTGATTTTTTTCTGGCTTAAGCATTGCTAGTCATGTTCATGCATAGCAAATTGAACACTGAATACAGTCGTGTTTAATTAAAGACCTAAGCGTTTACGACCTCTTGCACGGCGCGCCGCGATAATTTTACGACCACCTTTTGTTTTCATGCGTACTAAGAACCCGTGCGTGCGTGCGCGGCGTGTTTTAGACGGTTGATAAGTACGTTTCATTTAATTCTCCAAATGCGAATGCTACAAAGCCCTCCATTAAACCTGATAACTAGCTGGTTTGTCAATCTTATTTTAATGAATAATTAATTTAAGCCTGCCTGTGGATAAGTCTGGTTAAACAGGTTAGAATTGCGTAACAATAATGATTACATTTTGTATTTATTTATCGTGTAAAAAACGCTAGCAACAATCTCAATGATGACTTTCTTCTTAATTAAATAAGGTATTGGTAAACCGATGGAAAAATTTTGGCCCGCCTGCCTAAGCCGTTTTGAAGAAGAGCTTTCAGCTCAACAATTCAATACCTGGATTAAACCGCTTAAAACAGAGTTTACAGACAAAATTTTCACGGTTGTTGCGCCCAATAAATTTGTACAACAATGGGTAAAAGATCGATTTTTAAACAAAATTGAAAGGATTGCTGAAGAAATTCTTTCTCATCAAGTGCTAATTGAAATTATTGCCAGCAACAAACCAGTGGCAAAAAAAACACCTGTTAGTGCTGTAATCAGAGATGCCGCAATTCCGTCACTCCCTCAAAAAACAAAAGCCGTAAGCCCAAAAAAAGAAGTAGCGCCATCTGGTTTAAACCCATCATTTAATTTTGATAATTATGTTACAGGCCGTGCCAACCAATTAGCGCGCGCCGCCGCGATTCAGGTGGCTGAAAACACAGGCACGGCTTATAACCCGCTGTTTATTTATGGTGGCGTAGGGCTAGGTAAAACACACTTATTGCAAGCCATCGGTAATCGGTTAAAAGAACTTAAACCTGGTGCCAAAGTGCGCTATTTACATGCTGAACGTTATGTTTCTGATGTCGTAAAAGCATATGAAAACAAAGCGTTTGATGCCTTTAAAAAGCAATATCATTCTTTGGATTTATTGTTAATCGATGATATCCAGTTTTTTGGTAAAAAAACCAGAACGCAAGAAGAATTCTTTTATGCCTTCAATACCTTAATTGAAGAAAAAAAGCAGATTGTGATTACCTGTGATACCTACCCAAAAGAAATTACCGATGTAGATGAACGATTACGCACCCGATTTAGCTGGGGGTTAACGGTCGCAGTTGAACCGCCAGAACTTGAAATGCGGGTTGCGATTTTGCTTAAAAAAGCAGAAGAGTCTAAAATCAGTCTAGATGAAGATGTCGCCTTTTTTGTTGCTAAACAAATTCGTTCTAGCGTGCGTGAATTAGAAGGTGCATTAAATCGTATTGTGGCAATGGCTAAATTTACTGGCCACCCAATTAATTTAGAATTAGCTAGAGATGCGCTACGTGATTTAATTGCCGTTCGTGGCCGTCAAGTAACCATCGAGAATATACAAAAGACAGTCGCTGATTATTACAAGATTAAAGTAGCAGAAATGTATAGCAAAAAAAGGTCGCGTAATGTCTCACGACCAAGACAGATTGCTATGTCACTTGCCAGAGAGTTAACCAATCACAGCTTTCCAGAAATTGGCGAAGCTTTTGGCAGCCGGCACCATACAACCGTTATGCATGCATGTGAAGAAATAGAACAATTGCGTTTAAACGACCAAGCGATTGCGCGTGATATTGGGTTTTTAACGCAAGTCATTAGAGATTAATAGAAAGGCGCTTGTGAATAACAACAATAAAAAACTGTGGATAAAAGAAGGATAAAACATGATTAATAAAAATTGTTAAATTAATACACATTTAATCCACAAGCTAAAACGTATTTAACAACAGATAAAAATAGAAGTTAACGGTCTGATTTTATTGAGTAAATAGAGTTACTCACAGAAAAAAGTGACATTACTATTATTATTAGTTTTATATATATATTAAATAAATAATTAGGCATAACTATGAAAATTAATAGATCGGTTTTATTAAAACCTTTAATCAATGTAACTGGCATTGTAGAACGTCGGCATACACTCCCAATTCTTTCTAATTTATTATTAGAAGCCAATAATAATAAAATTCAGCTCACCGCGACCGATTTAGAAATGCAAATCTCGTTGAGTATTGACAGCCATACACAAGAAGCCCTTACGACAACAATTTCAGCTAAAAAGTTTTTAGATATTTGCCGAGCACTGCCTGAAGACAGCGAGATTGACTTAGTAAGCAAAGATAGCCGTATGACGGTAAAAGCAGGCAAAAGTCGTTTTAATTTACAGACATTACCAGCAGCTGATTACCCAGTCATGACCAAGGTTAATGGTGATTCTGTTCTGATTCAATTACCGCAAATCGAATTAAAGCGCCTATTAAAGCAAGTAGAATTTGCCATGGCACAACAAGATATTCGCTATTATTTAAATGGCTTATTGTTAGAAGTTGACGGCAACAAACTCAACTTAGTCGGCACAGATGGACATCGTTTAAGCTTTACATCGGCCACTTTAAACCAAAGCTATGAAAAGAATAACGTGATATTGCCGCGCAAAACCGTTATAGAATTAATCAAATTATTAGAAGACAACGACGAAGAAGTAACAATCGAAATTGCAGCAGGGCAAGTCAACTTTGCTTTTGGTGAAATGCGCTTAATTTCAAAAGTAATTGATGGTAAATTCCCTGATTACAACCGAGTTATTCCAACTGCGCACAGCAACACCTTTACCGTCAACCGCATGGCAATATTAACCGCTATGCAACGAGCATCGATTTTATCAAATGAAAAATACCGCGGCATTCGTATGGTGTTAAGTCACAACAATATTAAACTCATCAGCACCAACACAGAGCAAGAAGAAGCGGAAGAAGAATTAGAAATCACCTATGCGCAAGAAAGTTTAGATATTGGCTTTAATGTGACATACTTGATTGATGTGCTCAACAACACCCAACAAGAAAATATTAATTTTTCATTTGCAGATGCCAATAGCAGCTGCTTAATCACCCTACCAGAAGACGACGATTACAAATATGTTGTCATGCCAATGCGTATTTAAACCAAAGAAACCAGTAACAAACAATAGAAACGAAAAATTATGGCAAACCAAGAAGATTACGATTCATCCAGTATTAAAATTCTAGAAGGGCTAGATGCTGTTCGTAAAAGACCGGGCATGTATATAGGCGATACATCCGATGGATCAGGCTTGCACCATATGGTGTTTGAAGTGTTGGATAACGCAATTGATGAAGCTTTGGCGGGTCATTGTGATGACATTAAAGTGATTATTCATCCAGACAACTCAATCAGCGTTAGCGATAACGGACGCGGTATTCCAACTGGCATTAAATCCGACGACAAACATGAACCCAAACGCTCTGCTGCAGAAATTGTGATGACAGAATTACATGCAGGCGGTAAATTCGACCAAAACTCCTATAAAGTTTCTGGTGGTTTGCATGGTGTGGGTGTATCTGTAGTGAATGCGCTATCAGACTGGTTACATCTCAAAATCTACCGCGATGGCCAAGTGCATCAAATGGAATTTAAACGCGGCGTGCCACAAGCACCACTCAAAATAACAGGCAAAACAGAAAAAACAGGCACAGAAGTACACTTCTTAGCATCAGTAGAAACCTTTGTTTTAGTCGAGTTTCATTTTGAAATGTTAGCCAAAAGGATACGTGAACTATCATTCTTAAACAACGGCGTTAAAATTGAATTGATTGACCAACGCCCAAATGGTAAATCAGAAAATTTTGCACACTCTGGCGGTATTCAAGGCTTTGTGGAATACATGAACCGTTCAAAATCGGTGTTACACCCAAAAATCTTTTACGCCTCAGGTGAGAAAGACGGCATGGTAGTAGAAGTGTCTATCCAATGGAATGACTCCTATTCAGAAACCGTACAATGTTTTACCAACAATATACCCCAGCGTGATGGCGGCACCCACTTAACGGGTTTACGTACCGCCATGACCCGCACGCTCAATCAATATATTGAACAAACCGACACCGCCAAAAAAGCCAAAGTCACCACCACAGGGGATGATATGCGCGAAGGCATCACCTGCGTACTATCGGTAAAAGTGCCAGATCCTAAATTCTCATCACAAACCAAAGATAAACTGGTTTCTAGCGAAGTACAGCCTGTCGTTTCGGAAGTTGTGGGCGAAAAATTAGCCGAATACCTAGCCGAAAACCCAGCCGATGCCAAAATCATCTGTGGCAAAATCGTCGACGCAGCCCGTGCGCGCGAAGCGGCTAGAAAAGCCAGAGAAATTACCCGCCGCAAAGGCGTAATGGACAGCATGGGATTGCCAGGCAAATTAGCCGATTGCCAAGAAAAAGACCCAAGTTTATGTGAAATATACCTCGTCGAAGGTGACTCTGCGGGAGGGTCAGCCAAACAAGGCCGTGACCGTAAAAACCAAGCGATATTGCCGCTAAAAGGTAAAATCTTAAACGTCGAAAAAGCGCGATTCGATAAACTACTAGGCTCACAAGAAATCGCCACCATGATTACGGCGCTAGGGACGAATATTGGTAAAGCAGACTTTAATGTAGAAAAACTTCGCTATCACCGCATTATTATCATGACCGATGCCGATGTCGACGGTTCACACATTCGCACCCTGCTACTCACCTTCTTCTACCGTCAAATGACAGAGCTAGTAGAACGTGGCCATATTTATATTGCGCAACCACCACTGTACAAGATTAAACAAGGGCGTGATGAACGATATATCAAAGACGACCAAGAGCTAGATGAATACCTACTCGGCTCAGCGCTCAAAGATGCAGAACTACTAACGAAAACAGGCGGTGAAACACTCAAAGACGAAGCCTTAAATGCCATTGCAAAACAAATGGTACTCACAGAAGCGGTAATCCGTCGCATTGCGCGCCTGTATGATGAAAGTGTCTTGCGTGCGCTACAAGAAATCGGCGCTGTGGATTTAAGTACAGAAGCAAGCGTGAATACCGTAGCAGAAAAACTACGCCCAATCTTAGGCGCCATTGGCTCAGAAGTGATTGTTGCCTATGACGAAGAAGAAAGCACCTATCGTTTAGAGGTAAATAAATACGTTCACGGCAACTTACAAAGCTGTGTGATTGACGCAGAATTTGTGGGCAGCGGCGACTATAAACAAATCAACCGTATGCACACCATGCTAGAAGGCTTAATTGGCCCTGGCGCCATCATTAAACGGGGCGAAAAAGAAAGCAACATCAGTACCTTTAAACAAGCGCTAGATTGGCTATTAACCGAAGCTAAACACAACCTAAACGTACAACGTTATAAAGGACTAGGCGAAATGAATCCAGAACAACTTTGGGAAACCACCATGGACCCCAACATGCGCCGCCTACTCAAAGTACAAATTGACGACGTCATCGCAGCCGACGAAATCTTTAGCACCCTCATGGGTGACAACGTCGAACCAAGACGCGCATTTATTGAGAATAACGCATTAAATGTAAGCGCTTTGGATATCTAAACCTTTCCCCAATAACGCGTTTTAACACTTTAGGCTCCTTTAGGAGCCTAAATTTTGGCAATTAGATACATAACAAACCATAAGCTAAAATAAAAACCAGCCCTTTGAAAATGTAGGCGGGCTGGTTTAGTCCAAGATGTTGTAAGATAGCGCTTCATGGATGCATTAATTGAGAGGGTTTACATGCCGCTTATACGGATTGATATTACTGAGGGTCGTTCTGATGCCGAGATTAAAATGTTGATGGATACGGTGCAAGATTGTGTTGTTGAGGCGTTTAAAGTGCCAGTAAAAGACCGTTATCAGATTGTGACCGAGCATAAGCCTGGTCGGATGATTTTGCTGGATACAGGTTTGGGTTTTGAGCGAACTGAACAAGCTGTAGTGATTCAGGTTTTTACCAGTGCAAGGACAACAGTTAATAAGACCAAGTTTTATCAATTATTATCAGCTGCATTAGTCCAGCGGTGTGGTTTGCTTGTGCAAGATTTGTTGATTTCAGTGATGACCAATACAGATGTGGATTGGAGTTTTGGTTTTGGTGAAGCGCAATATTTAACGGGACAGTTATAGCTCGGTCAGTTTTAACTCAAGCACTATATTTCACTTTTGGTCATGCTAGCGGGAACTTTCGGTTGTCGTAAGCGACAAACTTCGTGCAGCATTTAATCTATTACTTTAAAGTGTTTTTTTTACATTTTGTTAACACTTTAATGGTTACAAAACGACATAAACCAGTGGCACAATTACGCTTTATTTGAGTTGTGGCGATCGCATGCAGTTTCAAAAGCTTGCTTTTGAGCTTGTTATTGGTTTTTTTATTCAACGTTTTTTTAATTTTAAAGTTAGGTTTTAGAACAAATGTTAAATTGGCAAGGTGGGCTTTTTGATCCGCAAGGACCAATTGCTGTTGCAGAAAGAGCGATGTTGGCAAATGCCACTGTCGTGATGTTGGCTGTTGTTATTCCTGTCATTATTCTTACGATTGGTTTTGCTTGGTGGTTTAGAGAAAGCAATCCGCGCGCGAAGCGTTTACCCGATTGGGAGTATTCGGGTGCAATTGAGGTAACAGTTTGGTCGATTCCTATTCTGGTGATTATTTTTCTTGGCGGTATGACTTGGGTAGGTTCGCATGATTTAGACCCGAAAAAACCTATTGGTGATGTGGAAAAAACAGTAGATGTTCAAGTGGTTTCATTGGATTGGAAGTGGTTATTTATTTATCCAAAATACGGCATCGCTACCGTAAATCATTTAGAAGTACCAGCCAATACACCGATTCGTTTGACGCTGACTTCTAGCGGCGTGATGAATAGTTTTTTGGTCCCGCAATTGGGTAGCCAAATTTATTCAATGGCGGGTATGGCAACGACGTTGCATTTACAAGCTGATTCTGAGGGGGTTTTTCCTGGTATTTCTGCCCAATTTAGTGGCGATGGTTTTTCTGATATGAATTTCGATGTGCGTTCAGTTTCTGAAGCACAATTTAATGAGTGGGTTAAAACGACACAAGCGGGTAGTGGTTCGTTAACGCGCAAGCGTTATGAAACTTTGTTAAGACCTAGTATTGCGGATAAAGCACGGACTTATAGCAAAGTTGAAGAAGGTTTGTTTGAGCAGGTGTTGATGATGAATGATTCAGGCCCGAATAAAGAAATCTGTGTCACACCGTCATTTTATGAAACAGAGATTAACACGCAAGACGTTAATTTGATAGGAAATAAATAAATGCTAGGAAAATTAAGTCTGGCGGCTATTCCGCTACATGAACCTATTCCGATGATTGCAGGTTTGGGGATGATTTTTGCCGTTATTGCGCTTGTTGGACTCATCACTTGGAAGAAGTGGTGGGGCATACTTTGGCATGATTGGCTGATCAGTGTTGACCATAAAAAAATTGGTGTGATGTATATTATTTTAGGTTTGGTTATGTTGTTGCGCGGTTTTGTGGATGCGTTAATGATGCGTTCACAATTGGCGATGGCGGCAGGCGGTGCCGCAGGTTATTTGCCACCCGACCATTACAATCAAATCTTTTCGGCGCATGGCACGATTATGATTTTCTTTGTTGCCATGGCCTTGGTTGTGGGCTTGATGAATATTGCTATACCCTTGCAAATCGGGGCGCGTGACGTGGCTTATCCTGTGCTTAACTCGGTGAGTTTTTGGTTAACAGCTTCAGGGATGGCGTTGATGAATATTTCGCTGATTGTGGGTGAGTTTGCGCGGACGGGTTGGCTGGTTTACCCGCCACTGTCTGAGTTGGCTTTTTCACCGCAAGTAGGGGTGGATTATTATCTTTGGGCATTGCAGATTGCTGGTGTTGGTACCCTGCTGTCAGGGATTAATTTAACGGCGACCATACTTAAAATGCGTGCGCCTGGTATGGGTTATTTTGAGATGCCAGTGTTTTGCTGGACCGCATTGGCGGCGAATATGTTGATTATTGCAGCTTTTCCTATTTTAACGGCGACTTTTGGTATGTTGTTGTTAGACCGTTACGCGGATTTCCATTTCTTTACCACCAATATGGGTGGTGACCCAATGATGTATATTAATTTGATATGGGCATGGGGACATCCAGAGGTTTATATTTTAATCTTGCCAGCTTTTGGTATTTTCTCAGAGGTGTTTAGTACTTTTTCGAAAAAACCATTGTTTGGTTATCATTCTATGGTGTATGCAACGCTGGCTATTTGTGGTTTATCGTTTGTGGTGTGGTTACACCATTTCTTTACGATGGGTGCGGGCGCAAATGTGAATGGTTTTTTTGGCATTATGACCATGATTATTTCAATCCCAACTGGGGTAAAGGTATTTAATTGGCTGTTTACTATGTATGGCGGCAGTATTAAGTTTACATCGCCAGTTTATTGGGCAATTGGTTTTATTATCACCTTTGTATTGGGTGGTTTAACGGGGGTTTTACTGGCGATTCCGCCCATTGATTTTGCCTTGCATAATAGTTTGTTCCTTATTGCTCACTTCCATAATGTGATTATTGGTGGTGTGGTGTTTGGTGCGTTTGCTGGTTATACCTATTGGTTTCCTAAGGTGTTTGGTTTTCAATTGCACGAAGGTTTAGGTAAGGCTGTATTTTGGTGTTGGTTTATTGGTTTTTATGTTGCCTTTATGCCGTTGTATGTTTTAGGCATTATGGGTGCTACCCGCCGTATGCAGCACTATAGCAACCCAGATTGGCAACCCTTTATGATAGTGGCTTTTATTGGTGCGCTGATTATTTTGCTTGGCATTACGCTGACCATTGTGCAGTTGGTAGTGAGTATTAGAAATCGCGAAAAAACGCGCTGTACAGCGGGTGACCCATGGGATGGCCGTACGTTAGAGTGGTCTACGCCTTCACCTCCACCACATTGGAACTTTGATGCTATTCCACAGGTGCGATCTTTGGAAGATTTTTGGCATTCCAAACAGCCTAATGGTGAGCCTTTGCAATATGTGGATAATCCTTCAGGTAAGTTTCATATGCCTAAGCCCAGCGCATTAGGGATTACGTTGTCTTTCTTCGCGACAGTGTTTGGCTTTGCGATGGTGTGGCATATTTGGTGGTTAGCGCTTGTAGGTTTGTTCGGCTGTATAGCAGCGGTGATTGCACATTCATGGCAGACCGAAAACGAAGTTGATATTGATCTCAATGACCCTGCGCATGCGCATGGCCACGCTTAACAATTAAGGAAACGCATGACAGTCATTCATCATTCACACGCCAACGACCATTCTGTCCCTTACGCGAAACGAGGCCCCGCACCAACAAATGTGTTGGTGGGCTATGGTTTTTGGTTATATTTGCTTAGTGACATTATTATGTTCTCTGCCATGTTTGCTGCTTATGCCGTTTTAAGTAGCCATACAGCTGGTGGCCCAAAAGGCATTGATTTGTTTGTAAAAGGCGATGTATTACTGGAGACCGTATTTTTATTAGTTTCTAGTTTTACCTGCGGCATAATGGGCTTGGCCTCTGCGGCAAAAAATCGCAATCACACATACTGGGCGGCACTAGCGACGTTTGTGTTAGGGGCAGGTTTTTTGATTTTAGAATTACAAGAGTTTAGTCATATGGTGCATGAAGGTGCTGGCCCTTCACGCAGTGCTTTTTTATCCGCATTTTTTGCTTTAGTTGGCTTGCATGGTTTACATGTTTTTGTTGGTTTGGTTTGGCTGGTGGTGATGATGTTGCAGGTTAAGACCATCGGTTTTTCTGACATGGTGCAGAGACGGTTGAATTGTTTTAATTTATTTTGGCATGCCCTTGATATTGTGTGGATTGGCGTGTTTACAATTGTTTACTTGGGGGCAAAATGAGTGATTTAATCAATAAACGAAATCATTATGACGATACGCATCCAGCAACACCGGGTGAAATTCATGATTATAAAGAAGGTATACAGAAGTATACAATTGGTCTGGTTTTAGCCGCCATATTAACAGCTTTGTCTTTTTGGGCGGCAGATAGCGCTTCGGTTTGGGCGCCATCAATGCCTGCTTTATTGGCGGCTTTGGCGATTGGTCAAATGGGGGTGCATTTGGTCTTTTTCTTACATATTTCTAGTGGTCCTGAAAGCACTAACAATATCTTGGCTTTATGCTTCGGGGTTTTTGTCGTGGCTTTGGTGGTTTTTGGTTCTATTATCATTATGACGAACTTAAATGAGCATATGCTGCCGATGGACCAATTAATGAATATTCAAATTCAACGCTAATATTATTCAACGTTTAGCTTCCGTTTAAGCAGCCTCTTTCCGGCTAGGTAGGAGGTTGCTGCGTCTACTACGGCTCGGTTTTCTAAGGCAGTTCTGCCTAGTAACATTCTAAATTTCATATGGTCACGGGCGGTGAGGGTCATTTCAATAGGCCATTGGTGTTCACCGACAGCGAGCATTGTTGTGATGACCCAACGCTCTTCTTTGTGACCGCCAGAGTCACTGACGATGCGTTTGTCGAGAATATCTGCTTGGCAGGTTACGATGGTTTGTGAATCTTTTTGTTTAGGGTGTATGCTGAACTCAATCCTTTGGATGCCGTTTTCAGTGAAGGGACGTAGATTGAAAGCATGCAAAGCTGAGGTGCGCGCACCAGTATCGACTTTGGCTTTAATTGCGGGTAAGCCAAGCTCGGGGAGTTTGACCCATTCGCGCCAACCAAAGGTTAGCAGTTGCGTTTGATTAAGTGGTTGATTGGTCACGGTCTTTGATTTGGAAAAGGTTTCAATATACTTCAATTATATGGATATGAGTAGCGTAATGTTCAATGATTGAAAAGTTGTTAATTGCTTTATTTTTAGGATATTTTTATGAAACTAGCCATTTTATCTTGTGGCCCCAATTCTTATAGTACGCGACGTTTAAAAGAGGTGGCTTTACAAAGAGGGCATACGGTTAAGGTATTAAACACGCTTAAGTTTTCGATTGATTTGCAGCAGGGTATGCCTGATTTGTATTTTAGACAAAAGGTGTTGAGTGATTATGATGCTGTCTTGCCAAGAATCGGCGCTTCTATCACTTATTTTGGAACGGCGGTAGTGCGACAGTTTCAAGAGATGGGCGTGTTCTGTGCAAATAGCGCGCATGGGATTAGTAATTCGCGCGATAAATTGCGTAGCTTGCAGATTTTAAGTCGTCACCAAATTGGTATACCAAGAACCACATTTGTGCGAGATAGAAAAGATGTGATTCCAGCGATTCAACGCGTTGGTGGTGCACCAGTTGTAATTAAGTTGATTGAAGGTACGCAGGGTATTGGCGTATTACTTGCTGAAACCATTCATGCGGCTGAATCGATTATTGAGTTATTGCAAAGCCAAAAACAAAATGTGTTGATTCAAAAATTTGTGGCTGAAAGTAAGGGTAAAGATATTCGTGCATTTGTGGTGGGTGATCGAGTGGTTGCTGCGATGCGCCGTGTGGCGCAAGGTCAAGAGTTTCGTAGCAATGTGCATCGAGGTGGCTTGGCTGAGGCTGTTGAATTAGATGAGCAGTATCGTGAAACAGCAGTGCGTGCGGCGCAGATTTTAGGGTTGCAAGTGGCTGGTGTTGATATGTTGGAAGGTAAGAATGGCCCACAGATTATGGAGGTGAACTCATCGCCCGGGCTGGAGGGAATAGAGACGGCAACAGGTTTAGATATTGCGGGTGCGGTGATTGATTATGTCTCTGCTCAGGTCGATTTTCCTGAAATTGATATTCGACAGCGGCTAACAGTGAGTAAGGGCTATGGTGTGAGTGAGATTGTGATTCCTGAGGGTTCAGAGTTTGTTGGTAAAACCATTCAAGAGATCATGCTGGTAGAAAAAGATATTAATGTACTGACTTTGTTTCGTGGTGCAAAAGCGATTCCAAACCCACGGGTTGAGCGGGTGATAGAGTCCAATGATAAATTGTTATGCTTCGGTAAGTTAGACTCGATGCGCGGGATGATTCCAGATAAAACCATGCGTAGAAGAAGACCAAAAGTACAAGATTTACAGACGGATGATGCGCATTACTTTGTGGGCGAAAATGATTAGCTATGCTTATTTGAAGCGAGTGGGTGCGATAAAGGAGTGCTTAAATTGAAGGCTGAAAAGATCAAGCAGCAACCATTTAAAATTGCTGGGCATGTGATTGCGCCAGGACAGCAATTACGGTTTGACTTGCCAACGGCACAGTTATATACCCATACCCCTTTAGATATGCCAGTGGAGGTGTTTCACGGTAAACGTCCAGGACCAGTATTGTTAATTTGTGCCGCTATTCATGGCGACGAGTTAAATGGAGTTGAGATTATTAGGCGCATGAGCAGTATTCGTGGTTTGGATAAATTGCATGGCACTTTGGTGTTGGTGCCCGTGGTGAATTTGTTTGGTTTTATCCATCAATCCCGTTATTTGCCTGACAGGCGCGATTTGAATCGCTGTTTTCCTGGTAGTAAAAATGGCTCGATGGCTTCTCGTATTGCGCATAAATTCTTTAATGAGCTTGTTAAGCGCGCGACCCATGTGATTGATTTACATACCGCTGCTGTGAATCGTGATAATTTGCCACAGGTGCGAGCCGCGCTAGAAAATCCAGCCGTAAAGGCATTAGCAGAAGGGTTTTCAATTCCAGTGATATTGAATTCCGAATTGATTAAAAATAGTTTACGTTATGAGGCTGGTGAACTTGGGATTCCAGTGATTACCTATGAAGCAGGAGAGGCCTTGCGTTTATCAGAAACTTGTATCGTCACTGGTTTACGTGGAATCGTGAGTGTGATGAGAAACCTTGGTATGTTGCCATCGAAACGGGTTGTCACGGTGCAAGCGGAACCGTATATAGCGCGTTCTAATAGTTGGTTTAGGGCAACCTTTAATGGGATTTTTAGACCTTTATGTCAGTTGGGTGCTCGGGTTAAGTCAGGCGATCCTTTGGGGGTGATTTCTTCGCCTTTTGGTGATGAAGAGGTGGTGTTAACAGCGCAAACGGAGGGCATTATTATTTGTATCAGTAAACTTGCTTTGGTTAATGAAGGTGAAGCGTTGTTTCATATCGCTAGATTTGAGAGAATGGGTGCAGTTGCTGGAGAAATTGCGGCGCACGAAAGCAATATTGCAGAAGACCGTTTATATGAGATTGAGATAAAGCCAATCTCCATCTTTGATAACACTTAGTTTAAATGAATCCATGATATGGGTAGAAATGTATGAAAAATATGCACTTTGATACAGTATTCAGTCATATGCTAGCAAAGTTGACACAGGTGTTTATTCAAACTGAAACCTATATTCAAATCAGTATGATTGTCGCTACTTATCTAGTAGCCTATCTCATCACACGGCAATTGCGTCAGTATTTACCTTTTTTAAATATAAATACAACGCATTCAGATCAAACAGCCAATACAAAATTAGATCTTGCGAGCAAGGTTTTATTTCCAATTATTGCGATTGTTTTATTAAGAGCATTGGTCGAGTTTAGTGCGTATATCGGAGAAGATGGTTGGGTGATGCAAGGCGCCTTAGCCGTTGCTATTTTGTTATTTGCGCATTCAGCGATTAATTTATTGGTGAAACAACCCATTCTAGCCATTGCTTTTCGTTGGATTGGGATGCCCATTATCTTTTTTCACTTGATTGGCATATTGGACGATGTGATTAAGGTGCTCGATGCGATTGCTTTCACCATTGGTGATATCAGACTTTCTGTTTATGGCTTTGTCCGATTGTTTATTTTTGGTTCTCTGCTTTTTTGGTTGGGGCGGATCTCGAATCGGACGGGTCAGAATATTATTCGTAGCCAGGTGGCCTTGGATGTTAAGACAAAAGAGTTGTTCGCTAAACTGTATGAAATTGTTTTAATCTTTGTAGTGATTTTGCTGCTGCTTAAACTGATGGGGATTAATTTAACAGCTTTAGCTGTTTTTGGTGGTGCGGTTGGCGTTGGTTTGGGTTTTGGCTTACAAGCGATTGCTTCTAATTTTATTTCTGGCGTGATTATTATTTTAGATAAATCCCTCACCGTCGGCGATCATGTAGAGCTTGAAGATGGTCGGTCGGGGTTGGTGACAACGTTGGGTATGCGTTCAACAACCTTAGAAACGTTTGATGGTAAAGACATCGTAGTACCGAACGAAAAGTTTATTACAGGCACTTTTACCAATTGGACGCATCAACATAAGAAGCAACGTTATCGCGTGGATTTTTCTGTTTCTTATCAAACGGATGTACGCAGTATGGTGGATTTGATTAAATCTGCGGTGGCTGCACATCCAAAAGTATTAAGTGGAGAAGAAAGGCCAATTGAAGAACGCCCAGATTGTGAAATTGATAGTTTTGGCGATAATGGCATCAATATGTTTGTTGAGTTTTGGATGGAAGGGATAGATGATGGTAAGAATCGAGTGGGCGGAGATTTGTATTTAATTATTCTTGAAACATTACAACAGAACGGTATTGAGATACCGTTTCCACAACGTGAAGTTCGTATGATTTACGCAGATGGCGAGCAACAGCATTAGTGTATGCGTAAACCATTAGTCGTTGGCAATTGGAAGTTAAACGGCCGTTTAGCGGAAAATAAAAACCGTATTCTTGCGCTGGCGGAAGCTGTGAAGAATATCACGCAAGTAGAGGTCGGCTTGTGTTTGCCTTATGTCTATTTGTTTCAGGCGCAACAATTATTAGCCAATACTGGCATGCTGTGGGGCGCACAAAATGTCAGTCAATTTGTGCAGGGTGCTTATACGGCTTGTATATCGGCGGAAATGTTAGCCGAGTTTGGCTGTCATTTGGTGATTGTTGGACATTCTGAGCGGCGGCACTATACGGCCGAAAATAGCCAAAAAGCCGTTATCCGAATTCAAAGAGCCGTCGATGCGGGAATTACGCCGATTTATTGCATTGGAGAAACCCAGGCTGAACATGCAGCAGGAGTTGCTAAAAAGGTGATTGCAGCCCAGTTGTCAGCGTTATTGGGTTTGGATGAGTTGAGCTTGCAAAAGATATTTGCACTTGGTTTAGTGGTTGCTTACGAGCCTGTTTGGGCGATAGGGACAGGGCAGGCTGCAATACCAGCGTTTGTACAAGAGATGCATGTTTTCATTAGGCGTTTGTTAGCACAATACGATAGTCATTTTGCGGCTAACGTTCGTATTATCTATGGTGGTAGCGTTAGTTTAGATAATGCGCAGTCGCTTTTTGCTATGCCTGATGTTGATGGTGCATTGGTGGGTCGAGCTTCATTAAACGTCGATACATTTGCTGGAATTTGTGCAATTGCGTCACAACAAGCGGTTGTGCAATCACATGTTTAAGGTCCTAGTTATTGGCTATGTCTGGCCAGAACCAAACTCATCCGCAGCTGGCTATCAAATGTTGGCGATTTTACGCGCTTATAAAAAACAAGGATGGCGGGTGACCTTTGTTACTCCAGCTAATAAAACCGAGCATATGGTTGATTTAGCGGCAGAGGGGATTGATAGTCAGGCTATTCTGCTCAACGACGATAGCTTCAACTCGTATGTGAGCGCTTACAAACCTGATATTGTTCATTTTGACCGTTTTATGATGGAAGAGCAATTTGGGTGGCGTATTGACCAATGTTGTCCTGATGCCTTAAAAGTATTGGATACCGTTGATTTGCAATGTTTGCGCGATGCAAGACATCAAGCAGTAAAGGCGAATCGCGCGATGACATTGGCGGACTTGACCAGCGATTTAGCTAAGCGAGAAATTGCGGCTATTTTCCGCTGTGATATTGCTTTGATGATTTCTGCTTATGAAATAGATTTATTAACCGAAATGTTCAGAATCAGTGCTGATTTATTACATTACTTACCTTTTATGGTGGACTTGAGTGCTTTAGCCAAAAGTACCAAAAGTTTTGAAGCGCGCCAACATTTTATGACAATTGGGAATTTTAGGCATGGGCCCAATTGGGATGCAGTGTTGTATTTACAGTCAATTTGGCCGCTTATTCGAAAACAATTACCTGATGCAGAATTACATATCTATGGTGCTTATCCACCATCAAAAGCCACTGCATTACATCAGCCTAAAACTGGCTTTTTAATTAAAGGCTGGGCGCAGAGTGCTTATGATGTGATGGAAAGTGCGCGCGTTTGTTTAGCACCGCTACGGTTTGGCGCTGGGCTGAAAGGCAAGCTGTTAGATGCTATGATGATGCAAACCCCCAGTGTCACAACCGCCATCGGGGCTGAAGGGATGGCTTTGCCGGGGTTACCCTGGCCTGGCCACATTGCTGAAAATGCTGCAGATATCGCGGCGGCAGCTATTAATCTTTATCAAAACCAAGCAGCTTGGGAAGTGGCAAGCAATCATACCATCATGCACTTACAGCCGTTTGATGCAAATCAGTTGACGACGCAATTAATTGAAAAAATAACATGCGTTAAACAAGGCTTAGCACAACATCGACTCAATAATTTTACTGGTGCGATGTTAAAGCATCACACCATGAGCAGTACAAAATATTTGTCGCAGTGGATTATGGAAAAAAATAAATCGTAAAATGTGCACTTACTTTTTGACTTGTCGCCAAGTGGCGGTGAGCAATCGGTCGTGCCGATTAGTTTCTAAGCGATGAATAAAAGTACAGTTTTCCCGATGGACAGTTACCCCGCGGTCACGCGTCACATAAGCGACGATGTTATCTGGAAAAGCAGGTTTACAGCATTTAGCGATATTGGTTTGCAAGTTGCCTATGCCAGCTAATATCACTTCTGTGGGTCCGATTGGTGCCATTGATTTATTGGACACAGGATGTTGCGGCTTTTCTAACGGTTTTGGGTTTACGATTTCTTGTATAGCAAAGGCGATTTGATGTTCAGTAATGTCGCCGCGACCAATTGCGTTTAGGCAATCGTCTAGTTTATGAAAATGCAGTTTTTGTGCAATCTTCTCTTGGTTAATCGTCCCCACCCCCGCACGGTGGAGTTCTTTATCTAATTTACTCCGACCATGTGAAATATGCGCTTCTGCATGTTGATGTTTAAACCAATATCTGACTTTGGCGCGGGCACTATTGGTTTTTAAATAAGCCAAACTTGAACTTAACCAGTCTCGACTCGGAACACCGATTTTATGGGTGAGAATTTCAACATGTTGCGCATTCTGTAGTCGATAGTTTAGTGGCACGATATGGCCATCTACTTTAGCGCCTCGCGTTCTATGCCCTAAGTCGGTGTGCAAAGCATAAGCAAAATCAATCGGTGTTGCATCTTTAGGTAAATCTATTACCTTACCCTGTGGCGTAAAGACGTAAATATTGTCTTGGAACAGTTCTGTGTTGAATGTTTGTAGTAAGTCGCCGTTGTCTTTTGGCTCTTCTTTCCACGCTAGAATTTGGCGCAAGACCTTAATTTTTTCATCTAGTGCTACATCGGTTTTACCGCCCTCTTTGTAACGCCAGTGCGCGGCTACACCTAACTCAGAGAAGGTGTGCATTTCATGGGTTCTAATTTGGACTTCGATGGCCAAGTCTTCTGGTCCATGAACAGCAGTGTGCAAAGAGCGGTAATGGTTACTTTTAGGTTTGGCAATATAATCATCAAACTCGCCAGGGATGGGTTTCCAGAGTGCTTGTACAACACTCAGGGCGGAATAACATTCTTCAATTGAATTAACCAATATACGCACAGCGCGTACATCAAACAGCTGGTTAAAATGGAGGTGCTTGCGTCGCATTTTATTAATAATGCTATAGATGTGTTTAGGGCGACCCGAAATGTCTGCTTTAATACCAGCTTGCGTGAGCTGTTGTTTGAGTTGTGCCTCGACTTGATGAATATAGTGTTCACGGTCAACTCGGCGCGAGTCTAATGATTGAGCGACTTCCTTATATAGTTGGGGTTCAAGATAGCGTAGCGATAAATCTTCCATCTCCCACTTAAGCTGCCAAACGCCGAGTCGATTAGCCAAGGGGGCATAAACGCCTTGCACTTCTTGAGCGATGCGCTGTTGCAGTGCTGGCCCAATATTGCCTAGATTACGTAAAGTGTGCGTGCGTTCTGCTAGTTTGATTAACACTACGCGAATATCTTGCACCATTGCCAACAACATTTTACGTAAGCTTTCGACCTGCTTGGCCTGTGCGTTTTTGGTTTTTTCTTTAAGTTGCTGGGTTTCTTGTGAACCAAATGCTTCGACTTGCGCAATTTGTAGTAAGCCAGCGACTAAGCCCGTTACTTGCGGTCCAAAGCGGCTTTTAAGCGTTTCTTGCCAATTATCAATAAAGCGCGGTGTGGCGTATAAAATGGTTGCAGTAATTGTTTCTGCATCCAAATTCAAACTCATCAGAATGGCTGCCGTACCAGTTGCATGATGCATTAATGGCAATCCAGTCTGCTCAGTATGATCCGCATAAGCCAAGCTAGCTAATTGGCAAGCTTGATGAATCAGATCAACAGCAGATGGCGGGAATTGCGAGGATAAAGCCGCTATCCATGCCTGCGTACCGGCATCCGATAGCGCTGGAATATGTAATGCCGTGGAACCATGAATCATGCGTGATTAATCTGCAATTCTAAAACCAACTTTAATTGTGACTTGGTAATGGGCAATTCTTCCATCAACCAAGTGGCCACGTGTTTCTACGACTTCAAACCAATCCATATTTTTAATGGTTTTAGCTGCTTTGGCTATGGCATTTTGAATAGCATCGTCAGTTCCCATGGTAGAACTTCCAACCAGCTCAATTTTTTTATAAGTGTGTGGTGTCGACATTTTGTTATCCTTAAATATGATTCATTCACAAAAGTGATACTAGCATCATCGCATTTTTTAATGTTAAATGACCAGTAGAATTTTAACGGTCTTATTTTCGTTCTGGTTCAGTTTGTACGCTGTCATTCATCAACAATCTCATGCTATGCTGTTGCGTTTTATAGCCTTATGTTTAATAGGCGATTTTTAGCATGACATCACTTCAGAGAGCCACATCATGACCAATACCATCAATGAAACCTTTATCCCGAGTAAAGATGCTTCTTTAGAATCTTCTATTGCTACTTTACAAGCAAAGTTAGTCGCGTTGGATATTCATGTGGAAGAAAAATCATGGTTAAACGAAGTGGAAGGTATTTGGTCGGTGCACATTACGAATCGAGACTGTCCAAGACTGTTTACTAATGGTAAAGGTGCATCACAGTTGGCGGCGCGCGCGAGTGCCTTAGGTGAGTATTTTGAGCGTTTGGGGACTAATTATTTATGGACGGATTTTTATCTTGGTGAGACTATCGCCAATGCCGATTGGGTGCATTATCCCAATGAGCAATGGTTGCCATTAAAAGGCGATGCATGGCCGAGCGAGATTCTGACGCCTGCACTGCAAGAATTTTATAATGCAGAAGGCACAATACCAGCCAGTCAATTGATTGATTTGAATTCAGGAAACCAAACACGAGGCATTTGTGCAATTCCTTATACACGGCTACGTGATGGTGAAACGGTGTTGTTCCCAGTGAATTTGATTGGTAATCTTTATGTCAGCAATGGGATGAGTGCTGGCAATACTATGATGGAAGCGCGTACCCAAGCTTTGGCGGAAATTTTTGAGCGTTATATTAAGAATCGCATTATCGCTGAAGGTATTTGCTTGCCTGATGTTCCAGAAGAAGTGATTGCTCGCTATCCACGTATTGCAGCTGGTATCGAGGGTTTGCGTGATGCAGGTTATGGTATCTTGGTGAAAGATGCTTCTTTAGGTGGTCAATATCCTGTGATGAATGTGACATTATTGCATCCTGAAGACCAAGGTTGTTTTGCTAGCTTTGGTGCACATCCGCGTTTTGAAGTGGCTTTGGAGCGTTCCTTGACTGAGTTGATTCAAGGTCGCGCTTTGGACAGTCTTACTGGTTTTGTTAAACCTGGTTTTGACATGGAAGAAATTGCTGATTCACAAAATTTAGAAATCCATTTTGTTGACTCTAGTGGCGTCGTCAGTTGGTCATTCTTACGCAGTACGCCAGATAATGAGTTTGTTGATTGGAATTTTGGCACTAGTACAGAGGAGGATTACCACTGGTGCGTCAATAAGATTCAGGACAATGGTGATGATTTGTACATTGCTGACTTTGCGCATTTGGGTGTTTATTCTTGCCGTATTTTTGTGCCAGGAATGAGTGAGATTTATCCAGTTGAAGAATTGGAATGGCAAAACAATAGCGCAGGGAACCATGTGCGCCCATATGCGCAGCGTTTGCAAGATTTGTCTGGAGAAGAATCCGTTGAGTTGTTGGATATTTTGTTGGATTTAAATTTTCAAGACGACTTACATGTGTATATCTTGATTGGTTTGTGTGCAGATGCCAATACTCCTTGGTTAGATTTGCGCATCGGTGAATTAAAAACCTTGGCGGCAATTGCGGCTGGTGACCAAGATGAAATCTTAGCTGGTTGTGAATGGATTGCGCAGATTAATGATTTGCCTGCAGCTCGTTTGAAAGTCTATCGCTGTATTGCAGACTTGGTGCAAATTGAGGAAGATTTGGGGAGTGATATTAACTTGTATCATGCAAATTTGGTGCTGATGTATGGTGAAGACATCATGAAGCAAGCCTTGAGTTTGTATCAGCAAGAAACACAGTATTTCGGGCTCAATAATTTGGGGGCGAATTATGAGGGTAGCCAAATACATCAGCAATTGTTGGCTGCTTACGACAAAGTTAGAGCACCACAATTAGGCTGATGTTGCTTGAAACCTGAGTTAATCAAAACAGATTTACATCCGCGTAATCAACATCGGCAGCGTTATGATTTTACCCAGCTAATTGCTAGCAGTGGGGGATTAAAGCCGTATGTAAAGCCAAATAAATATGGTGATGATTCGATTGATTTTGCTAATCCGCTTGCGGTGAAAGCGCTTAATCAAGCGTTATTAAAACATTGCTATGATGTGGCAGTTTGGGATATTCCGTCTGATTATCTTTGTCCACCGATTCCTGGCCGTGCTGATTACATACATTATTTGGCAGACCTGCTCAATGAAAGCACTGTCAATATGGAACCAATCCGGCTACTAGACGTTGGTGTGGGTGCTAATTTAATTTATCCACTCATTGGTCAGCATACTTATGGTTGGCATTTTGTTGGCGCAGATATTGATCGCCTTGCATTACAAAATGCACAACAGCTTATTGATGCCAATCAGCTGAACGAGCAGATAGAATTACGTTTGCAACAGGAGAAAGGCGCTATTTTTAAAGGTGTGATTCAACCTAGCGAGCAATTTACTGCCACACTTTGCAATCCACCTTTTCATGCTTCTTTAGCTGAGGCGCAAGCTGGTACGCAACGTAAATGGCGCGGGCTTGGCAAACATGGAAAAGCAGGCTTGAATTTTGGTGGTCAAAGCAATGAGTTGTATTGCGCGGGTGGCGAAGCGGCTTTTGTTAAGCAGATGATTGACGAGAGCCAATTGTTTGCCAATCAATGTAAATGGTTTACTACATTGATTGCTAAAGCATCGACGCTACCCAGTGTTTATGCGGCATTAAAAAAAGCGGGCGCACTCGAGGTCAAAACGGTCGAGATGCGACAAGGTCAAAAACAAAGCCGTATGGTGGCTTGGTCATTTTTTGTGGCATGATGAAGCATTGTGATCAAAAATGCATCTGTTAGTTGAGGTGGAATAAACATGAAATTATTAATTGTCGCTTTAATTTTCCTTGCACTATCAATCAGCATCAAGTTAGCTACTATGCTAGTTGACCAGTCTGGCTTTGGTAAGTCAGTGAGTATTTATCGGATGAAGTATATTAAAAAAACCATCCATATTGCTTTGCTATTTCTTTATGCTGCGATTTTGATTGTGTATTTAAGTATCGATTATTCGCAAGTACTGATTTTTATCTCTTCAATATTTGCTGTGTTAGGTGTGGCGCTGTTTGCACAGTGGTCGATTTTAAGCAATATTACCGCTAGTTTAATCATCTTCTTTGGCTTTCCTTATCGCGTTGGTGATTTTATTACTGTGGTGGATAAAGATGCTGATATCAGTGGCGTGATTGAAGAAATTTCATTATTTCATGTGCTAATTAAAAAAGACGAGCTGTTGATTTCTTACCCGAATATTTTGATTTTACAAAAACCAGTGATACAAAACGTTCGTACTGAGCAAGAGGCCCCACCAACAGACGCAAGCTAAACCTCACTGAGGGCAATTTATAACGATTATTGTGAATACTTTCATTTTGTTTGATATATATCAATACCAATATCTCAAAATCATTTTAAGCTTAGGGTTTCTATTAAATGAGACGAGATAGTTATAAAGATGAAATCAATACCAATCAAACCGTTGAATGAAGTTAACGAACCTGCAGTCGATCAAGCACCTATTGATTTGATTGCCTTAGATGACCCTGATGAATGGGCCAGTTTTAGTATTAAGCTTAAACAAGATGCTGAAGCTGACAGCAGCGTGCAGCAATGGGAGTCGCATTTAGCAGTTGAGGGCATGCATTGTATTGCTTGTGCCCTCAACATTGAAAAAGCGGTTAAATCATTACCTGGCATTGTTGCCGTAGACGTTAATGCGACCAGTGGTCGCGCGCGTATTGTTTGGTCTGCGGTTAAAACCAAGCCGTCTATTTGGATAGGTGCAATTAATCAGGCAGGCTATCGAGCGATGCCAGCGGCAGATGCTTTTCAGCAAGATGATCGACGCAAGGCGAAGCGTTTAATGCTGTGGCGTTTATTAGTCGCTGGTTTCTGTATGTTGGCAGTCATGATGTACAGCATGCCTGCTTATTTTGCTAAGCCTGGTGAGATTGCGCAAGATAGCCTAAAGTTAATGCATTGGGCTTCTTGGGTATTGACTTTACCTGTTATGTTTTTCTCGTGTGGTCCGTTTTTCCAAACAGCGTTTAACGATATTAAGCAGCGGCAAATTAGTATGGACTTGCCAGTTTCATTGGGTATTGCAATTGCTTTTTTGGTGAGCACTTCCGCTACTTTTAATCCAACGAGTTGGTTAGGGGCTGAAGTCTATTTTGATTCCTTGACCATGCTAGTATTTTTTCTATTAGCTGGCCGTTGGATTGAACTACGGATGCGAGACAAAACGGCTGGCGCATTAGATGTGCTGATGCGCCGATTGCCTAGTAGTGTTGAGCGCTTGGGCGCTGATGGTCAGTTTGAGCGGGTTGCAGTACGTCGATTGATGGCAGGGGATGAAGTGCGTGTTTTGCCAGGCGAAGCTTTTCCAGCTGATGGCACGATTACTTTCGGTACAACCAATGCAGATGAATCTTTATTAACAGGTGAATCGCGGCCTGTTTCAAAAACGCTAGGCGCCACTGTGATCGCTGGTAGTCATAACTTGACAAGTGCCGTGCAAGTCAAAATTCAAAAAATAGGAAGTAGCACGCGTTACGCACAAATTGTTTCATTGATGGAACGCGCTTCAGTAGAGAAGCCCAGACTCGCTCTATTGGCTGACCGTATTGCGCAACCTTTTTTAATTATCGTCTTATTATCTGCTGTCGGAACGGCATTGTATTTATGGCAGGTTGACCCTAGTCGTGCATTAATGACAGCGGTTGCTGTGCTGATTGTGACCTGCCCTTGCGCCTTGTCGCTGGCTACACCAGCTGCCATGTTGACGGTATCTGGTAGGTTGGCACGTTCTGGAGTTTTGGTGCGCAAGATGCAGGCTTTGGAAGCATTAACAACGGTAGATACTATTGTATTTGATAAAACGGGTACGTTGACCTTGGATAAAATGACAGTTGGCGCTATTTCAACAAGCGAACGATTGACCAAAACAGAAGCGCTTCAAATCGCCAGTGCGATGGCACAACATTCATTACATCCAGTGTCTCGCGCTTTAGTAGTGGCAGCAGAAGAAATGGCGCTGTCAACCAATAGTCAGTTAGTCAAAGAGGTAAAAGAAGTATCTGGGGCTGGCTTGACGGCTGAATCAGCTTTAGGCCATTTGAAATTTGGAAATATGCGTTTTTGCGGTTTGTCTGATGCGATAGCCAAGCAGGTTGAGGGTTCAACGGTCCATTTAGTTGCTGATGATACTTGGTTGGCTAGTTTTGAGGTGATTGAAAAAATTAAACCAGACGCTGCTTCTTCAGTCCTTAAATTTACCCAAAATGGACTGCAAGTTGAAGTGTTATCAGGCGACAAATCAGCGGCGGTAGCGCGCGTTGCCAAAACCATTGGGATTCAGCACGTGTTTGGCGACTGTAGTCCGCAAGATAAGCTGGCGCATATTCAGGCCATGCAAAGAGATGGGAAAAAAGTATTGATGGTGGGGGATGGTTTGAATGATGGGCCTGTGTTAGCCAGTGCCCATGTCTCCATTGCCATGGGTCAGGCTGTGCCGTTAGCGCAAGCGCAATCTGATTTTGTCATCATGAATGGGGAATTGGCAATGGTGACGGGTTTAATTGACCAAGCGAAACGCACCATGCGGATTGTGAAGCAGAACCTTACTTGGGCAGCTAGTTACAATGCTACTTGCGTGCCACTTGCGATTGCAGGCTTGTTGCCAGCATGGTTGGCGGGTTTGGGTATGGCATTAAGCTCATTGTTAGTGATCTTAAACGCTGCGCGCTTAAGTAAGCTGAGTTAACTTTCAAGATGGACATTCTTTTCTTACTTGTTCCGCTTTCAGTCATTTTGGTCTTAGCCGTTTTAGGGGTGCTTTGGTGGACAATCTATACAGGCCAATTTGAAGATATTGAAGCGGAAGGTGAGCGAATTTTACAAGATGACTGATAACAAACGGGATTAAAGGGGTAATAAGTGTATTCCCCAAACGTATTAACAAAGGGATTATAAGATGCAGACTTTGGGAAATAAATCGTTAACTTACCACGATACAGTGGTGAGGCAGTTTTCAATTATGGCAGTTGTATGGGGTGTTGTTGGCATGTTGGTCGGCGTGATTATTGCGGCGCAACTGGTGTGGCCAGAACTCAACTTTAATCTGCCTTGGACGAGTTTTGGTCGTCTACGTCCATTACATACCAATGCCGTCATTTTCGCTTTCGGTGGCTGTACGCTGTTTGCTACTGCTTACTTTGTTGTGCAGCGTACCTGTCAAACCAGTCTATTTATGCCAAAACTAGCAAACTTTACCTTTTGGGGTTGGCAAGTGGTCATTCTGGCAGCAGCCGTTTCTTTACCGTTAGGCTACACACAAGGTAAAGAGTATGCAGAGCTAGAATGGCCAATTGATTTATTAATTGCTGTTGTTTGGGTCTCGTTTGCCGTCGTATTTTTTGGCACTATCACGCAACGAAAAGTAAAGCATATTTATGTGGCTAACTGGTTTTTTGGGGCATTTATCATTGCTGTTGCTTTGTTGCATATCGTCAATAGTGCAGCGATGCCTGTTTCGTTTATGAAGTCTTACTCCGCTTATGCTGGTGTGCAAGATGCTATGGTGCAGTGGTGGTATGGTCATAACGCAGTTGGCTTCTTTTTAACAGCTGGTTTTTTGGGCATTATGTACTACTTTGTGCCTAAACAAGCCGAGCGCCCAGTTTATTCATATAGCTTATCAATTGTGCATTTTTGGGCATTGATTTTCACCTATATGTGGGCAGGCCCACATCATTTGCACTACACTGCATTGCCCGACTGGACACAATCGCTGGGCATGGTGTTCTCATTAATTCTACTCGCACCAAGCTGGGGCGGTATGATTAATGGCATGATGACCATGTCAGGCGCTTGGCATAAATTACGTACAGACCCCATCTTACGTTTCTTAATTGTTTCATTATCGTTTTATGGCATGAGTACTTTTGAAGGCCCAATGATGGCGATTAAAACCGTTAATTCACTCTCTCATTATACCGATTGGACGATTGGGCATGTGCACTCAGGTGCCTTAGGTTGGGTTGGTTTAGTGTCAATGGGGGCGCTTTATCACCTTGTGCCACGCTTGTTTGGTCAAAAACAAATGCATAGCATCAAAGCCATTGAGTTGCACTTTTGGATGGCTACTATTGGTATCGTACTGTACATTGCTGCGCTTTGGATATCGGGTGTGATGGAAGGTTTAATGTGGCGTGCAATTAACCCAGATGGCACATTGGCTTACACTTTTGTTGAAAGCGTGAAAGCGAAGTTCCCTTATTACTTGGTTCGTCTTGTTGGTGGTGGTCTTTATTTAGGCGGTATGGTGGTAATGCTATGGAACGTATTGAAAACAGCAATGCATGGTCAAGCAACAGTGGTGACCATTCCAGCAGTTACAGCTCACGTTTAAGGATAGTCTTATGTCAGATATTAATGAAAAAAAACATAGCTTTAGCCACCAGAAAATTGAAACGAACAACTTTTTGATGATTGTGTTGATTTTGATTGTCGTTTCAATTGGTGGATTGGTAGAAATCGTTCCTTTGTTTTTCCAAAAGTCGACAACTGAACCAATTACAGGACTTAAGCCATATACCGCATTACAGTTAGTCGGCCGTGATGTTTATTTGCGAGAAGGATGCTATAACTGTCACTCACAAATGATTCGTCCGTTAAGAGCAGAAACCTTGCGCTATGGTCATTATTCTGTGGCAGGCGAGTTTGTTTATGACCATCCGTTTCAATGGGGCAGTAAGCGAACAGGACCCGATTTACATCGTGTAGGTGGCAAATACAGCGACGATTGGCAACGAATCCATTTAAATAATCCACGGGATGTAGTACCTGAATCGATTATGCCCGCCTATCCATGGTTGGAGAAATCACCAGCCAATACCAAGATTGGTGCCAATATGGCCGCCTTACGTAAAGTTGGAGTGCCCTACACAGATGAAGAAATTGTTGGGGCAGCAGCAGAAGTTGAGGGTAAAACGGAATTAGATGCCATTGTTGCTTATATGCAAGTGCTGGGTATTCATCTGAAATAAACAACGGAGAGCAACATGGAGATCAATACGTTACGTGTGCTGATTACCTTAATCAGTTTTATTGTGTTTGTTGGGATTATGGTTTGGGTCTGGCGCAGACGAGACGCTATTGATTTTAAAGAGGCGGCAAAGCTCCCTTTTGAGGAAAAATAAAGGAATTTAATATGGATGACTTTTTCAATAATTTTTGGCCCTACTTGATCGCTGCGATCACTCTTATCGGTATCTTAGGATGTGCATTTTTACTATGGGTTACAAGCAAAATTAAAATTGTTAGTCAAAATGGAGATAACACGAGTGGGCATGTATGGGATGAAGATTTGCGGGAAATGAATAATCCATTACCGCGTTGGTGGGTTGGGTTGTTTGTTATGACCATCATCTTTGGTTTGATTTATTTATCGCTTTATTCGGGATTGTTTACTTATGAAGGAAAAAAGTGGACACAAGAAAATCAATATGATGCAGAGATAGCAGAAGCAAATGCGGCATTAAAACCCATCTACGCACAATTTGTGGATTTGCCAGTCGAGAAACTTGCTAGATTACCCGCCGCAAAATCGATTGGAGAACGCTTATATATGAATAATTGTTCGCAATGTCATGCATCTGACGCACGCGGGGGGCGGGGCTTTCCGAATTTAACGGACCATGATTGGTTGTATGGTGGTAGCCCAGATAAGATTGTTGAGACGATTACTCATGGCCGTAATGGCATGATGCCACCGATGGGAGCACTGGTCGGTTCAGAGGAAGATGTTAAAAATCTAGCTAACTATGTACTTAGTCTTTCTGGCAGTATGAATGATGTTGGAAGAGCTGGGCTTGGTAAGGAAAAGTTTGCAAGTTGTGCCGCTTGTCATGGTCAAGATGGCAAAGGCAATCAAGCTATCGGAGCGCCTAACCTAACGGATAATATTTGGTTACATGGGGCAGGCGAGGCTCAGATTATGGACAGAATCATGCATGGCAAAACTAATCAGATGCCTGCTCAAAAAGATTTGCTGACTCAAGAGCAAATCAAGGTATTGGCCGCTTATATTTGGGGGCTGTCAAATAAGGCTGATGCAGCTATAGAGCATTAGTCCGAAGACAAGACTGAGCAAGATATATGTATGATGAGATACATTGAATGAGCAAGAATACGCATGAAAACAAAGCTAGCTCGCCAAAAGAGGTGGTGATTTCTCTCTATCAAGCACAAGAGAAAATTTATCCTCGACGTATTTTTGGCTATTTTGCAAGATGGCGTTGGGTGATGATATGGATAACGCAATTGTTCTTTTATGGTGTTCCTTGGTTGGAGTGGGGCCAGAGGCAAGCGTTATTATTTGATTTAAATGCCAAACGTTTTTATATCTTTAAACTGGTTTTATATCCGCAAGATTTAATTTATTTGACAGTGATATTGATTATCGCTGCGCTTTCACTGTTCTTATTTACTGCGGTTGCTGGTCGTTTGTGGTGTGGATACGCATGTCCGCAAACTGTTTATACCGAGATGTTTCTTTGGGTGGAGAGAGAGATCGAAGGCGATCGTGCAAAACGTATGAAGCTAGATGCAGCTTCGATGTCATTTGAAAAATTTGCGAGAAAACTCACTAAACATGTGATTTGGCTTTCATTAGCGGCTTGGACAGGATTTACTTTTGTGGGCTATTTCACACCGATTCGTGAACTAGCTACCGATATTATGTTTTTTGACCTCAGTTCATGGGGAGTCTTTTGGGTTGTTTTTTATAGCGTTGCTACTTATGGCAATGCTGGATTTATACGCGAGCAAGTGTGTAAATATATGTGTCCTTATGCCCGTTTCCAAAGCGCAATGTTTGATGAAGACACCTTGATGGTGACTTATGACGAAGCGCGGGGCGAGCCAAGAGGTGCAGGCTCGCGTAAGCTCAATGAGGCTAAAACAGAGACATTGGGCGCTTGTATCGATTGCAGTTTATGTGTGCAAGTGTGTCCCACTGGGATAGACATTAGAGATGGCTTGCAGTATGAGTGTATCGGTTGCGGTTTATGTGCGGATGTTTGTAATCATGTGATGGATAAGGTGAGTGAGCCACGAGGATTAATTCAATATACCACCCAGAATGCCATGGATCATCAATGGACGCGAAGAGAAATGTTTAAACGCATCTTAAGACCTCGTGTATTAATTTATTCCTCGCTTTTAAGCTTATTAATGATTGGATTGTTAACAAGTTTATGGCTAAGAACACCATTTAAAGTCGATGTGGTTCGTGATCGGTCTGTGCTTGCTAGGTTGGTCGAGGGCGGTATGTTACAAAATGTTTATCGTTTGCAGATTATGAATGCGACAGAGAATTTACATCGTTATCAACTCAAAGTTGGTGGCTTAGAAAATGCCAAAGTAGGATTTACAGGGAGTGATCAGCATGCACTTATTGCGGTAGAGCCAGCCCAAGCCCGCTGGATTGTTGTTAATATTGATGTGCCTGACGGTTCGCTTGCAACTGGGAAACATAAAATTCAGTTTGAAATTGAAGAGATGGATACGCAAGCAACGCTGATTGAAAGATCGATTTTTCTAGTGCCCAGATAAAACGATATTAGGAGCGCGCTACCATCACAAAGCACGCAAGAATGAAAAGGGAAATGAAATGCAAAAAGCAGAAAAGAACGCAGATTATATTCATACTACTGATTCAACACCATGGTGGAAATTTGGTTATGTGTGGATGATTATTGCAGGGCCAGGGATCGTCATGATTGCTTCTTTTATTACCTTGTATTACGCCATTAAGATGCCTGATCCTGCTATTGAAAATTACTATATTAAGGGGCTCGAAATTAACAAGACCTTAGCGGCTGAAGCTAATGCAGCCGCTTTAGCGCCAGCGATGAGCGCGCGGAATCATGCAGCCACAGGTGTAAAGCTGAGAGATTAAGGCTGACTGCTGTTCAACTGGGTCATTCCCTATTTTGTTGGTGTTTGTCATGGTGTGTACACTGGTTGATCCAGTCAAGCGTTTGAATCACTTCAGGGAGTTTTGCTTGATCAAATTTTTAGATAAAGCCATATGTAAATGGTCAATCATTAAAGCTTACATGCTGCAGTATCATGGAATAAGGCGTCTAAAACACATGAATTACTTTTGGAGACAAGGCATATCAAACGGCAGGATATGCTACGTATTAAATTGAAGACATGGTAACGATATACAACCATTGAAACACCACTTGTGACCTACTACAATAGGACAAATGATAATATCTTAGAGCAGGATTGAGTTAGAACATCAGTTGAAATAAAACAACAAAAATAGATGTTTTCAACAAGTGAAAGTACTTATTGACAGGATTTATTAGGATTGAAAATCTCCTTCAATGCCTCAGGTTTAATAATCCGCACATAACGTTGTTTGATTTCAATAATACCTTCATCACAGAATTTCGAGAAAGTACGGCTGACTGTTTCTAATGTAATCCCTAGATAACTACCGATATCTTGTCTTGACATCCTCAATACGATTTCAGATTTTGAAAAGCCGCGCATATGTGAACGTTGAAATAAGTTTAAAAGAAAGGCGGCAAGCCGTTCTTCTGCTTGCATAGTACCTAGCAGCATGATGACTTCATTCTCGCGGACAATTTCTCGGCTCATGATTTTATGCATATGACGCTGAAGGGCAGGGAACTCGCGCGACAATAATTCAATATTCTCAAATGGAAGGACGCAAACATCTGCGTCTTCGAGAGCAATCGCATTGCAGGTATGTAGGTCATTGACAATACCATCTAATCCGATAATTTCACCAGTCATTTGGAAGCCTGTTACTTGCTCACGACCATCGTCAGTAGCAGTGATGCTAGTCTTGAAAAAGCCAGTATGAATGGCAAATAAAGAGTTAAATTCGTCGCCCTCAGTAAAGAGTTTTTCGCCTTTTAGAACGGGCTGTCGCGTTTTGACGATATTATTTAGTTTTTGTAAATCGTCAGGACTAAGACCCACTGGTAAACAAAGCTCTCTCAAATGACAGTTTGAGCAAGCAGTTTTGTAATCTTGGATTAGCGAGGTTTTACTCATTAGATGATCCTATCACACTAACATATTGTTATTTTTTATTATTTAGAATCAAATATCCGACAAATGTCTGATATAGATCAATACAGTATAACTTAATATATGTTATAAGCCAGCTATTTGTAATGGTCAATACAATCATGCTTGAGTGCCAATTGAAGGTGGAGAGTGTAAGCGTGACAATATTAAGCGGGATTTTCATAATTAATCTAAAATCCTAATATGGAAATGCCGTTAGCGTTTACAACATTATTAATGGGATTGGCAGGTGGGCCACACTGTATCGCTATGTGTGGTGCTGCTTGTGGCGGAATGCAGAAAAGTCGTGGGGTAAAACTGATTTGGCAGTTTCATACTGGGCGGGTGCTTGGATATGCTGGTTTAGGTGCCATTGCCGCCGCTTCGGTTGATACGCTAGTTTGGATATCAGAACAAACAATAGCGCTGCATCCACTCTGGACCTTTTTTCATGCTTTGGTTCTCGCTTGGGGGTTGGTGCTACTTATTTTTGGACGACAGCCAACTTGGGCAGATCAATTTGCTCGCTATGTTTGGCATCAAGTAAAGCAATTCGCTTATTTATCAGGCGGTGGGTTACTGACAGGGATGCTGTGGGCGCTTATGCCATGTGGATTGTTGTATTCTGCTTTGTTGGTTGCATCACTCAATGCCAACCCTGAGAGTGGTGCCTTCAGTATGGCCACTTTTGCCCTAGGGACGAGTGTATCATTGATCGCTGGTCCTTGGCTTTGGTTGAAACTTAGAAATAGAGTGGCGTGTTTTAGTGATCGCATGAGTATGCGCTTAGCTGGCCTATTGTTAAGTGGTGTTGCTGGATGGGCGATTTGGATGGATGTGATGCATGAGATAAAAGTCTGGTGTAATTAAGCTAATGGTTAGACAAAAA
>JAFMCM010000038.1 GCA_017857755.1 Methylophilaceae bacterium | reverse complement strand
ACCAAGGACTCACTGCGGTTGAAAAAATCTTCAACAATAATGCTGTAGGTGTTAGCTCAGCGGTTCCTTTGCATGCGGGCTCTGATGTGCGTGTAAAAGTAAATATTGTTGGTTCGCAAGACACAACGGGTTTGATGACATCACAAGAATTAGAATCCATGGCAGCAACTGTGATTTCGCCTACTGTTGATGGTGCTTATCAATCTGGATGTCATACGGCATCGGTTTGGGATAAGAAAGCACAAGTCAATATTCCCAAACTGATGAAATTTATGAATGACTTTGGTTTGATTACCGCGCGTGATCCTAATGGAAATTACCCACCAATGACCGATGTGATTCATAAAGTATTGAATGATATTACGGTTGATGACTGGTCGATTATTATTGGTGGTGACTCGCATACTAGAATGTCAAAAGGTGTTGCCTTTGGCGCTGACTCAGGTACGGTTGCGTTAGCGCTGGCTACAGGTGAGGCGAACATGCCCATTCCTGAATCGGTGAAAGTGACGTTTAAAGGTCAGATGAAGTCGTATATGGACTTTCGGGATGTGGTGCATGCTACCCAATCACAGATGTTAAAAACCTTTGGTGATAATGTGTTTCAGGGGCGAATTATTGAAGTGCATATTGGTACCCTGCTAGCGGATCAAGCCTTTACATTTACCGACTGGACGGCTGAAATGAAAGCCAAGGCCTCGATTTGTATTTCACAAGACGATACGTTAATTCAGTCATTAATATTATCCAAAACTCGCATTCAAAAGATGATTGATAAAGGGATGGATAATACTCACAATGTGTTAGCTGGATTGATTGCGCTGGCTGATCAGCGGATTGCCGAAATTAAGTCAGGTGAAAAGCCTGCTTTGGCGCCAGATCACCATGCTAAATACGCTGCTGAGCTGGTGGTGGATTTGGATCAAATCAATGAGCCGATGATTGCAGACCCAGATGTCTACAACGAAGATATTTCTAAACGCTATACCCATGACACGATTCGTCCAGTTTCTTACTATGGCGGCGATAAAAAAGTCGATCTGGCTTTTGTTGGTTCTTGCATGGTGCACAAAGGGGATATGAAGATTATTTCACAAATGCTGCAAAACCTTGAAAAGGCAAATGGTCAGGTCGAGTTTAAAGCACCGCTTGTGATTGCACCGCCAACCTACAATATTGTCGATGAACTGAAAGCAGAAGGCGACTGGGATATTTTGACCAAATATGCAGGTTTTGAGTTTGATGATATTGCACCGAAACAGGAAGCTCGTACCAAATACCAAAACATGATGTATCTTGAGCGTCCGGGCTGTAATTTATGTATGGGCAATCAGGAAAAAGCGGAAAAAGGGGATACAGTGATGGCGACATCAACACGCCTTTTCCAAGGTCGTGTGGTAGAAGATTCTGAGGATAAGAAAGGAGAATCACTCTTAGCCTCTACTCCTGTTGTGGTGTTGTCAGCAATTCTTGGACGCACTCCGAATATGGACGAATATAAACAAGCAGTCAAAGGTATTAACTTAACTGACTTTGCCCCGCCTCTTAAAGAAATGATCAGTGAGCCAAAGGTTAATGTGATTCAAATTCACTAGCGCTATTGTCGGGCATCATGCATAAAAGCCGCATTAGCGGCTTTTATTTTAGGTAAAATAGGGACTTGTTGCCCTGAGTGGAAAGTCTTATGGAACCAGACTTCTGGTATAAAAAATGGGAAGACAATGTGATTGGGTTTCACAAAGATAAAACCAATCATTTGCTAGTTAATCATTTTGCTAAACTCGCTTTACCAAAAGCGGGACGTGTATTTGTGCCTTTGTGTGGTAAGACGCTAGATATTCATTGGTTATTAGATAAGGGGCATGGGGTTGTTGGAGTTGAGTTGAGTGAAATTGCGGTGAAGCAATTATTTGCTGAACTGCAGTTAACACCTTCTATTACCCATCAAGCATCACTGATTCATTACAGTGCGGCAAATATTGATCTCTATGTGGGCGATGTGTTTCAACTTAGAAAGTCCAATATTGGTCACATCGACTTGGTCTATGACAGAGCTGCCTATGTTGCCTTACCATTAGCCATGCGGCAACGTTATAGCCAGCACTTAATTGAAATAACTGATTGTGCAACACAATTGCTCATTACCTTTGAGTATGACCAAAGCTTGCAACAAGGTCCGCCATTTTCAATCAGCAATCAAGAGCTTCATCAACATTATCAGCATACCTACGATTTAACTTTGTTAACAAGTGAAGTATTAGAAGGCGGCTTGAAAGGCCAATGTCACGCTGTAGAAAATGTTTGGATGCTGAAAAAGCGAATTAATAACCGTGATTTTGATAGCAAGACCACACCCAAACCTACACGTGGTAGATGGAAGGGCATGCTACCGATACTCATTTTGTTTGCAGTGGCCGCTTTTTTAGTCTATCGATATAACGTTGATCTCAAGTTGGCAACGACAGGTGCGGTGTTGGCTGGTTTTTATACTGGTTTAATTTCATGGTTGCTTGGCGTAATTGCCATGTTGCCTTTTATCGGACCTTTATTAGTTAAGGCGCTTACCATGTCATTTATTTGGCTGCTCAATGCCGTGGGTTATTTAGTGGCTTATATTGCAATCAAGCGGGGATACTCTAAGGATGTACTGACTTACCGAGGCATCACTATTGCGTTAATTATTGGCTTAGTACTCGGCTATGTCTTGGGTAGCTTATAATAGCGACTTCAATCCATCACTCAAAGTCAAAATTCTTATTATGTTGTTTTCAATAGTCATGATTGTAGTTGGTCTTGTTGTGCTGGTGTGGAGCGCGGATTTATTCGTTGATGGCGCTGCTGGTGTTGCGCACACTCTTGGTATGTCTAACCTATTAGTGGGCATGATTGTTATTGGCTTTGGCACTTCAGCACCTGAAATGTCAGTATCAGTAATATCGGCGTTACAAGGTAATCCAAGTATTGCCCTTGGTAATGCATACGGCTCTAACATTACTAATATTGCTTTAATTTTAGGACTGACTGCTTTAATCAGCCCTGTGATTATTCGCTCACAAGTATTGAGAAAAGAGCTGCCAATTTTACTAGGCGCTACCTTATTGGCTTATGTCAATTTGTATGATGGCAGAATAACGCGTCTTGAAGGTGTCGTTGAATTAGTGGCACTGTTTGCGGTCCTTACATGGATGCGTTTAGAAAACCGTCAACAGATGCCCAATATTGATGCACTTGAGGTTGAGGTTGAAGCCAGTTTAAAACCAATGCAAGCAAAAAAAGCATGGGTTTTGCTGATTATAGGCTTATTGTTATTAGTCTTCAGCTCTCGCATGCTGGTGACTGGCGCAGTTGATATTGCCCATTATTTTGGGGTCAGTGATTTAATTATTGGGCTAACGGTGATTGCTATTGGTACATCATTACCTGAATTAGCCGCATCAATTTCAGCCGCTAGCAAAGGCAAACATGATTTAGCTGTGGGCAATGTGATTGGTTCTAATTTGTTTAATACCTTAGCTGTGGTTGGTTTAGCTGGCGTGATTAAGCCGATGCAGATTCCAATCGATGTGATTAGCCGTGATTGGATAATGATGCTGGGGCTGACTTTATTGTTATTTGTATTAGGGTATCAACGTAAAAAGTTAGGTGACCACAACATCAATCGGTGGGGTGGCGCCTTATTGCTTGCGCTGTATATTGCATACACGCTTTATCTAATTGCTGGGGTGTTAAGCGTTTAAGTTGTTCTCACAATCAAACAAATAGTAAATTCCAATGAAAAAGGGTTAAGTTAACATGGCAAGAGAAGATATCGCAATTTTCGCAGGAGGCTGTTTTTGGTGCACAGAGCCTGTTTTTTCTCAGTTAACAGGCGTTCTACAAGTCGTGTCTGGCTATATCGGAGGCCATACTGAAAATCCGACTTATAAAACCATTTGTAATGGGGATACAGGCCATGCTGAGGCGGTTCTTATTCGTTATGATGCAGATTTGATAGGTTTTGAAACCTTGCTGGAAGTGTTTTTAGTCTCGCATGACCCTACTACACGCAACCGTCAAGGTAACGATATTGGTACCCAATATCGCTCTGCTGTGTTTTGTCAAAATGAAGCGCAAAGAGAGGCCACTGTTGCTATGATTGATACTTTTAATCAAGCAGGTGTTTACAATGCGCCTATTGTGACTGAGGTTAATCGTGCCAGCCACTTTTACCCTGGAGAAGATAATCATCAATATTATTTCGCTAAAAATCCAGGCAATCCTTACTGTTTAGCAGTCGCCGCGCCTAAGGTTGCTAAGATACGTGCTAAATATGCGCATCTACTCAAAAGCACGATTTAGTTAATCAACGTTAAGATGGCTGTAAAGCGGGGTAGATAAATAACGCTCACCGTTTGATGGAATAATTACCACAATCAGTTTTCCCTTATGAGCTGGACGTCTCGCCATTTCCATCGCAGCCCAAACTGCCGCACCAGAAGAAATGCCGACTAACAAGCCATCCTCACTGGCCATACGCCGTGCAGTATTGATGGCATCATCACTGTTGACACGTACTACTTCATCATAAATTTTCGTATTCAGAATCGCAGGTACAAAGCCAGCGCCTATGCCTTGTAAAGGATGCGGACCTTTTTCACCACCTGACAGGACAGGGCTAGCATCAGGTTCAACGGCAATGATTTGAATATCAGGGTTGTGCGCTTTTAATGCTTCTCCCACACCCGTAATGGTACCGCCAGTTCCAACACCAGAAACAAACATGTCGACACGCCCATCGGTATCGCGCCAAATTTCCTCTGCTGTTGTTTTGCGATGTATTTCAGGGTTGGCAGGGTTCTCAAACTGTCGTGCAATTAGATAGCGCTCATCACTTGCTGCCAATGCTTCCATCTTGGCTAGCGCTCCACTCATCCCATCAGCGCCTGAGGTTAAAAACAGTTTCGCTCCATAAGCCTTAAGCAGTAATTTACGCTCACGGCTCATGGTTTCGGGCATGACAAACGCTGATTGAATGCCGCGCGCCGCGCATACCATCGCTAATCCTATGCCTGTATTGCCACTTGTCGCCTCTAGAATCACTGTATCAGGTTGAATACGGCCTTCTGCTGCCAAAGTATCAATGATTGACGCTGCAATACGGTCTTTCACACTGCTCGCCGCATTAAAGTATTCCAACTTACAAACGATGGTTGCCTCAATACCAGCCGTAACACGGTTGAGTTTAACAAGCGGGGTGTTTCCGATAAGTTCGGCAGTGTTGTTGGCTATGCGCATAAAACTCCTAAACTTGATTTATCTTTTCTTCAAATAGTTTGTTTTGCTATTCATGAGTGTAAAAGTGTCTAATCATAGCAAGAATCAACTGCGCTAGGAGTCAGGGCTGACGCTTTAATTTAGCTAGCTACTGATTGCTAGCGTACTGTTTTTGGTTTGTTTATCCATCACTATTTTGAACAGAATTTCATCATAAAACTTTTATTTTTGCCAAGCATCTCTTAGTGTAACTGTCCGATTAAACACAGGTTTACCCTTTACACTGTCTATTCTGTCGGCCACAAAGTAACCATGACGTTCAAACTGGAAGCAGTCACCTGGATTCACTGATTGTAAACTGGACTCCAGTTGCACGGTGATGGTTTGCACTGAATTCGGGTTGATGTCTTGTAAGAAATCACGGTCGCCTTCACCAGGGTGTGCTTCTTTAAATAGGCGGTCGTACAGTCTTACTTCTGCTTCATAAGCATGGGCGGCACTGACCCAATGGATATTGCCTTTCACTTTGACACTATTGGCGCCATCTGTGCCTGATTTGGTGTCTGGTAGATAGTTGCAATGCACGACGGTAACGTTGCCATCAGCATCTTTTTCACAGCCTGTGCACTCCACAACATAGCCATAGCGGAGGCGTACCATATTGCCAGGGAATAGTCTGAAATACTTAGGCGCGGGCTCTTCCATAAAGTCTTCACGCTCTATCCACAGCTCTTTAGATAACTGCACAGTCCGTTTGCCTAATTCCTCTTTCAATGGATGATTAGGCGCAAAGCAATCTTCGGAGTGGCCATCTTCATAGTTATCTATCACCAGTTTAATCGGGTCAAGCACGGCTATGCGGCGCTCAGCATCTAGGTTTAATACTTCTCGCATGCAGTCTTCAAAGATCAAATATTCTATCCACGAGTCGGCTTTAGAAACGCCAATTCTGTCAGTAAATAGTTTAAAACCAGCAGGCGTATAACCACGGCGGCGTGCACCAGCCAGTGTTGGTAAGCGTGGGTCATCCCAACCACTGACATGTTTTTCTTCGACTAGTTGAATCAGTTTGCGTTTTGATAAGACCACATAAGTGAGGTTTAAACGAGCAAACTCAGTTTGTTTTGGCACTGGTTGCGAGAGCATGCCTGTTTCAACTAGTTTCTTCATCAACCAGTCATAGAAAGGGCGTTGGTCTTCAAATTCTAATGTACAAAGTGAGTGGGTGATACGCTCTAATGCATCTTCAATCGGGTGTGCAAAAGTGTACATTGGGTAGATACACCATTTGTCGCCTGTATGATGATGATGCGCACGGCGAATGCGATAAATGGCTGGGTCGCGCAAATTAAAGTTTGGTGATGCCATATTGATTTTAGCACGTAAGATATGGCGACCATCAGGATGTTTGCCATCACGCATTTCGCGGAATAGGGTTAAGTTTTCTTCTACAGTGCGCGTGCGGAAAGGCGAGTCTTTGCCTGGTTCGGTCAGTGTGCCGCGATTTTCTCGCATTTCATCAGCGGTTTGTGAGTCGACATAAGCATAATCATTTTGAATCAGTAATTCTGCCGCCTGATACATTTCATCAAAGTAGTTGGAAGCAAAATAGAGGTTATTTTCGCTTGCATTTTCCCAGTTAAAGCCTAACCACTGCACCATCTCAGTAATGCTGTTGACGTACTCTTGACTTTCTTTTTCTGGATTAGTATCGTCAAACCGTAAATGGCAGATGCCATGGTAATCTTGTGCTAAACCAAAGTTGAGGAAAATACTTTTCGCATGTCCAATATGTAAATAGCCGTTTGGTTCGGGCGGAAAACGGGTGCGTATCTTGGCTGGGTCCACTGGCGCTGTTTGATGATGCTTCGCATTGCCAGGACTGCCTGCCCATTGTTTTTCAGCATATTTATTGGCGGTTAAATCGCGCTCAATAATGCCACGAATAAAGTTAGAGCCAGGTGGGAGAGGTGCTTTTTCTTTTGACATGTTACTTTTCCAGTTAAGTTGACTGTATTTTACACTAGCTAAGCAGAGCTGGTGCTAGCCTATGCTAAACTTTAAGCTTGACTCAACTTGCTTGAATAATCGCGTGCGTTAATTGATGAATAATTTAACTTTTCCCATTCTACATCAGCTCTCTGATGGACAGTTTCACTCAGGTGAAACGTTGGCTAAGCAATTTGGCGTGACGCGCGCAACGGTTTGGAATGCGGTTCAGTATGCCCAAGATTTAGGAGTTACTGTATTTAGTGTGCGTGGACGAGGCTATAAATTAGCAAATACACTGACGCTGCTAGACAAGCGCCGTGTATTGCAAGCGATTGGTTCAGAGCGTGACTGGTTTCATTTTGATGTCTTAGATGAAGTGGTTTCTACCAACACCTATTTAATGAAAGCGGCGGCAAATGGAGCGCCGCATGTCAGTTGTGTTGCAGCACATATTCAAACTGCTGGAAGAGGGCGTAGGGGTAGAACTTGGGTGTCACATTTAGGGGCTAGTTTGACTTTTTCATTGTTGTGGCGCTTTGATTGCGGCGCAGCAGCGCTTTCAGGATTAAGTCTTGCTATTGGTGTAGCCTTAATTCGCGCTTTACGGGAATTAGGTATGCAGTCACCCCAATTAAAGTGGCCTAACGATGTGTTGGTCAATAACAAAAAATTGGCAGGTATTTTAATTGACTTGCAAGGCGATATGGATGGACCAAGTGCTGCTGTCATTGGTGTCGGCATCAATGTCGACTTACCTGAGCATGTGTTGCACAGCATTGACCAAGCAGCCATTGATATTAGGCATACGAGCATGCATCATATTGACCAGAGCGATTTGCTAGGTACGGTATTGAAACACTTTGCATCCGTGTTGCGCCATTTTGAGGCGAGTGGCTTTGTTGGTTTGCGAGATGAATGGCTGCGTTATCATGCTTATCATCAAGCGACTGTCAGAATGGTGATGCCTGATGGCCGCGATGTTGAGGGTACCGTGACTGGTGTTGCTGAAGATGGTATCTTGCTGGTTCAAACGGCATTTGGTTTGCAGCGTTTTTCAGCGGGTGAAATATCTCTAAGAGGCCTTTTATAAAAAATAAAAATGAATGAAAGAAGATGAAAATCGATGTTAATGGTGATTGATATAGGGAACACCCGAACTAAATGGGCGCAAGTGACAAGTGATGGCGCCCTTACGGATTATGGCATGACACCTAATTTCACTCTTGCGCAATCGACGTTACAGCATAGACTGTTATCAGCTGATAAAGTGATTGTGGCCAATGTGGCAGGTGATGCAATTGCTGAAGTATTAAGTGGATTAGTCCCGCGTGAGACTAGCTTGCATTTTGTATCGGCAAGCGTCGAAGCTTGTCGATTGGTGAATCAGTATGAACAAAGCGAGGCATTAGGCGTTGATCGATGGGCATCGGCTATTGCAGCTTGGCATAAATATCAGCAACCCACTGTGATTGTGAACGCTGGTACAGCGATTACCATCGACAGTCTATCGATGGATGCGACTTTGGGCACCACAGGGGTAAAGTCAAGTGTTGTTAAAACAGGATGTTATCTTGGCGGGACCATTATGCCAGGTTTGTATTTAATGCATGATGCACTAGTGAATCACACAGCAAAATTAGCCAATGCGACAACAGGAACTATTCAAGCCTTTCCTGTTAACACCGTTGATGCCATGCAAACAGGCTGTATGCGTGCGATCGTGGGTGCGATTGTTTTGGCTTCCCAGCAATTGGAAAAACATGGTGATTCTTCGCCCATAATTGTCATTACAGGGGGCGATGCAGTTAAAATTGCAGATATGCTAAAAGGGCATTTAAAAAAAGTGGCTATTGACGATCATTTAGTACTGCAAGGTCTCGCCTTGTTACAGAAAGCGTATGTATGAGACTAATTGTTTGGTTAATTTTATTGAATGTTGCACTGCTGGGCTATAGCTACAAAGACCAGATTTTAAAACAAGCACCTGCAATACAACATACAACACTGAATCCCGAAAAACTTAAATTGTTGTTGGACACAGATTTTAGTTCTCTAGATAAAAAACCTGATATGGCGATGCCATTGAATCATTGTTATAAATGGGGGCGATTCACTTCGGCCAATTTGGCGGCAGCACAAGAAGTGATGGCGCGTTTAGGAATTGAGTCTGCGTTGGTGGAGGATTCGCCTAAGCAAGATAGACGCTTTTGGGTTTACTACCCGCCGTTGCCGACGCTAGAAAAAGCGCAATTAAAAGCCGAAGAAATAAAAAAATTGGGCGTGGATGAGTTGTTTGTTGTACAAGACCGTCAATGGCGAAATGCGATCTCGTTTGGCCTGTTTAGCGAGGAGAGATTAGCGGATAATTTACTCAAGAGCTTGAAGGCCAAAGGTGTGAAATATGCCTTGAAATCGATACGCAACCAAGGCGATGCCACCATGAGTCTGTTAGCTAAATCGGTGAATAATGAGCTTGCACTTGCGCTTTACAATATCCGTCCTGAATTTATTGGTACTGATGTGACACCAGTCGCGTGCCCATAAGCTTTCGGTCATTGCGATGACCGAAAGACGATTAACGTTTTTTAGGCGGCATCATATCGGTTATCGTGCCTTCTTTTAGCTCTGCAGCAAAGCAAATGCTCTCAGAAAGCGTTGGATGCGCATGGATTGTTAAGCCCAAATCATGCGCATCAGCGCCCATTTCAATCGCTAAACAGGCCTCTGCAAGTAATTCACCAGCATTAACACCCACAATGCCTGCGCCAATAAGTCTATGTGTGGTTTTATCAAAAATCAGTTTAGTCACACCTTCTGTTCGTGCAACAGATATCGCGCGTCCACTAGCCGCCCAGGGGAAAGCTACTTTATCCACTTCCATTCCTTTTTCTTTGGCTTGTGTTTCCGTTACGCCCACCCAAGCAACTTCTGGGTCAGTGTAAGCTACGCTAGGAATCACACTTGCGACAAATTCAACTTTATGACCAGCAATTACTTCAGCTGCGACTTTAGCCTCGTGTGTGGCTTTATGCGCTAACATTGGTTGTCCAACGATATCGCCAATGGCGAAGATATGTGGGACATTTGAACGCATTTGTTTGTCCACAGCAATAAAGCCGCGTTCATCAACAGCCAGTCCAGCATGCTCAGCTCCGATATTCAGACCATTTGGACGACGACCAATGGAGACCAATACGCGATCATATATTTGTACGCCTTCAGGGGCGTTTTCACCTTCAAAGTTGACATGAATGCCATCTTGTTTTGCTTCCATTTTGGCCACTTTGGTTGAAAGCATAATACGTTCAAAGCGCTTTTCCATCCGTTTTTGTAATGGGCGAACTAAGTCACGATCGCATCCTGTGATTAAGCCATCCATAAATTCAACAATACTGACTTTCGAGCCCATTGCATCGTAAACCGTACCCATTTCTAGGCCAATAATGCCACCACCAATCACTAGCATCCTGGCTGGTATATCTTCCAAGGCTAGTGCGCCAGTTGAATTCATAATCCGTGGATCTCTTGCTGTGGTTTCATCTAAGCCAGGAAAGTCAGTCGCCTGTGAACCTGCTGCAATAATGGCATTTTCAAATCCAATTGTCGTGACTTTGCCTGCAGTGTCGGTAACAGCCATTTGATGGCTACCAGTAAAGCTACCAACACCATTGATGACTTTGACACCACGACCTTTTGCCATTTGCGCTAAGCCGCCCGTTAGTTTGCCAACAACATCATCAGACTTCCATTTGCGAAGTTTGTCTAAATCAATATTGGGTTTGCTAAAACTAATACCATGTGCCGCTGTTTCTTCTGCTTCAGTAATTACTTTCGCAGTGTGTAATAAGGCTTTGGATGGAATGCATCCAACATTCAGGCAGACGCCACCCAGTGTTGAATAGCGTTCGATTAGCACAACTTTTAAGCCCAAGTCGGCTGCGCGAAAAGCGGCAGTATAACCGCCTGGTCCAGAACCTAATACAACCACTTGGGTATCGATGTCATTATCGTCGTTTGAGGTTGATGGCGTTGCTGATGCCGTTTCAGTTTTGGCTGCTTCAGTATCAGCCGCTTTGGGAGCGGCCGCAACAGGTGATTTTGCGGCAGTTGTTACAGTTTCTACCATCAAAATGAGCGCACCTTTTGCGACTTTATCTCCAACTTTGACTTTAATTTGCTTCACCACACCAGCTTGTGATGAGGGAATATCCATTGAAGCTTTATCAGATTCAACGGTAATCAGTGAATCTTCAACTGCAATGGTATCACCCACATTAACCAATACTTCAATGATATCAACAGAATCAAAATCACCGATATCGGGTACTAGTACTTCTATTAAATTACTCATATATTCTTTATCCCTGTTACAACAGCAAACGTCGCACGTCAGAAAGCATCATGCGCATGTGACTTGTGAATCTTGCACCATCAGCACCATCAATCACGCGATGATCATACGAAAGAGATAGTGGTAAGATTAAGCGCGGTTCAAAAGACTTCGTTTCTTTGTCATAAACAGGCTGCATACTAGAGCGAGAGACCCCTAAAATAGCGACTTCTGGGCAATTGATAATCGGTGTAAACATTGTGCCACCAATACCCCCAAGACTGGAAATGGTGAAGCAACCGCCTTGCATTTCTTCTACTTTCAACTTGCGCTCGCGTGCTTTGGCAGACAAGTCCATCAAGTCTGCCGCAATTTCGAGTACATCTTTGCTTTGTACGTTTTTAACTACAGGTACAACTAAGCCATCTGGTGTGTCGCAAGCAAAACCAACATTGTAGTAACTCTTTAAAATAAGACTGTCACCATCTGGAGAGAGTGATGCATTGAAGTTTGGATAGGCTTTTAAAGCGTTTACAGAAGCTTTGATTAAAAACGCTAACATGGTGAGTTTGACACCACGTTTTTCAGCGTCAGCCTGCATAGACTTACGAAAATCCTCTAAATCAGTAATATCAGCTTCATCAAATTGGGTCACATGCGGTGCAGTTACCCAATTGCGATGAAGGTTTGCGCCCGATAGCTTTTTGATGCGTGACAGTGGTTGCGTCTTTATTTCACCAAATTTGCTAAAGTCGATGATTGGCATAGTCAATGTCGATAATGCACTTGCGCCTGCAGTCATGCTCTCCGTGCGTGGTTTAGCTAGCTCGTCTTTAACAAATGCTTGTACATCACTCTGTAAAATGCGATTTTTGGGGCCAGAACCGACAACCAATTTTAAGTCTACACCTAATTCACGAGCAAATTTGCGTACTGATGGACTTGCATGTGAGTTGACTTCTCGGTTCGTGTCGACATGGGCACCAACAGGGGCTGGCTTACCGATGGGTTTTACTTGTTTTGGTGGTTCTGGCGCTGGGCGTGTGGGTTCCGGGACCGCAACTAATGGCGCTTCTGCTTTAGCTGGCTCTGGAATTACCGCTTTTGCAGCAGCCACATCTGCTGATTTTGATTCTATACGGTCAATCACTTCTAAGGTGATGATTAAATGGCCCTCTGCAATTTTGTCACCAACTTTTACTTTAACCTCTTTTACCACACCTGCTTCAGGTGTAGGGATGTCCATAGACGCTTTATCTGATTCAACCGTGACTAAAGAATCATCAATGCCAATAGTGTCGCCAGGTGAAACCAATACATCAATGATATCGACTGACTCAAAATCACCAATATCTGGTACCAAAATATCTTTTACACTCATTTATTTACTCCGAACCAAATACACACTAGAGGGTACTTGGGTTTGGTTTGTTTGGATTAAGCTTATATTTTTTAACCGCGTCTGCAACTTTTGCTGCGGGCAGTTTGCCCTCGTCGCTTAACGCTTTTAGTGCGGCAACAACGACATAATAACGGTCGACT
>JAFMCM010000009.1 GCA_017857755.1 Methylophilaceae bacterium | reverse complement strand
TTATTTCCACACTGGCGGAGATGATGCAGCATTACAAAAAACCATTGTCGGCATGATTTATGGGGCGGTGATTGCTGGTGTCGCTTTGTTTTTGGTCGGGATGAATCCTTTGGGGTTGCCAGGTGCGGTTGGACCAGCTGTTTACATTGCTGCAACTGTCTTTTTACTAGTCATCGCGGCAAGTCAAACATTACTGTCGGTTGTGCCTGCTAACGTATATGGTTATGCTGTTACGGCAGCTTATGCTTTGCAAACAAGCGATGCGGGTAGTGTGACTGCGCTCGATTTATCTAATCCAGTCTTGTTGATTGCTTTGTCAACCGTGATTGGTGCTTTATTTGGAGTGGCTTCAGCTAAGCTTGCTGGTGCGATTGGCCAATAAAGGGCTTTTGTATTAAAAAAAACCGCGCTATTGCGCGGTTTTTTTATGTGGATTCGTCATTATTTGACGACTTGGTAGCCGTGATATGTGCCAAACTTACCTTCTGATTCTACGTATAAAAAGAACATGCCATTGGTATATCCTAATCCGTTGTAATAGTTTTTTGCGCGCAGTTTGATGTTGTCAGGAAGTTTACTTCTTGCAACGAATTGACCTTTAAGGTTAAACACTAGTATGGACTTGTGATCCAAGTCTAATAGGGCTAGTTCTTCATCTTTTACGCCTGTATAGGCAACAAAGCTATCACTGATGTCATCAAACTTGGCTCCTGCACTCGCAATGTCCAGCATAACTTCACCAATCGGTGCTTCATCTTTTGTTGTGACAATAAGCACCTTATTGCTACGCATTTGTTTTGCAAAGTAGCAGTTGTGTTCAGCATCATAAGTTGGCATGGTAAAGGCATCACCAAATGCTGCGTGGTATTGCATAATTTCGGTGGAGGTCTCTTTAATTCGGCCTGATTCTTCTGTTTGAAGTGCGTACATGCCAGTATTAGGTGCGAAACCGACAGCGCTGGAAATATTGTAAGTAATGGTTTCAATGTGTGCGGTATTGGGATTGTAGTAAATAGAACGATTGTCGTAGCCTGGACTCGCTGAGTTTATGTATTTTCCATCAGCATCAAATGCATGGATTTGTGATTTTGAGATAGGTGCTTGCCATTCACTACCCATGGGCGCTAAGCCACCGTCGGCAACATAGTAATCCATTAAGGCTGGATGATAAGCGATGGTCATTGGTCGTGAGGTGGGCGCTTTAGCCATTGGTATTTTTATTTGTAATTTAGCCTCAGGTAAAACGGTTGCTTGTGCCATTGCCGAGAATAATAGGCTGCCCAGTAATAGGCTAACTTTTAATTTAGCTTGATTGATTTTCAATTTAGTCTTCTCCATTAGATCGCGCTTTTTTATTTTGATGAATAGGTTGCTGTTTAGTGCGAATTTTCGTCTGTTTGTTCATTCTGCTTGTTTAACTTTTCTTTTCTAACAACATGGCATCCCCATAACTAAAAAAGCGATACTCTTTGTTGATTGCATGCGCATAGGCATGTTTGATGGCTTCAAAGCCAGTAAAGGCAGACACTAACATGAGTAGGGTGCTTTTTGGCAAATGGAAGTTGGTTAGCATTCTATCAATAACCTTAAATGTGAAGCCTGGCGTAATAAAAATATTAGTTTCTTGACTGCCTGCTTTTAATTCCCCAAGCTGAGCTGCGCTTTCTAAAGCGCGCATCACCGTCGTGCCTATTGCTGTCACCTTGCCTCCTGAGGCACGCGTTTGATTAATGAGTGCGATTGTTTCTGCAGGGATATGATAGACCTCGCTATGCATTTTATGTTCGGCGATGTGGTCAACACTGACGGGTTTAAATGTGCCAGCGCCAACATGCAGGGTAATGTAGGCGATTCTTATACCATTTTCTTTTAACTGATTGAGCATGGACTCGTCAAAGTGCAAGCCTGCTGTTGGTGCCGCTACTGCGCCAGCATGTTTGGCATAGACAGTTTGATATCGATCTTCATCTGTGCTGTCTGCTTCATGCGCAATATAAGGCGGGAGAGGTAAGCTACCATATTGTTCTAATAAATCAACAACAGGGGTTTGAGAAAGAAACTTGAGGTGAAACAAATCATCTTCACGGCCTAGCATTTCCACATCAAACGCCCCAGCTAAGGTCATCGTACTGCCCGCTTTTGGTGAGCGTGACGAACGCACCATCGCATAAACTTCATGATCATTAATGATACGCTCAACTAAAATTTCAATATTTCCGCCTGTCGCTTTTTGGCCAAATAATCGTGCTTTAATCACGCGTGTGTCATTAAAAATGAGTAAATCATTTTTAGCTAAAAACGTGGGTAACTCTAAGAAGGTGTGGTCGCTTGGTTCGGTATTAGCCCCATCTAGATAGAGTAGGCGGCTTGCGTTGCGCTCTTTTGTTGGGTGTTGTGCAATTAAATGTTGCGGTAAGTCGAAATCAAAGTCTTCTGTTTTCATAAATATTAATTAATTGTGAATAATTGGTTTCGCAATTAGGTAAGAGCTTGGTATAATTGCGCCGATGTTATTATACAGCATTGTATAAATCGCATTGCCGGGATGGCGGAATTGGTAGACGCACGGGACTCAAAATCCCGCGCTGGTAACAGCGTGAGAGTTCGATTCTCTCTCCCGGCACCAAGTAATACAAGCACTTAACGATCAGTTGGTGCTTTTTTTATGTCTGCTCACTTTACCCAGCACTTTTCCAACGAAAAAAGTTAAAAGTTTTATGATTAGTTGTTAGCAAGGCGACGTGTGGGTTAAAGTCAGGTAGTCGTTTAAAACGATTTTTATCAGAATTAAATTAACTTAAATATTACCCAGCCAAGATTAGTCACAATCAGTGCTATAAGAGTATTTAAGGTAAGTTTCATGCCTCTAATTCGATTATTAAAGCTTTCAGGTTCTTGTTTGATACCTATGGCATGAAACAATCTCCCAATTGATAACGTTATTCCGTATATGGTCACCAGCCACCAAGGAGCACCATTTAATTCTAAGCATGCCATTAAAATGAGTGCGATTGGAACATACTCTGAGAAGTTGCCATGCGAGCGAACAGCTTTTTCTAAATCAGCCAAGCCGCCATTGCCTAGTGGTATTTTACTTTTTCTTCGAAGATTGATTACGTTAAGAGCAAGTTTGATATAAATCGCCGTTAGTAGCGAAGCAAAAATTGAAGTGACTATAAGCATGTGATGAACCTAAAGAATTTATTTTTTAATATCCTAATATCATAACCGAAAAGATTGCCCACCACACGCGCTAGAAGTTTGTTCCTTATACAAACTTTTTCAGGTTTTGCATCTCACTAATATCAAATATTTATCGTTTAAAAAAATATTGAAGATTCTCTTAGCACCTCGTTCAACACCGCGAAAAATAGTCTTGTAACCAATTAAAATCTTACGGTGAAATTCACGCTCTGGTACTCTCAAAATCCCGCGCTGGTAACAGCGTGAGAGTTCGATTCTCTCTCCCGGCACCAACATTTACATTGACTCAGTGCCTTGGCACGTTAATTCAATCATTTTCTTTAAACAACAACACTTTGTTCTACCGCTGTTCGCCTACATGCTTGTTTCCAGCCTTTGTTTTGGATGATGACCATCCATTAAAGTTAGCGCGTTGTAAGACCCAGGCGTGAGGGACGGTGAGTGCGGCAAGTCCTATAAAGACGATGCGAATAATGTCGACTTCAAGTGGTTTTTTTGGGCCAAGCCACCAAATCAATAGTCCGATTATGATTACGGCGATGGTTGGAAAAAATAATGCATTTAAAAAGGCTTGTCTACTAAATTGAGGCAAGAAAAAACGACTTCTTATTAAGTGTCGTGCGCTGTGCATTACGCAGAAATAAATTCCAAATGCCAACAAGGGGTTGAGTAATAAAAATAGTACACAAGCACATAGCATCTCAAGTTTGGTTCGAATGGCTATACGATTGTTTAAAAGTTGAATCGCGATGATGAGTGCCGCTGAGACGCTGATTAATTGAGATAGCTTGACTAAGCGAGTTGCAGCTTCGATCTCGATGACCATCGCGTATAAATCAATTAATGCTGGTCCAAAGCGTAAGCTTGGCAAAGTGATGATGACAGCACCGTAACTAAATTTTAAGATGCGATTATTGATGTAATTTAGGTCTTCAGAAAAATGAAGCGCAGACAAGATTAAAAATGAGATGAAGAAGAGATTAGGCATCCACAGCCAGACCAAAATAAAAGCGAGAGCGGCGATGAGGTAGTAGAGGATAAATTGCCCCCATCCCGCTAAGGTTTTAAGCGCAAAGGTTTGGCTAGCAAATAAGACATCCAGCGCGCCATGCGGAACGCCTAGGATCACGACGCAGCTTGTGGTGATCAGTAATAGATAGAGACTGGTATGGTGATCCAAGCCAGCGCCGAAGAGGGCGGCGAGACCACTCATTAGAATGAATAGGTTGCTTTGTAATTGCATGTATTTGTTCATGACGACAACGCTATCTTAGCGCAAATTTTTTTAATCAAAAAGGTTGGTAGCGCTTTGATAAACGGCAAAGGTGGCAGTGACTTGATGATCTGAAGGTGTTCGGATACTGTGGCTTTGTCGGACATGAATTTAACCACCGTTTGGAAATCACATTGACTAAATAAATCTTCAAAAAGAGATGCTGCAATGGCTGGATTATTGTGGATGACGGTTAAAAATAATTCATCCATAAAAGACTGAAGCCATCGTTCTTTTGGGAATGCGTATAAAGTATTCGTGTCAATGATCGATTGGGCACATACAGTTGCCCACGATTGTATTCTTTGGAATGCGTATCCTGAGCTGGGTCTAGCGGCACCTGCAAACAAGCCAGCGTAGAGGTAGGTCGATTCTTTATTTGGGTTAGCTAATTGATTGCCCATGGGTAAGGTGCCATGCTCAGTTCTTAGAATGTCATATGAAAGGCCATCCATTTTTTGCGCGATCGATTGATTAAGGCGTGTTATTAATGGTTGTTTATCTAAGATCTTTTCTGAAAACACGGTGTATTCAATCAACGCTTTTTTTTCTGAAGTTGGCAAAATGTAGATAAATGCCAAGCCGTCATCAAAGGTATCGTCAAAGTCCATTAAGACCATTTTTTCTGGTAGAAAGCAATCTGCTTGCGTCTGAATTTCATAACCAACGAAAGATTGCCAAAGTATCGCGTCTTGATGGTTCACCTTTTGAGGCGGTCTAGTGTCAACAATTAATTTCGCGGCATACTGTGCTTGAGCAGTCTGAATCAACCAACCATTTTCATTTTTGATGGGTGCCGATATTACCTGTTGTCCAAGTAGTAATTCAACATTGGGATTTTGTTCAATTGTAGTCAAAGCATCTTGATAAAACGTATGACTCTCCAACATGAGGTATTGATGTTTGCGACAGTCGAATTGATGAGTACGTTGTTGATTGCTGATTTCAAAACTTGTCCATGCATGATTGGCTTGCTGTTTGTACGCAGGATGTTCGATATCCCAAAAACACCAGGTTCTATCGTTGGTATAGTTTTCTCTTTGCTCGATAATCAGTACGCTAGGGGCATCTTTGCCGAATGCGGATAGCCTGCTGGCTAGGCTTAATCCAGCACAGCCTCCGCCTAATATGACTAAGTCAATTTGGCTGTGCATGCGCGTAAGGCAATTCTTTGATATATTCATGCAAGTCTGCACGGTGTGGTTTCACATAGCGGTGAAAGTCGGATGCGACTAGGCATCGAGCTAAAATGTTGATGGTGAGCCAAATTTTTAATTTATTAGATACCGTTGAGCGCTTTGCCCAGTATCGGTAGTGCTTGTTGGCAATGCGGATTCCGATATGGCGATATAGGCCTGATGCAACTGCAATGGCTAAACGCGCACGTAGCGGTAAAAAACATAAGCCATGGTATCCACTCTGGTAGTATTCATTGGCATTGTTGAGTAATGTTGCGATAGCCATTTTGATACTGTTTTGGGTTTGAGGGTCGGGTTTGAGAATAGCGTAAGGCTCGATATCTCCAACGAGCGATGCGGGCAGGTATCTTCTGTTCATCTGCGCATCTTCAGCGACATCTCTACAGATATTCGTTAACTGCATGGCTATACCCAAATCAATCGCATGCGCGAATGCTTGGTCGTCCTTAATAGCTAATATTTTACTCATCATGAGGCCTACAGTGCCTGCTACTTGATAGCAATACACCATCAGTGCTTTTTCATCTGCAAGTTTGACTTGGCTTAAATCAGAGATTACACCTTGAATCAGCGAGATAGGAATGTCAATTTCTATTTGAGACTCGTTAAATAGTTTAATGGCATCTTCTAAGATAGGATGGTGAGAAGCGCCCAATTTTAAGTCTTCAATTATTTGCAAGAGGGTGTGATGCGCCAAGACAGTGTCTAAAGTCTCATCAGCCACATCATCCACGTATCGACAAAACCGATATAGCCTCACGGCTTTCGTCGCTTGTTTTTTTTGCAGTAAAAACTTAGACCAAAAAAAAGTTTTTCCTTTCTGAGCTAGAACGAAATTGGACTCTTTGATATAGGCTGTTTGATCCATTTTGGCTGGATTCATTTAAAATCAGTAGCCAGTGGTATCAGCTGGTCAATCACTTTTGCGGAGCACAATACACCTGGCAATCCTGCGCCTGGGTGGGTGCCAGCGCCAGTGATATAGAGATTTTTAATCCCCTCGGCTTTATTGTGAAATCTGAACCAAGCAGACTGTCGGAACAAAGGGGCGATGGAGAAGCCAGCGCCATGCATGCTTAAGTATTGTGTTTTAAAATCGTTGGGAGTCATGAAAAAATCATCAGTAATATGTTTTTGTAAGTCTGGTAGGAGGGTTTTGTCTAGAGCCTCAACAATTTTATTTTTCAACGTTTCTCCCTCAATCGACCAATCAATATTTGCTTTAAGGTTGGGGACAGGACACAGAACATAAAAGCTATCACAGCCAGCAGGTGCAAAACTTTTATCGGTCGCTGTTGGCCGATGTATATAAAGAGAAAAATCATCTGACAGTATTTTTTTTGCAAATATATTACTGAGCAGTTCTTTATAGGTTTTACCTAGCCATATCGTATGATGCACAACGTCTGGATACTGCTTAGTAGTGCCGAAATACACCACAAACAAACCCATAGAGTAGTGCGCTAGTTTTACTTTTAACTTTGATGATACTGCGACTTGATGGTCGTCAATCATGTTTTGGTATAGGTAGGCAGCGTCTGCATTTGAAACAATAATATCGGCTGTTATTTTTGTCCCGTCCTCTAGCATAACCCCAGAAGCTTTTTTATTGTTGACGATTATATTACGTACGGTTGTGTTTAAACAAATCTCAATGTTTTGCCTCTCCATCAGCTTTCTTAGCGCATCAACAATTGCCCCTGTACCTCCCACTGCAAAAAATACCCCATACGCTCGTTCGAGATAATGGATAAGGCCATAGATGCTCGTTGTTGAGAAAGGATTTCCACCCACTAATAAGGGTTGAATAGAGAAAGCTTGACGTAATTTAGGACTAATCAGATGCCTTGAAACGGTTGTCCATACGGTTTCATAACTTTTTAATACAATTAACTTAGGAATTAACGAGACCATTAAAAAGAATCGGTGAAAAGGCTTTGCAGATAATTGCGTAAAAGCAATGTCAAAAATGTTTTTTGAGTGATTGAGTAGCTTTAAATAGCCCGCTTTGTCTTTAGGTTCGACTTTTTCTATTTCAGTTAAGGTTTCCTCGAGTGAGCCACCATAATCAAAAGTTGTTTGATCAGAAAAATAAAATCGGTACCAAGGCTTTAGTGGAACGAGCTTGATATGATCTTCTAGTTTTTCTTGGAAAAGTGCGAACAGTTCATCAAGCAAAAATGGTGCAGTAATAACGGTGGGCCCTGCGTCATGCTTAAACCCATTTTTAGTCAATACTTGCGCTCTACCACCTAGCATTGGACTGCGATCAATGACCTTTACCGAATAACCTTTTGCTCGGAGTCTTAGTGCTGCAGCGATTCCGCCAAAACCAGATCCAATAATGATTGCTTTTTTAGCATCCGCTGTCATGTTTTATTTGCCCTCTAAGCTGATTGCTCAATGATACAAGCAACGTTCCTAATGAGTACGGAAGTTCATTAGCGAGCTTAATTGCTTCTGTTAATGCGCTTTCGGCAAGCGCATTGGCGTCAGCAATAGGGTTGTTAGAATCCGCGTCTGCTAGCACAAAAGTGATATTCAATGATTGTGGTCTACCGCTGAGCGCAGCGTCTTTGGCGATATCGTTTAAATCGTCAATGATTTGATAACCAATCGCAAAAGCGCTGGTTGCTTGTTGGACGATGCCTAAATACTGATCTTGTTGCGAAAAAATTAATGCAAGTTCGATTGGGAGTCCGAGGAGAGCGCCTGATTTGGCTCGGGCGATATTTTGATAGGTCTCGAGAGAGTTAATCGATTGATTTTTGCATTCAATGTCACCACATTGCCCTTGAATGACTGTCGATGTTCGGTTGGCGATGCGTTGTATTAACTTCGGTAACAACGTTGGGTCACTGATATTGGCTAATACACCATAAGCGCTTGATAGTAATAAATCACCCGCACAAATTGCAATGTTGGATCCAAATCTTTTCCATACTGTTTCTACCTCACGACGCATTTCATCCATGTCCTGAATGTCGTCATGAATAAGTGATGCATTATGAAGTAATTCTGAGACTGCTGAAAGAATCAACATGTCATGATGTTTGATATTTAATTCTAGACAGGCAACTAAGCACAGTTTTGCTCTTACCTTATGTCCAGGTGTTGCAAGATGGCACTTGGCGGCGTACTCGGCAGCACTGATAGTGCTTTGGGTTGAGTCTGCGTTTGACGACAGACTGGTAATAATATATTCATCAACTTGAATTAAAAGCTCATCAAGGGATGATTCTGTCCACAAAAAATTGTTTGCTGAGTTAATTAATGTTTGAGCTGACATTTTTTAACCTCATGAATGATGGACACATTTTTGAATTAGATGTAAAGAGAATCTAAATAAAAATGTGTCCGAATGGTTAACATTTATCTAAACAACGATTACTTTTTCTCGCTTTCAGAAACTGCAACAGACCAGATAATAACGCCGAATGCAATTTTGTTTAAAACATCAGCTAAGTTGTAAACAATGTTAAGTGCTTGCATGCTGCTGTCTGGGCCTTGGCCTGTAAGGTATCCAGCGAAGTAACCAATTGGATAAATTGCCCAACCGAATGTCACAATTAATCGCATGGTATTAAATGCAGACTGAACACTTGCCGGTGCTTGAGCAGCATTAATTTTACTTGCCTCACCAGCGAAAACTTCGTAAAGGATATAAAACCAACCGAGCATGCCAACAATAAACGCAGGCCAAACTGCAACATAGCCAGCTTCACCAACATAGCCGCCAATTAGCATGACTAATGTACCAATCATGAGTCGCCAGAAAACGCCACCTGGCACTTTAGCAATGGCAGCCAAAATAAGGTAGAACTCAACCATTAATAGTGGAACAGTGATTAACCAGTCGATGTAACGATACACGGTCGGTGTAGAGCCAGTTGCCACCCAAACGTCGCGCATATAAAAGTAATGAACTGCTGCAATTAATGTGACTAAACCAGATACTGTTAACGATGTTTTCCATTTTCCTGCAACGCGATCACGCTCTAAGAAGAAGAATGCAGTAGCGGCAACTAATGCCATCGATATCAACCAAAACGAGATGCCGACAAAATCGCTTGATTGCAAGACCACGCCAGATGTTGCAAATGCGGGTGAAGAAAAACCTAAAACTGACCCGATGGCGAATAAAGTACTTTTAGTAAAACTTTTTAAATCTATTCTCATTTTATTTCTCCCAAATTCATATAAGGTGTATTAAGAAACACTTTTTAACAAATTGATTACACTTTTTTACAGCAGGTCTAGATTACTCCACTTTTATAAAATAGCAAGCTTATATTTTTTTGACCATTTTTGAATTTATTCGTTTACAGATTAACGCATAACCGCACTTTACTGCTTGGGTGTTCGGCTGCACCAATCGCTTGCTTGCATGTTAGACAAGCTTAATTGGTTAATCGCAGTTAATAGCGTAGTGAGTTAATCACCTGATATTGAGATGCTGGTCTAGTTTGTCTAACGTTAAATTAGAATGCTTTGCTATTACGGCGAGAATAATAGAGTTGATTAACGCCAAGATAGCTACATTGTTGCCGATTTATAACGGACATCGTGGCCTTAAAATAGGGAAGATTCAAATGGACGGTGCTGAATCAATCGTTTATTTCAGTACAGTATAAAGCGGTTAGAATATGGATAATTTTGGTAAGAGACATGATTGTTTATTTCAAAACGCCTAATTTAAGTGTAGTATGCGCGCACGTTGCACGCTTGTTTTAGCGCGAAGTTTTGTCAATATGATGTATATGATGAAGTATTGAACTAAGTGTCTAAAAATGTAACTAATTTGTTACATTTTTCTTGATATCGATTTGTCGGTATGATAAATTATGCGAAATTTTGAAATCGTCATTAATGTAATCCAGTTAGTGTTCGATCCAACAATTTCATGTAAAAATTAAGCTCGCAGTCATTATTTTTGGCTGACTTGTTAGTTGTTAGCGGGGTCGGTCGGTTTGACTTTGTTAGCGTTTACTATTTATTAAGTTGTTCACATTATTCGGGGTGGATTCAGTTATGAACAAGAGATCAATTCTCTCTTTAGGTGCTGCATTTTTATCAGTGTATGCGGCAAATTCTCATGCAGCCTATGCATTAAATCTTAAAACACCAGCAACAGAAATCGCGAGTCAGATTTATGACTTGCATATGATGATGATTTGGGTTTGTCTTGCTATTTTTGTTGTAGTTTTTGGTTTGATGTTTTATTCAATTCTTAAGCATCGAAAGTCAGCGGGTCATGTCGCTTCACAGTTTCATGAAAACCATTGGTTAGAAGTTGTTTGGACGATTATCCCAGTGATTATTCTTGCTGGTATGGCTTATCCTGCGACGAAAACGATTTTAGCAATGAAAGATACAGCTGCTTCGGACATGAGTATCAAGGTGACTGGCTCTCAGTGGAAGTGGTCTTATGATTATTTAGATCAAGATGTGAAGTTTGTCAGTACGCTTGCGACATCTGATGATCAAATTCACAATAAAGCCGAAAAAGGTGAGAATTATTTACTCGAAGTAGATAATCCAATGGTTGTACCTGTTGGCAAAAAAATTAAGGTGCTGTTGACTGCTGCGGATGTGATTCATGCTTTCTGGGTTCCTGAATTTGGTATTAAGCAAGATGCTATTCCTGGATTTGTAAGGGAAACATGGTTTAGAGTTGACAAGCCAGGTACTTACCGTGGTCAATGTGCTGAGCTTTGCGGAAAAGCACACGGCTATATGCCAATTGTTGTCGAAGCCATGGAAGAGGATGACTACAATGCTTGGATTGTTGCTAAGAAAGATGCAGCAGCAGCAGCGGACGCAGGTGCCGATCAAGAGTGGACAAAAGATGATTTGGTCGCGGCTGGTAAAGGAGTGTATGAGAAAAACTGTGCGGTATGTCATCAAGTGAATGGTGCAGGTATGCCACCAGCATTTCCAGCAATGACGGGCAGTGCGATTGCTACTGGACCGCTTGAAGGTCACTTGGATATTATCTTGAACGGTAAAAACATCATGCCAGCTTGGGCGGCAGTGTTAAACGATGTTGATATTGCAGCAGTGATTGCATATGAGCGAAATGCACTAGGTAATAACACTGGTGACTTCATACAGCCGTCAGCAGTAAAAGCAGCGCGATAAGTTTTATTTTAATCTTTTGAAATAACAGAATTAAGCTTTAGTTTTTAGGAGAAACTGATGAGTACAAATACTGCAACACATCACGATGACCATGGTCATCCTACCGGCATAATGCGCTGGGTTGCATCAACCAACCATAAAGATATTGGAACGCTATATCTTTGGTTTAGCTTCTTTATGTTCTTATTTGCTGGCGCATTGGCACTTGGTATTCGTGCTGAGCTATTTCAGCCAGGATTGCAATTTTTAGAGCCAGAAAACTTTAATAGGCTAACAACGCTACACGGTTTAATTATGATTTTCGGCGCTATTATGCCAGCGTTTGTTGGCTTTGCTAACTGGATGATTCCTTTAATGATTGGTGCGTCAGATTTGGCGTTCCCAAGATTAAATAACATGAGTTTTTGGTTAATGATACCTGCAGCATTATTGTTAATGACGTCGATTTTTGTTCCAGGTGGAGCAATTGCTGGTGGTTGGACAATGTATCCGCCACTTTCAGTGCAAAACCCATCGATGTCCGTGGATATGTCCATTCTCGCATTACATATTCTTGGTGTTTCATCTATTGTTGGTTCTATTAATATTATTACAACTATCTTAAATATGCGTGCCCCTGGCATGACGATGATGAAGATGCCTTTATTTGTATGGACGTGGTTAATTACTGCATTCTTATTGATTGCATCAATGCCTGTATTAGCTGGTGCGTTGACCATGTTATTAACAGACCGTCATTTTGGCACATCATTCTTTGATGCTGCTGGTGGTGGTGATCCAGTTTTATGGCAGCACGTTTTTTGGTTCTTCGGTCATCCTGAAGTGTATATTATGATTCTGCCTGCCTTTGGATTGATTTCAACAATCATCCCAACGTTTGCTCGTAAACCGCTATTTGGTTATGCATCAATGGTTTATGCAACAGCTGCCATTGCGTTGTTATCATTCGTTGTATGGGCACATCACATGTTTACAACAGGAATGCCAGTAGCAGGTCAGTTGTTCTTTATGTACAGCACTATGCTGATTTCTATTCCTACTGGTGTAAAAGTGTTTAACTGGGTTGCCACTATGTGGAGAGGCTCAATGACATTTGAAACACCGATGTTGTTTTCAATTGCTGTTGTGTTTTTGTTCACTATCGGTGGTTTTAGTGGTTTAGTTTGTGCCATCTTGCCAGTTGATATTCAAGTGCAAGATACCTACTATGTGGTTGCTCACTTCCACTATGTGTTGTTCTCAGGTGCTGCTATGTCGATCATGGGTGCGGTTTATTATTGGTTACCAAAATGGACTGGTTTCATGTATGACGAAACACTTGGTAAATGGCATTTTTGGGTAACAACAATCGCCTTTAACGTCACCTTCTTCCCAATGCATTTTACGGGTTTAGCGGGTATGCCACGTCGTGTGCCTGACTATGCATTGCAATTTGCTGAATTCAATATGATTTCATCGTTTGGTGCGTTTGCACTAGGTATTAGTCAACTGTTGTTCCTGTACATTGTCGTTAAGTGTATTAAAGGTGGTACAAAAGCTGATGCGAAACCGTGGGACGGTGCTGAAGGGCTTGAGTGGACGGTTCCATCACCTGCACCATTTCATACATTTGAAGTGCCTCCTACAGTTAAGTAATTAGACTGTTTGGAATAATTAGAATCATAGAATTAGGGGAAGAAAATGAGTCCAAATACAAATAATTATTACGTGCCATCGCCATCGCTATGGCCGTTAATTGCCTCAATTGCATTATTCTTGATGGCTGGTGGCTTTGCGATGCAAATGAATGACATTGCATCTGGCAATTTTGTGTTGATTGCTGGTGTGTTAGTGTTCTTTTATTTGTTGTATGGTTGGTTTAGAGATGTGGTAAAAGAAAGTTTATCTGGCTTTTATAATAAACAAGTGGATGTTTCATTTCGATGGAGCATGGGTTGGTTTATTTTCTCTGAAGTGATGTTTTTTGCTGGTTTTTTTGGCGCATTATTTTATATCCGAAATATTTCCTTAAATTGGATTAGTCAGTCCACCTTGGCGTGGCCTGGTTACTCTTCTTGGACTGAGTTTACCTCTACATGGCCAACTAACGGCCCTGCAGCTACTCAGGCCTTAGAAGCCATGAGTCCGTGGGGTTTGCCAGCCATTAACACATTAATTTTATTAGTTTCAGGTGCAACTTTAACTTATGCACATTGGGGCCTAATGAAAAATAATCGTAAACAATTGACTGTTGGCTTAATTTTAACCATTGCATTAGGTGCTATCTTCTTGTATTTGCAAGCGCATGAATATGCCGAGGCAGCATTCACAATGGATTCTGGTATTTATGGTTCTACCTTTTATCTGTTGACGGGCTTTCACGGGTTACACGTAACGATGGGTACTATTATGCTAGCGATTGTGTTGTTCCGTGTTTTAAAAGGTCATTTTGACTCACACAATCATTTTGCTTTTGAAGCAGTTGCTTGGTATTGGCATTTTGTTGATGTTGTTTGGTTATTTTTGTTTATATTCGTTTACTGGTTATAAGCCATTCGCAATTTGTAACGCCACTTGGTCATACTTGTGGCGTTATTTTTTTATGTTCGGATACATCTTGAGAACTATCGAACTTATTCATATGTCTATCATTAGCTAGTTAATCAAGGCGTGAAAGGGGTAAATATGCATCATCAAAAGAAACCTACAAATAATAGCAAATCAACTGGAGTGGTGATTGCTGTTGTTGCTATTCTTATTTTTGTGTTTGCCATTTATATGGGTGCAGGAATGCAAGCCGCATAATGGGTGATTTAGAACAGAAAAAAGCAAACAATAAGCAACTAGCAGTTCGACTGTTAATTGTTGCTGTAGCAGGTCTTGCCTTTGGTTTTGCGTTGGCTCCTTTGTATAACATTCTATGTGAGGCCATTGGTCTTAATGGAAAAGCGGATATTACTGCAACGGCTGCTGCATCAAACACAGTAATCGATCAATCAAGAAAGGTCACTGTTTTGTTTACAGGCGAAACCATGCCTGGTCTAGATTGGGGATTTTCAGCCAATGAGCCTAATGTAGAAGTATATCCAGGCGAAATTAAATTAACCTCCTACAAGGCGATTAATCGTGGAAAGCAGGCGGTTGTTGGTTCTGCAGTGCCGAGCATTTCACCTGAGGTAGCATCGCTTTATTTTAAAAAGATAGAATGTTTTTGTTTTAATCAGCAAACATTACAACCAGGAGAAATAAAAGATATGCCTATCCGGTTTTTTGTAAGCCCTGATTTACCTAAGGATATTAAAACTGTCACGTTGTCTTATTCATTTTACAAAGTAGATAATAAGCCAAAGTGACGCTTGACTGCTGCTAATTCAGCATTACGTATGGACTCTTACGATTACACCCGTATAAAGGCCCAGTAACAAAAGCAAGAACAAGGTGATTGAAAGTGCAACACGCCATGTTAATGACTTCACCATTTTATCATCGTGTTGAGTGCCTTTCATCATATGAAATAGTGCAGAAAATAAACTATAACCAATTAATAGCAGCATGCTGATGACAATGACTTTGAATAACATGATCAACCTCCAAAATAATTATCCTGATTATGCGTCCGTTGACGTAGGTTTGCAATCGCTACTTCAATCTTACTTGTGTTGCTGATGTTGCTATGATGAAACAATATCGCTTTAAAGGTTCGCTCGGCATGACCGTGGCCACTATCATGGTGATGGCTTTGTGTATTCGTTTAGGTCTTTGGCAATATCACAAAGCCGATGCTAAACAGCACGCACAATATCAAATTGATCAAGGTTTGTTGCATGCGCCGAATCAATTGCCAACACATGCTGCTAAACAGGAAGATTGGCAATACAAGCGTGTCCGTTTCACAGGCACTTATCTGCCACAGTATCAAATATTATTGGATAATCGGGTTCACAATGGCAAGGCGGGCTACCATGTTTTAACACCAGTAAAAATTGATGATAGTGAAAGTGTTGTGCTTGTAAATAGAGGTTGGGTTAATGGGGGTGCAAACCGAGTGTTACCTGACATCGCCACGCCCTCAGGTCAGCAGCAATTTGTAGGTGATTTATTTTTTCCACTTGAGAAGGTATTTTCACTAGAAGCTGAGTCTAAATCAACCATTAATTGGGAACCGCTTTGGCAGCATCTCGACATGCAACGCTATCAATCAGCAGTTCCATTTGAGGTAAAGCCATTTATCGTTAGAATGGATGCCCAAACTGAAGCTGGTGGTTTTATAAGGGAGTGGCCTATTCCCAAAACGCGCATTAATGTCCATTTAGGTTATGCATATCAATGGTTCGGATTTGCATTAACTTTTTTTGTCATCTATCTCGTTTTGAATATTCAAAGAGTAACTAAGGAAGCATGAAATAATGAAGCAAACAGATACTGGTATGACCCAATCACCTGCGAATGAAAGCGCTAAACAGAAATCAGGCAAGAAGATGTTGTTGGGATTGGCTGTGGTTTTTGTTCTCCCTTTTACGATCGCAGCAACGCTACATTTGCTTGATATTAGACCAGGAGGTAAAAGTTTTGGCAATCTCATCACACCCCCGACCGCATTAATCTATCCAACATTTGCGGATGCTAAAGGTGAGCAATTCGCGCCCAGCCGTTGGGATAAGATATGGTCAATCGTGATGATTGACGGCCAGAGTTGTGCCGAGGCTTGCCAAGCTAACGTAGATAAATTAAATCGCATTCATATTTCTTTAAATAAAGAATTTGACCGTGTGCAACGGATTTTAATCCTTGATGGAGAAGTTGATGCTGAACAATTAGTAGCACTGCAAACGAAATATAAAGATTTAATTATCTTGATTGCAGATAGTCCAGCTCAGCAGTCATTTGTGAAAGTCTTTGATGATACATCCGCTAAAGGAAGCGTTTTCTTGGTCGATCCCTTAGGGAACTTAATGATGCATTATCCATCCACATTAGGGCCAAAAGAGTTGTATTCGGATATGAAACGTTTATTAAAAAATTCATGGGGTGGTTAACAAATGTTTAAGAAATTAGCTTTAATTGCAACAGTACTAACACTATGTGTAGTGGTTCTAGGTGCGTATGTGCGTTTATCTGATGCGGGTTTAGGTTGTCCAGATTGGCCTGGTTGTTACGGTACCTTGACCGTGCCGCAAAGTAATGCTGCATTAGCGCATGCTCATGAAACCTATCCTGATTCACCGATAGAAAATGCCAAAGCATGGAAGGAAATGATTCATCGTTACTTAGCAGGGATTTTGGGTTTATTTGTTATCGTGCTTTTTATCCAAGCATGGCGTGAGCGTGAGGCCATTAAAGTGTCACCATGGCTTCCAACAGCACTTGTGTTTATTGTCGGATTTCAAGCTGCATTAGGGATGTGGACTGTTACTCTGTTATTAAAGCCAGCGATTGTAACGATGCATTTAATGGGAGGCATGACCACATTAGCAATTCTTACGTGGACAGCACATCGGCATTGGGGTGTTTCATCGGGTCGTTTTCTAACAGCATCAAATACCCGACTTCTGGTGCGTATAGCGATAGTGGTTTTGTTTATGCAAATATTTTTGGGCGGATGGACAAGCACTAATTATGCAGCATTAGCTTGTACTGATTTTCCAACCTGTCATGGTGCTTGGATTCCTGAAATGGATTTTAGTAATGCTTTTCATTTATTCCGTGAGTTGGGTGAAAATGCAGACGGTCAGCCTTTAGCTTTGCCAGCCTATGTTGCCATTCAGTGGATACATCGGATTGGCGCTTTAGTCACTCTGGTATACTTAGGCTTCCTTGGATGGTTACTCATGAAGCAACCACAATTAAAAGGGTCGTCTATATTGATGTTAACTCTTTTAGTCATCCAAATTGGGCTTGGTATTGCAAACCTTGTTTTATATTTACCAACTGTGCTAGCTGTCGCACACAATATGGTTGCCGCATTGCTATTGATGACTGTGATTATGGTAAACTCCAAAATTACAGAATTACGTGATTAATCAAACATAAATTAGTAATCTTGTTAAGATAAGTATAATGCTAAGCTTAGCGTTCGCTAGGCTTAGCAAATAAATTAAAGGTTATTGAATGAGTGCTACAACAGGAATGAACCCATTTGGGACAAAGGCAGATTTAGGCAGTTTTTTTGCCTTGTGTAAACCACGCGTCACTGCATTGATTGTATTTACCGCTATCATTGGTATGTTCCTAGCGACGCCAGGTATGGTGCCGCTTCAAATTTTATTCGCAGCTACCATAGGCATCGCCATGGCATCAGGAGCCGCTGCGGCCTTTAATCATTTGGTTGAGCAAAAAATCGATGCAAAAATGGCGCGCACGAGAGGTCGGCCATTACCAACTGGACAGATTAACTCGAAACAAACATTTATTTTTGCAACTATTGTGGCGCTGATGGGTTTAAGTATTTTGTATGTGTTTGTGAATCCGCTCACGATGTGGCTCACATTCGCAACTTTTCTTGGCTACGCGGTGGTGTATACCATATTCCTTAAACCAGCCACACCACTCAATATTGTAATTGGTGGCTTATCAGGTGCCATGCCGCCTGCATTAGGATGGGCTGCAGTCACTGGCGTTGTTTCGCCAGAAGCTTGGATACTAGTGCTTATTATTTTTGCTTGGACGCCGCCACATTTTTGGGCATTAGCACTTTATCGCCGAGAAGAATATGCAAAATCAGGATTACCTATGCTGCCAGTGACACATGGTGAGCTGTATACCAGATTGCATATTTTGTTATACACCGTAATTTTAGTGGCGGTTACGCTTATTCCATTTGCCATGCGTATGAGCGGTTTCATCTATTTGGTATCAGTGCTAATTTTAGATGCTGTATTCATGGCTTATGTAGTTAAACTATATCAAGTCTATTCAGACGATTTGGCGAAAAGCACATTTAAGTATTCAATTTTATACTTAATGTTGTTATTTTTTGCATTAGTTGTTGATCATTACTTCTTAATATTACCGTATTAAATCGGATGAACTAAAAAAAGACACTCTTACGAGTGTCTTTTTTATTGATGGTGCGCCCGAAGGGAATCGAACCCCTGACCTTTGGTTTCGGAAACCAACACTCTATCCAACTGAGCTACGGGCGCCTGTGGCGGATTATAGCAAAGCCGTTGATGCTTGTCTGTTACAAGACGCGATCAGGCGATGAATGATGTAAAGTTGCTGGTATAATGGCGCAATCAATTTTATTAAGGCATGAATATAATGAGTCAAGATACGCATACAAGCAATCCTATTGGTTTGGTGGAAAAAATGGTTATTTTATTGGGCGGTATTATTGCACCTATCTTTGTGATTTATACTGTTACAAAATCGCCAGAAGCGCCTGCACCAAAACCAGCGGCGGTGGACAGAGCTGAAGTGGTAAAAAATATTGCGCCGTTAGCACAAGTTGAGATGGCTTCAGCTAGTGATGCTTCAAATGTCGAAAAGAGTGGTGAAGAAGTGGTTAATTTGGCTTGTGCTGCTTGTCATGCATCTGGAATGATGGGGGCGCCAAAATTAGGTGATGCTGGTGCTTGGTCAGCAAGAATCGCACAAGGTTATGAAACATTGACTAAGCATGCTATTGAAGGTATTCGTTCCATGCCAGCACGTGGCGGTAATTCATCATTAACAGATAGTGAAATGGCGAAGGCGGTTGCCTATATGGCTAATCAAGCCGGTGCGGACTTCAAGGCGCCAGATTAGTGATCGGATTGCAATAAGCCCTTGTTAAATTAACGCATATGTCAACTTATGCAATAGGGGATATTCAAGGTTGTTATCATGCGTTTCAGGCTTTGCTGAAACGCATCCAATTCAATGTCGAAACTGATGACTTATGGTTGGCTGGCGACATCATCAATCGTGGTAGCGGGTCTTTGGAAGTGTTGCGGTGGTGTTATGAACATCGTGCTAATATCCAAATGGTGTTGGGCAATCATGATTTGCACGCTATCGCTATTTCACATGGAATTAAGCAATTAAATCAGAGCGATACACTGCAAGTTATTTTCGATGCTCCAGATGCTGAACTGCTATTAACCTGGTTGAGACACCAACCGTTGATGGTCAGTAATGGTGATTACGTCATGGTGCATGCGGGGCTTTTGCCTCAATGGCAAATTAGCGAGGCACTTTCTTATGCAAAGGAAGTGGAAGTTGCATTGCGCAGTGAACATTATGTTGATTTTCTAGCCAATATGTATGGTGACAGTCCCAATGTTTGGCATGACCGTTTGCATGGATTTGATCGTTTACGTGTCATTACCAACGTAATGACACGCATGCGGATTTGTAGCGTGGATGGTGCATTGGATTTTAGTTTTAAAGGAGCAATCAAAGCTGTGCCTCCTGGATTTTTACCTTGGTTTGACTTGCCTGACCGGCAGTCATTGAATCAGCAGATTATCGTAGGGCATTGGTCCGCACTTGGTTTGTATCAAGGTCAACATATTTATGCCTTGGATACTGGTTGTTTGTGGGGTGGGCAACTAACGGCGATGTGTCTTGAAACGAAGCAGTTGACGCAGGTTAATGCAGATAAAAAAGATCAGCCATTTAAGGTTTGAGTATTATTCGATTTGGCTCGATGGTTAAGTTGCATCGCAATGCAATCAAAAGCAGACTGGGTGAGTGTTTGTCGGTTGCCCATTTCTGGGTTAATCGCTGCTAAGAAGTGCAATTCAACTGTCGATTCTTTTTGTTTTAATACATTCATGACCGATTCTCCCAATGTGGTTTCTCCAGCGTAAGCCATTTTAAGATTCACCTGACCATCATTGTCTGGATAGCGGATAGCAACTGGATATAAACAGGCGTTGGCCTGAATGGCAGCTTCAACAATGCTGCTTTTAAAGTGTCTCACAGTTGAGCCGTCAGATGTAGTGCCTTCGGGGAAGAGTCCGACATTAGCACCCGTCATTAAACGCCTAGCTATCGTTTCTACGATGCGCGCCGTATCTTGTCTATTATTTCTATTGATAAAAATCGTACCAGACTTTCTGACTAAATAACCAAAGACTGGCCAGTTATTAATATCTGATTTGGCGATAAATTGCAGAGGAAGTACAGTGTTGAGCGCATGAATATCAATCCATGAAATATGATTAGCAATAAACATGGTGTTTGAAAAACTAGCATCAGGTAATTTTCCATAACTGACAATTTGAATATTGAAACAACTCAGCAATTTTTTGCACCACCATTGCGTGTGTTTGGCTCGTGTTCTTTGATGCACAAACGGCCAGATTGAGGCGACCAGCAAGATACCGACTAATGTATGCGTCAGTATTCGTAAAACACGGTAGCCGATGATGATGGTGTTAGTTTGTTGCAAATGTTATCTTAAAAAGTGAGCAGCATATTTTTTATTAATCTCAGACATGGATAACATTACCAGTATATCGGCTGTATTGAAATAGCTATCCCAAGCGGGCTCACCACATAATTTTGCACCTAATCGTAAATAGCCTTTAATCAATGGCGGGCAATCGACTTGAATATCATTTTTAAGTGACTCTATTGGTAAGTGTACATGTGGGAAAACGCGATACTCTACTGGACATAAATGCTTTTCTTTTAAATGATGATAAATAGATGCGGCTGCATGGCCGCCATCATACATTGGAATGCTTGCACAACCGATCATATGCTCATAGCCATGCGCTATCATGTATTTGGCTAGCCCCGCCCATAGTAATGTGATTGTTCCGCCAGTTCTATAATCGCGATGAACGCAAGCGCGTCCAACCTCAACCGTATTGCCCAGTAAATGATTAATACGGCTTAAGTCAAACTCACCAGAGGCATAATAGCTGCCTGCCTCATTAGCTTGTTTAGGGCCGAGGATGCGATAAGTGCCGATAACTTGTTGTGTGTTGGTGTCACGAACAAGGAGGTGATCACAAAATGCATCAAATCCATCAATATCCAAACCGTTATTACTAGGCAGTTTTGCGCCCATTTCTTCGGCAAATACTTTATAACGTAAACGTTGGGCCTCTTTGATTTCTATTGCATTTCTAGCAATAGACACTTGTAAGTTGGGTTTTGCGTTTGATAAGTGTTGTTGAACAACGCCTTGCGTTAGCATCATAGTCATCTCTCCTTGATTTAGAAGAGATGGTATGTGATGAAGATGAAATTTAGATTAAGGGAAAATGACGGTTTGATGAAATTAAACTACTAATGCGTTACACGACTTGCCCCATCTACTTCAATAATACGCACACTATCACCAGGATTAAACAGTTCATCAGCCTCTTGCACAATGGCAATCAGTCCGCCACCGTTCATCTTTATGGTGATTTCTATGGCATCTTTGCGCGTAATCCCTTCTTCGATAGCAGCGCCTGCAATACTGCCAGCAACTGCGCCAATCACGGCTGCAATACTACTAGTGCGGCCATCGCCAACAGCGCCGCCTGCAATGCCGCCAACAGCAGCGCCAGCAATCGTACCAACAGGTGATTTTGTGCCTTCTAATGTCACGGTTCGCACGCTCTCTACAATGCCCGTTTTGACTGTTTGTACTTTGCGTGCATCATCACGTTTATATACGCTGCCCGCGTTTGAGCTGGCACAAGCGGCAACAAATAAACATAGTCCAGAGATTAAGATAAGATTTGAAAACTTCATGATGATTCCAATCAAGATAAAAAGTGAGTGGTTATTTTATTTGTCTAGATACCTCTTTGATTAAAGCGCTACTGTAAATATTTTCTATTTCTTCACGAGTGGGTTTATGGTTTTGTGCACCACTGCTTGCGATTTTAATTGCGCCCATTGTGGCAGCCAATCGACCACAAGCTAACCAGTCCCATTTTCTGACGATGCCATACAATAACCCTGCGCGATAGGCATCACCACAGCCAGTTGGGTCAATCAACTCTTTGGCTTTAACGCATGGAATCTCATGGCGTTGACCATCGGCGTAGATATGGGAGCCTTCAGCACCTAAGGTGACAATAAGTGCTTCAACTTTGCTGGCAATCTGTTCTAAAGTTAAACCTGTTTTATCTTGTAGCACTTGGGCTTCATAATCATTTACTGCTAAGTAAGTTGCCATTTCAATAAATTGCATCAGCTCCTCACCATTGAACATAGGCAAGCCCTGGCCTGGGTCAAACATAAACGGAATCTTTGCATCAAAACACTCTTGTGCATGTTGGAACATCGCATCACGGCCATCTGGTGCAATAATTGCTAGGGCTATATCCTGAGCCTCATTCACGCTGTTCTGATGAGCTTCCATCATCGCGCCTGGATGGAATGCCGTGATTTGATTGTCGTCTAAATCGGTTGTGATATAAGCTTGAGCGGTATAAGTATTAGGGATTGTTTTAACGTGTTGCAGCGAGAGCTTGTTTTGTTCCATCCATGTTTGGTATGGGGCAAAATCTTCACCCACAGTAGCCATGATTAGCGGTTCACCTTCAAGCAGTTGTAAATTATAAGCAATGTTGCCTGCTGTGCCGCCAAAATTTTTGCGTAGTTCTGGAACAAAAAAAGCCACACTTAACTTGTGAATTTGGTCGGGAAGAATATGGTTTTTAAATTGATCTTGAAACACCATAATGGTGTCAAAAGCGATTGAGCCGCAGATAAGTGTTTGCATAAAAGTAATAATCAGGTTGAATTAAAACATCATTATCTTTTAGCAACGGGTGTTGTTGCAAGTTAAAACTAAAATAGAGGGCACTACTAGGCGTTTATTGCACCATCAATTAATATTTTTGCCGCTTTTTTAGCATATTTGATGGCGCCAGAGCCGCGCTTCATTTGCTCTGCTTGAACAGCACCTTCAAACAGTAGAGAAAGTTGCAAAGCCAAGCCATCTGCATCTTTAACATTGGCTTCACTCGCTAGCTTGCTAATATATTGTCTAAATTCTCGTGACTGCTTTGAAGACAGTTGATGAATTGGATTTTCTTCATTTGGAAATTCGGCAGACGCTTTGATGAAACCCATGCCTAGAAACTTAGGTGAAGTAATCCATTCTTCAATAAAATCAAACAACTGCTTGATTTTATCACTCGGTACTTTGCTGTTGGTATTGAGTTTGTTGTCAAGCCAATGATGAAAATCGTGCTGGCTTTTATTGAGCACTTCAATAATCAAACCTTCTTTTGTATGAAAGTGTTTATAAAGCGTCATTTTGGTCGTGCCAGCTATTGCTACAATCGTATCAACTCCAGTTGAATTAATCCCGCGAGTCTGAAATAAATCAGTTGCAGTATTCAATATTTTGTCTTTTAACGAACTCATAAAAATAAGTATAGCATGTCTGATTAGGTTTTGATTGCATATATACAGACCTGTCACTTTTATCTGTCTAATGGATGCAAATAATCGGTATCTATTGAAGAAAGAAGCATGACCTTCAATAATTTTTATACAGGACGGTATATTTTTAGATTGCAATTTTATGCAGCTCAATATGAAGAAAGTGGTTAACTGGGCATATTGATTGACATAAGCCGCTTGCTACCTTGACCAGTGATGATTAGGAAACTAGGAATAAATGGCTTGCTGATTCAGTTAATGAAAAGGCCGTTACCGAAATCCTTTCTGACAGTTGTTTTTAAACAAGCAAGACTTATTGTTAAGTCGATTTCTTCATTAGCATAGGGGTGTAGTTGCAGCGTATTTTTTCTAGTAACTCTCGTACAAGTATTTGCTCTGTAGGGTCTGTGCTAATCTGGCCACGCACAATATTTTGAAAATAAACAGATTTATACTTGTCTTGTAATTGAATAGCTTCAAGTAGGCGGCAATTACCACTATGCATTTGTTCAATTTGTGAAATAAGAGCCGCGGTACTTTGTGCTGAAGCAATGGTGATTGAAGGTTGAAAAGAAGGCCTCTGCTTAATTAAAGCCATTTGAGTCGGCGTTTCTGCTTTCGGTTGGTAAAGCAGAAACAGACTGCCAGCAACGACCAATGCGCCTATCAAGCTAGCTGCAATCGCATTGGTCGATGTGCGTGCAATGCGAAAATTGTTGTTTGTTTGTGCACGAAGCAACGCTTTTGCGGCATTTTTAGCGTGCACAAGACTAGCCAGATTGATGCCGAGCAATTTTTCTTGCATAGCCGAGAGTGCCATGAAATAAAGTTGAACTGCTAACATCTCAGGTAAAGCTGCACCCGCTCTTGCTGCTTCTAGCGTTAAATATGTTTTGAGCGGTGCGCTGATGTTATGTTGATTGATTGTCACCTTCATTCCTGGTGCATCCGTCCAATCGTCAAGAATATCAAATAAACTGAGCAGACGTGCCTGAGGCGTATCCCCAGTTTTTTTTAACATCTGAATCAGCCAGTTTGAATGAAAGACATCCATGAAGTAACGAATTTTTAGAAGGGTTTAACAACAACTAAAACAACAATAGCGCTCAATGCTAAAACAGGCAGTTCGTTGAACCAACGAAACCAAATGTGACTGCGTTGATTGGTGCCAGCTTTGAAGTCGCGGATAATTTTTCCACAATACCAATGGTAGCCAATTAAGCCAACAACTAATGTAAGTTTTGGGTGCATCCACTTACCTGAAATGCCGTAACCCAACCACAGCCATAAGCCAAATCCCAACGCTAAGAATGCTAAGGGCAACATAAAGCGGTAAAGTTTTGTTTCCATAAAGCTCAAGCGCTCAATAGCCACTGTATTTGTTTCCATTGCATGGTTAACAAAAATACGAGGCAAATAAAACAAGCCCGCAAACCAACTGGTAACGAAAATAATGTGTAGTGATTTGATCCAAAGCATTAGCGTAGTTCCTTATCTAGTAGTGCGTGTAGTTTGTTGAAGTTTAAAGCACCTATTGCACGCTGTATACGTTTACCTTCTTTATTATAAATGTAAGCGGTAGGAGTTAGTGATACGCCGCCGAATTTTTGGGTAATATGCGCATAACTATCGTGGACGACGGGGAAAGGGATGCTTTTTTGAGTAACAAAATTGAGCACTTGTGCTGGAGGGTCGTACGGCATTGCTACCGCAATAATTTCAAGTCCTTTGGATTGGTATTGTCGATAAGTGTTAATTAAATCAGGCATTTCATCCACGCAGCTTTTGCAATCGGTTGCCCAAAAGCTAACTAATACAACCTTGCCTCTGAGCTCAACCATGCGGATTTCTTCACCTTTGATTGTCGTAAAAACGACATCATCAATCTTGGTATGTTGAAAGGGGTTGTATTGAAGATAAGCAATTAATAGCAAGAATGCGATGAAGGGTGTTAATTTTTTTAAAATTGGCATCATAAGATTGTAACGTTTTAACTCATTATTGTAAGAATAACCATAAGCATCTTGCAGTTTTTGTGTGCATTTCCACGTGCTATAATCATTTTTTGTTTATGATAATTTTCTAATGAACGCACCTATATCTCCTGATTTACTAAAAGCGAATCCTGAATCTCCGACTCGCTTACGTGAAATACCCTACAACTATACTTCATTTTCGGACCGAGAAATCGTCATTCGGTTCTTAGGTGAAGCAATGTGGGACGTTTTGCAAACATTACGTCATGAGCGCAAAACGGGTAGAAGTGCTCGCATGCTATTTGAAGTGTTGGGTGATTTGTGGGTGGTGAGTCGTAATCCCTATTTGCAGGATGATTTGTTGGATAATCCCAAGCGCCGCGCTGCACTAATTGAGGCTTTAAATCATCGTATTAATGCGATTGACGAACGAAAAAGTGGTAATCCGCAAGTTGGAAAGCTGATAGCTGCTGCGAAAGGGGCGGTTGCCAAGTTTGCCGATGACTTCAATCAAACCTATGATTTACGTAAAAAAGCACTAAGCCAACTCAGCAAATATACCCGTAAAGATAACATTCAGTTTGATGGCTTAGCGCGTGTGTCTCATGTGACTGATGCGACTGATTGGCGTGTTGAATATCCGTTTGTAGTGCTAAATCCCGATGCTGAAGCGGAAATCGCCCATTTAATTAAAACGTGTATTGAGCTCGGTTTAACCGTTATTCCACGTGGAGGTGGAACTGGTTACACGGGGGGTGCTGTGCCATTAACACCGCTTTCAGCGGTTGTTAATACTGAAAAGCTAGATCAACATACAGGCATACAAATGCGGTCGCTGCCTGGTGTTTCGCATCAAGTGCCTACAATTGAATGCGGCGCTGGCGTGGTTACGCGGCGAGCGATGGAAGCGGCATCAGAGGCAGGATTAGAATTTGCCTGCGACCCGACTTCTGCAGATGCAAGTTGTATTGGTGGTAACGTAGCAGTGAATGCTGGTGGTAAGAAGGCTGTGCTGTGGGGGACTGCTCTAGACAACTTAGCTTCATGGCGTATGGTGACTCCTGATTCTACATGGATGGAGATTGAGCGCTTAGATCACAATCTGGGCAAGATTCATGATATTGCAATGGCGCGCTTTAAAATTAGTCGCTACGACATCGATATGAAGAATCTGATTGCCGAGCCTGAAATTATCGAGATTCCAGGCCCTAGCTTTCGTAAAGTTGGGTTGGGCAAAGATGTGACAGATAAATTTTTATCTGGCTTACCAGGGGTACAAAAAGAAGGTTGTGATGGTTTGATTACTTCTGCCACCTTTATTTTGCATCGCATGCCAAAATATGTACGGACGATAGCGCTTGAGTTTTTTGGGCATGTTTCAAATGCAGTGCCTGCTATTGTAGAAATTAAAGATTATCTTGATGCGACTGCAAAGCAGAGCCCAGCGATTGTGTTGGCAGGGCTTGAGCATTTGGATGAACGCTACATCAAGGCGGTTGGCTATGCGACTAAAGCGGCACGTCAGCAACGACCTAAAATGGTCTTGTTGGCTGATATTGCTTCTGATGATGAGAATGCAGTTGGTGAAGTTGCTTCAGCCGTGGTGCGTATGTGTAATGCGCGAAATGGCGAGGGCTTTATCGCTGTTTCAGCAGAGTCGCGCAAAAAATTCTGGTTAGATCGTTCACGCACGGCTGCGATTGCAAAACACACTAACGCTTTCAAAATCAATGAAGATGTAGTGATTCCACTTCCTCAATTAGGGGAATACTCAGACGGGATTGAGCGGATTAATATTGAGCTTTCGATCAATAATAAGCTGAAGTTGATTGATGCCTTAGAAAATTTTATTGCAGGTGACTTACCCTTGCAAGCAGATGAAGAAGGTAATAAAGATCCTGATAGTGTGAAATCAAAGCAAGTGCTTGCTTTGCAGCTGGTGCGTGAGCGACGTATGCAGTGGCGCTTGATTTTGGATTCACTCGATGAGCCGATTGCAGCCTTAGGACATTTAGGGGAACAATTTGGTGAGCATGCGACGGTATTCTCAGCGGTACAATCCTATGACTTACGCGTGTCTTGGAAGCGTGAAATTAAGCAACCGTTGGCTGATATTTTTGCAGGACGCGAATATCAAAAAATTATTGACGGCTTAGATGGCATACATAAAAAAGTGTTGAAAAGTCGTGTCTTTATTGCGCTACATATGCATGCAGGCGATGGTAATGTACATACCAATATCCCTGTTAACTCCGATGATTACGACATGATGCAAGAAGTGCATGGTGCTGTTGTGCGTGTGATGGCACTGGCTAGAAAATTGAATGGTGTTATTTCTGGAGAGCATGGAATCGGGATAACCAAAATGGAATTCTTGGATCAAGAAACCATTGATACTTTCACCAAATATAAGAACAAAGTCGATCCTCACGGTCACTTTAATAAAGGTAAGTTGCTCGCGGGTTCTGGCTTAGATAATGCCTATACGCCTAGCTTTGGATTGCTAGAACAAGAGTCGATTATTATGGAGCAATCTGCCATGGGCGAGATTGCTGATGATATTTCTGACTGCTTGCGCTGTGGTAAATGTAAGCCAGTTTGCTCTACTCATGTGCCGCGTGCTAATTTGCTTTACTCACCGCGTAACAAAATTTTAGGGACTTCATTGTTGATAGAAGCTTTCCTGTATGAAGAGCAGACACGCCGTGGTATTTCGCTCAAGCATTTTGATGAGTTTAACGACGTTGCCGACCATTGTACGGTTTGTCATCGTTGTGAGAAGCCATGCCCTGTGAATATTGATTTTGGTGAAGTTACCATCAAAATGCGTAATCTTTTGCGTGAACAAGGTAAAAAGAAATTCAATCCAGGCACGGCTGCTGGCATGTTGTACTTAAACGCTAAAGATCCTGCGACCATTAAATTCTTACGTGCAACCATGATTGGTATGGGTTATAAGGCCATTAATTTTGCCAACGCTTTAGCGAAACGTTTTGGCTTGCTTAAAGCTAAAAAAGCACCACCATCGACAGTAGGTAAGCCTGAAATCAAGGCGCAGGTGATTCACTTTATCAATCGGCCGATGCCGAAGAAAATGCAATCTAAAACATCACGAGCGATGTTGGGTGTTGAAGACAGCAGCATGATTCCAGTGATTCGTAATCCAGCAAAAGTGACTGAAGATTCTGATGCGGTCTTTTACTTTCCTGGTTGTGGTTCTGAGCGTTTGTTCTCAAACGTTGGGTTAGCGACACAGGCCATGCTGTATGAAGTGGGGGCGATAACGGTGTTGCCACCAGGATATTTATGTTGCGGTTACCCGCAAACTTCAAGTGGCAATCATGATAAGGGGCAAGAGATTACCGCAGATAACCGCGTGCTGTTCCACCGTGTTGCAAACACGTTGAATTATCTTGATATTAAGACAGTAATTGTTTCTTGTGGTACTTGCATGGACCAATTGCAAAAGTATGAGTTTGAGAAAATCTTTCCAGGGTGTCGCTTGCTTGATATTCATGAATACCTGATGGAAAAAGACCAGAAACTGTCAAGCATCACTGGTACGCGCTATATGTACCATGACCCCTGCCATAGTCCAATGAAAACCTATAAGCCGTTGGAAGTGACGAATCAGTTAATGGGGCAAGAAGTTGAGCTGAATGACCGTTGCTGTGGTGAAAGTGGGACATTTGCTGCAGCGCGCCCTGATATTGCCACACAAGTGAAATTCCGTAAGCAGGAAGAACTTGAAAAAAGTATGAATAAAATGGGGTTAACGGTTGGTAAGCCTGAGCAAGCGGTTAAAATTTTAACGAGTTGCCCAAGTTGTCTGCAAGGACTATCACGTTACGGCGATGATACAGGTATCGAGGCGGATTATATTGTCGTTGAAATGGCGAAGCATATTCTGGGTGAGGATTGGATGGAAGATTACATTGAGAAAGCTAACAATGGCGGTATTGAAAAGGTATTGTTGTAATTAGCTTCAATAAAAAAGCCTACCAATCGGTAGGCTTTTTTACATGGTGGTTGGATTAAATCATACTGGCTAGCTGTTGTTGTACATACTCCAGTGGTTTACGTTTAAATCCGCTTTTCGCATATTGGTGCCAGCGACCAATCACAAAACAGAGCATCATATTTGCTTGGCTTTCAGGCATCACTTTTTTATCTGATTCCGCGGCGGCTAGTTTTAGACATTGTTTCAGAGATACTTCAATACGGTCGTAAAGCTGGTTAATGCGTTCCTGCAGCCTTTCGTTTTCGTTCACTAATGCATCACCAATCAGTACGCGTGTCATACCTGGGTTTTTTTCAGCAAAACGCAGTAACATGCTTACAATCAATAAAATTTGTTTGCCACCGTCTTCCTCTTCTATTGTAATTTTATTAATCACACCAAAAATACTGACTTCGATAAACTCAATGAGGCTTTCGAACATTTGTGCTTTTGTTGCAAAATGGCGGTAAAGCGCGGCCTCTGATACGCCTAGCTTGGCGGCCAGTGCCGCAGTCGTAATCTTTTCACGCTTTGGGCTTTCTAACATTTTTGCTAAAGCTTCTAATATTTGTTGCTTACGTTCGCCGGCCATAACTTTCCCTAAAATTAACTGAATGACTTTGGATGATTATAACTGAAGGTGAGTAAGCGCTGAAACGGAACTTAATCTAAAATCGACAAAACCTGGTTTTTGTAGTTGGCGACTAATCCAAATCGTGCGCATACCAAGGCGTTTGGCCGTCATCAGTGCGGCTAGATTATCTTCTAACATAATGCAATCACTAGGCTTTGCTTTGATGTATTTGAGTAGGCCTTGAAAGCCACGTACAGACGGTTTTGCATGAAATTTACTTGATTCCACACTGAATACAACTTCGAATAAATCGCTAATATTGAGTAAATCCAATACACGTAGCGCATAGTTGCTGGGCGCATTAGTGAAGATTACTTTGCGGCCTTTGAGGTTTTTTATCAGATTGCGCAATCGTTTCGTCTGAACAACGAGTTCATGTAAATTGCTCAATTCGTGCGTGGTTTGTAAAAAATGATGTGGGTTGGTATTGTGATGGCGCATCAGCCCTTTAAGGGTGGCACCATATATTTTCCAATAGTGTTGGCGCAAGTGATGCGCATCTGACTCAGCTAAGCCCAGTTGCGATTGGATATATTGCGTCATCGCACGGTTCATTACTGGAAAAATCTGTGCAGATGCATCGTGCAACGTGTCATCTAAGTCAAATATCCAAACATTCGCCATATCAAGATAGGCTTAGCTCACGCTTGAAGGCTGATGCCGTGAGTTTTAGCGCCTGCTGTAATTGCTGCAATTAATTTTTAGCTTTAATTAAAGTGCCAACACCTTCATCGGTTAATACTTCTAGTAGTAACGCATGCTCAACACGGCCGTCAATAATATGCACCGCTTGCACGCCACTACGGGCGGCTTCTAAAGCTGAGTCGATTTTAGGTAGCATGCCGCCAGAAAGAGTACCGTCTGCCACCATATCGTCAATTTGTTTCGGTGTTAAGCCCGTTAATAAGGTGCCGTCTTTGTCCAATACGCCTGGAGTGTTTGTGAGCAAGACTAGCTTTTCTGCTTTTAAAACCTCAGCCAGTTTGCCCGCGACTACGTCCGCATTGATGTTGAAGGTGTTGCCATCTTCGCCCACGCCAATTGGCGCCACAACAGGAATAAAATCGCCACTGTCTAAGAAGTTGATAATACTGGGATCGATAGTGCTGATTTTTCCAACCTGACCCACATCAATCATTTTCATTTTGTCATTGATGTCTTCCATCATTAATTTGTTGGCACGGATAAAATTGCCGTCTTGCCCAGTTAAGCCAACTGCTTTGCCACCATGTTGGTTAATTAAATGCACAATCTCTTTATTGACATGGCCGAGGACCATTTCAACAATATCCATGGTCTCATCGTCAGTCACACGCATGCCTTGAATAAATTCACCTTTTTTGCCTACTCTATCTAGCATTTGATTGATTTGCGGTCCACCACCATGCACAATGACAGGGTTCATACCAACCAGTTTGAGTAAGACAACGTCACTTGCAAACGAGGCTTTTAGTTGCTCGTCCGTCATGGCGTTGCCGCCGTATTTAATCACAATGGTTTTATTAAAAAAGCGCTTAATATAAGGTAATGCTTCAGATAAGGTCTTGGCTTTTTTGGCAGCAGCGGATTCGCTAATCATGTGTTAAGTCCCAAATGAGTTGATAGGGTGATTGTATCTAAAAAGCACCATTTGATGGCGTTAATGTCTTAATTAAACTTAAAACTGAGCAGATATAACTATAATTTTTTTACATAGACTTTTGAATTTCTTTGTAGATTATAGAGCTGTTGCTTGGACTTTGGTAATTGAGCGATTGGCACCAAATCAAAGCCACGTTCTACAAACCAATGCTCAGTACGAGTGGTCAAGCAAAACAGTTGGATGAACCCTAACTGTTTGGCTTGTTGCTGGCAATAGTTAAATAGCTTATCGCCGCGACCAAAGCCACGATATTGAGGGTCGATTGCTAAGCAGGCAAACTCTGCCATCTTGTCCTCAATATAAGGATATAAAGCCGCACAGCCGATGGTCCTGTTGTCGTGTTCCATCACGTAGAAGTGTTGAATTTCCATTTCAATCTGTTCGCGGCCACGTCTAACTAAAACGCCTTCATTTTCTAAAGGCTCAATCAGCTTCAGGATGCCACCAACATCGTCAATTTTGGCTTGTCGCATAGTCTCTAAAGCAAGTTCTGTAACCATGGTGCCTACGCCACTTAGTGTGAATAACTCTTGAATAATCGCGCCATCAATATGACGTGAAATTAAGTGCGTGCGCGGCACGCCGTGCTCACTCGCCTTAATCGCTGCATCTAAATAGTATTCAATATCCTCACTAAAGTGGACGGGTGATTGATTCTCGGAGGCGTTATACAATAGATTTTTGGCTTTGTCCGCGGTCATTTCACGAAGCAACTCACCACGCAAGTTTTTTACGCCTTGTGTATCCATTAGGAAAATAAGTTTTTCCGCATCCAGTGCAATCGCAGCATTCACGGCCACATCTTCTAAGCTTAAATTGAAGGTTTCGCCTGTTGGTGAATAACCCATCGGTGACAAAAGTACGAGTTCGCCATCATCTAACCTTTTTTGAATACCGACTTTATCAATTTTGCGGACTTCCCCTGTGTGTTGTAAATCAACGCCGTCAATCACGCCAAGCGGTTTGGCCGTCACAAAATTACCACTAGCGACACGAATATCGGCGCCCGCCATTGGTGAGTTAGCAATCCCCATCGACAAGAGTGCCTCAATCTCTACCCTGACAGCGCCATTGGCTTCTTTGACTGCTTCCATGGCGGCATCATCGGTAATGCGTAAGCCCTCATGGTAGATAGGAGTTAAGTGTTCTCTGATTAAGCGCTGTTCAATTTGCGGACGAGCACCGTGCACCAAAATTAGTCTGACTTCTAGACTAGCGAGCAAGTTTAAATCATGTGAAAGTGCAATAAACTGTTGTTCGCTGACGACTTCACCACCAAAGGCAATGACAAATGTTCGTCCACCAAAGGCGTGAATATAGGGTGCGGCTGAACGAAACCAATGAACAAAATCCATTGGGTTTTCTAAGGGAGAGTCAATAGCAGTACTGACTGTGACAGTGCTGTTGGCATCACTTTCGGCAAATAAACTGGCAGGGGTTGTATTTAATGCTTGAGCAATTTTGCGAATTTGCAACTCAGAAATACCTAACTCACCACGTTCAATGCGCGACAAATTGCCTGCATCAGACTCAATCGCTTTGGCGAGTGACTCTAAAGTCATTTTGGCTGCCTGTCGGCGATTACGAATGATATTGCCTAATTGCATCGTCTTTGCGTCTTGATTATGTAAATAATACAAAATAATAAATTAATTTTGTTAAATTAGCAATTTTAATCCTTGATATTTAATGCGGGTCATGAAAGTTAACGCAACACAATCGGAGACTTTTATGGAAAAATATAAAATGTTCAGTATCAATCGTTAATCATGAGGAAGCGTGGTGTCATGCAAAACAACGTGATTTTGAAGTCCCTTTTACATCCTATGTTAGGCGTATGCCTGTTATTAGTTGGCATGATGATTGTGCCGCAGCTGGCACAAGCCAATGCTGGCATGGTCATTGCCGCAGAGCAAGACGGCAAGATTTATGTATTATTTGTCCAATCGCACAAGCATGATGACTATGAGTTTCCTGGAGGTAGGCAAGAGCGGGCTGAAGATTTGCTACACAGCGGGCACGACTTGGAATCGCTTTACGAGACAGCAGTGCGTGAAACGGTAGAGGAAACTAGAGCCTATTTAGGTCGGCAGCAATTGGTTTCTAGTTCTTCTAATGAACAGATGATTGAATTGGGTAAGCATACGCTTTTCTTAGCAAAGCTTCCGTTTTTTGAACTAAATGCCGTTAAGGCGATTAAGATTCCAAAAGGCAAAAAATGGAGTCCCATGCGTGAAGTAGTCAATTATGCTTGGGTAGATATTAATCTGATTAATCAAGCTGGCCTGGTAGAGACACGAGATGCAAAAATGATTAAGCTTAATCCAGTTGCGGTTGATATCATTAAACTAGCACGTTTGAGTCGATGGTTTAATTAATGTCGCTATTCGTGTCAAGCTCGTCAATAATGGTTACTTTTTGAGCTAAATTGTTTGCTGACAGCGCTTCAATCAATTGCGCATTACTAACATTTTTTTTACGTTTAATATGATAATCGTATTGATAGCTTGACCCTTTAGTGCTCTCTTGCGCATTGATTAAAACAAATTTTTTACAGAACTGCTGCATAATGGTATTAAATTGTCTGGTCTGGTCGGCGCCATTAGCTTGAAAGCTGATAATGCAGTCGAAATAGGCAACTGGGCTGAAAGGGGCAAAACGTAAGAAAAGGGATGCCAAAGCAAAGCACACTGTGCCTTCAATAGCGATAATAAATGCACTGGCGCCACAAGCAATACCTGCCGCTAGAGAGGCGAATAAAAAGATGGTGTCACGTGGGTTTTTAAAATTCGTTCTAAAGCGAATAATGCCAACAGCCGCAATAATCCCTACACCACGTGCGATACTGTCGCCCACCGATAAAATAATCACACTGGCTATAATTGAAATCAACACAATCGATTGCAAATAATTTTTTGAATAAGTGCTTTTTTGTAATGTCCACACATAGATGTAAGCAACCAAAGTGGATAATAGAAATGACAGAAAAACCGTCATCGTAGTGGTAAAAAAATCAAAATCTTGAGTTGATGGAATCAGTGGGTGACTGAAATCAAACATGTGGACGCACTCCTGTTAAGTGATATTTATACTATATTAAAAACACCATATCAAAAAAAAGCTAGGTTATTCTTTGAGCTTGGTAGGGCAGTTTAACTGCTATCAGTAGAAAGTGTTAAAAATTAGAAATCACCCCAAATACTGTGCAAACTAGCCATTGCCGCTAATGCGGCAGTTTCCGTTCGTAAAACTCTTGGACCTAATAAAATCGATTGAAATCCATTGTTGCTAGCGATTGTAATTTCATTCTGACTCAACCCACCTTCTGCGCCAATAAGAAGTTGAATCGTTGCATTTGGTTTCTCTAGTTCTACCAAACGTTTTGCGCCAATTGGATTGAGTAGAATGCGGCACGCATCTTGATGCGAATTTACGCTTAGCCAATGGCCAAGCGATACAGGCGCTGCCACTTGCGGCACAACAGCGCGGCCAGACTGTTCGCAAGCAGAATGTACGACGTTTTGCCAATGTGCAAGACGTTTAGCCGCTCGCTCAGCATTGAGTTTCACAACGCTGCGCTCTGTGGCAATCGGTTGAATCTGTTTAACGCCAAGTTCTACTGCTTTCTGAATGGTGTAGTCCATGCGATCGCCACTGGAGATGCCTTGTAATAAAGTAATGTTCAGTGGTGATTCGTTTGTTAAAGCGATGCTTTCAGTGATGTTAACAACGACTTCGTTTTTTTTAATCGAGGTAAACTTACCGATATAATCTATGCCATCACCGTTAAACAAAATGGCAACATCACCAACGGTCATCCGTAAAACACGGATGGCATGAATTGCGGCAGCTTCTGGCAATTGAACTGAGCTGCCAATCGATAAGAGCGCTGGACTGTAAAAGCGGTTTTTCGGCATGTGCTTAATCATGTTAATTAGAGGATAATAGAATTATAAGTTGTTTTAAAAAAGTATTAGGAGATAAATATGGCAAGCATACATCCGCCAGTTTGTGAGTTCGGTTGGCAAGCGCCTGATTTTAGTTTGCAAAATGTTGATGGCATTACCTTATCGCGGGATATGCTGATGGGTAAAAAGGGGTTGTTAGTGATGTTCATCTGTAACCATTGCCCTTATGTCAAAGCAATATTGCCTCGTTTAATCAATGATGTACGAGAGTTAAAAATGCTGGGCATTAATACTGTGGCGATTATGTCCAATGATCCCACTGACTATCCAGAAGATAGCTACGAAAATATGCAGCGTATTGCCAAAGAAATGGACTTTCCTTTTCCATACCTCATTGACCCAAGCCAAGCGATTGCAAAAGCTTACCATGCGGTTTGCACGCCAGACTTTTTTGGGTTTAATGACAAAGGCCAATTGCAATATCGCGGCCGTTTTGATGCAAGCAGAAAGGAAACTGCAGCAGACAGTACACGTGATTTGTTTGATGCAATGCAGCAGGTAGCGGAAACAGGACAAGGACCGAAAGAGCAGATTCAGAGTATTGGATGCAGTATTAAATGGAAAGAATGATCGTAAAAATTAAGTGATGAGATGAAACCATATGGTCAATGTTCCAATACTTAATAGGGTTGTCAAAAATACTGCCGCTGCATAAAGGCCGCTATCCAGTTCAAAGCGCTCGCAAAGCACAATGCCAAAGATCATGGTAGGCATGGCCGCCAATATTACAGTAACAGTGAATATGTCGGCGGGGATTTTAAGTAAGGTTGCTGTGCTGTAAGCAACGACAGGGGCAATCACCAAGGCCACCAAGCAAACAGGCATCAGCAAAGGTAGATATTTCAATTTCATTGTATCCCAGCGGATACTCATGCCTAGTGCAATTAGCATCAACGGTACAACGCCACCAGCGAGAAGGTCGAGCGAACGCTGTATTTCAACAGGCTGTTGGATGTGTGTGAGATTGAGGAAGGTGGCAAACAGGAGCGCCCACAATGGCGGGACTTTTAATAAGGCACGCAATGGGTGGATATCATTTTGCTTGTTGCCATAATAATCCGCAATCAAAACACCAATGGTGAGTACAGTTGGTGAACAGGCAAATAAATCATATTTGAGTACGATGGCTTGTGACCAATCACCTAGCGCTTGTGCGGTAACAGGCAGTCCCAGGTAGGTAGAGTTTGGAAAAGTGCCTGCAATTAGCAAAGCGCCTTTTTGCGGATTGCTGACGCTTAAGCAATGTAAAATCAGCCACATTAATACTAAAGAAACAGCAATGCTGGATAAGGCGGTGAGTGATATTTTGACGGAAGTAAGGTTAAGTGGGGCTTGCCACATGACATCTAACACCAATGCTGGCAGTAAGACATAAAAAACCAAATCGGTCAGTGCGCGACGATGGGACAAAACCGAAATATGCTTAGGCGCGATGTATTGCCAAACAACGCCAATAGTGATGAGCGCCGACATTTGCAACATCACGCTTAACATTGAAAAACCTTAACCATCGGAACAACCTTACAAGTGCATAAAATCAGATATTAGCATGTTGTTAGCGCGATAAACCGTAGAGCATCTCTCGTTTTTTGCCAAAACCGATGTCCTTTCGGACATTGAAACCAGCAGATTGTAATCGCCTTCTTACATCACCTGCGCTGGTAAAAGTTGCGAAAGTGCTATCGGTCTTGGATAGTCGTGTGATTTCTTCAAATAGGCTTTCTGACCACATGTCAGCATTCTTTGAGGGTGCAAACCCATCTAAAAACCAAGCATCCGCGGTACTATTTATTTGGGGAAGTAGCGCATTCACATCACCAATCCATAAATCGAGTGCGATACGGCCATCGCAACAGCGCAGTTGATTGAATCCATCCCTCATTTGCGCATAGCCACCAGTTAATTGCTTGACCATTTGATCAAACACAAACCAATAGCGATTGGCTTGCACGAAGTCTTCCATTGTTAAGGGGTAGCGCTCTATAGAGATAAACTGCAAAGCAGCGCTTTTGGGCGAATGCGCTAAAAAATGTTGTGCTGCACAAAAAAAGTTCAGTCCAGTACCAAAGCCTGTTTCAATAATAGTGAAACGGTCTTTTTTTAATTGTCTAAAGCGTTCAGTCAGTTGATTGTGTTGAATAAACACATAGTCGCTTTCTGCCAAGCCGTTGTCAGATGAATAATAAATATCATCAAAATCGAGAGAGTAAGGTTGTTGTTGCTTCCATTGTAGATTGGCAAACTGCATAAACACGCTTCAATAATAGTTGCTGTATTTTATTACAGTAGTGCTTAAAGTGGTAAATGATGACGAGTTCTAAACCAACCAGTTAGGCTTAATCGCTCTCTGCTCGCTGGCAACACTTCATGCCAAAATTTAGCTGATAGAAAAAGCACAATGCGCCCCGCTTGTGGAAGTACGTCTAGTGTTTCATGATCGTTGAGGTGTAATCGTAATGCGCCACCATGATGAGTTTGCCAATGTTGATTGAGATATAAAACAGCGCTTAATTGACGATGCTGAATATTGTCTGAAGCGCCATGGCTGAATTGATCCAGATGTTTCTGGTAGCGGCCACCGACTGGATAAACTGCAACATGGGTTTCGAGCTCTTGCACATTCATGAACAATTGTGTGTTCAACAGCAATCTAAGCATTTCCATCTGTCTAAAATAAGCTTGTACTGCTGGTGATGGATCACGCGTTTCAAGCCAGGCAATATAATCACTACGAATGTCATGATGATTGAGGCCGATTTTGCCAGTTTTTGCACTGACCATTTGTCCCTTTAGCCATTTTTTGTTGATGATTTCAGCCAAGCGTTCAACCTGATCAGATGGCAAAAAATTGTCGATGATGGCATAGCCATGCGTCGAAATCGCCTCTATAGCAAGCGCAAGCGGGTCTACTTCTGAGGTGAGCATAAAACGATATTCATATTGTTACAATTTAGGAAGTAAAGAGACGGATGCCTTTTAATTGGTTGTTGCGTCGCTATCATCACGAGTGTGTTGTTTAACGACTGTTGATTCAATCAACGATTGCGGCTATTTTAGCTATTTTTTTATGAAAGTCACGAGAAATTTTATAGGATTTCAATCTAAGTTAACTAACTGTTTTATTTGGGATAAGGGCAAGAGAAGAGGCCGTTTAAAGGCCATATGATTTTCGTGCTTGTAGACATGCTTCGGTACCCATTGCAAATGCTTGGCAAGTACTAGATCGCTTTTCATAAATCGTGCAACGAACCGCTTGTCCAAGTTCGCCTGCTAATGCTACGCATCGTTCTGGTTTTTGAGTGGTGCCCAACATGGCAACTTGATGCAAGCTAATCGCTTTTGTCATGGATTGCGGTACGGCACCTTCTGGGTGCGCATCGGTTTCGGACCAATAAAATGATACGCGAAAGTATGCGCAGCAGGCACCGCAAGATTGACAGTCAAAATTGAATGCATGAGTTGACAAATGAGATGCGCCTTCAAAGTACAACGTCATCTAACGCGACATTGCACGATGACATTTGATGCATTGTATAATGAATCGATTAAACGAATAGAGGAAAATGATGATGGCTGACAAAAAATTAAATTGGGGGATCTTAGGCGCTGCACGCGTGAATCAACGGTTGTTGCCAGCGATCATGGAAGCCTCTAATGCACAGCTGGTTGCCATCGCGAGCCGACGCGCGGGGGCAGCAAAAGCAACTTTAGAAAAGTATGCGTCCATCACTGACTATTCTGATGTCGCTTGCTATGATGATTTGGACAGCCTGATTGCCGATGACAATGTTGAAGCAGTGTATTGCCCAATGGCGAATGAGGAGCATGCAAAGTGGGCTTTAACAGCGATTAAAGCAGGTAAGCATGTGTTAATTGAGAAGCCAATGGCCATTACCTCGGCTGACATTATGAAGATTGAACGTGCTGCTAATGCGCATGGCGTAAAAGTGATGGAAGGATTTATGTATCGTTTTCATCCACAGCATATCCAATTGCACAATATGATTAGCACAGGCTTGATCGGCGATGTGCTCTCAGCGCGCTCAAGTTTTTCTTTTTTGATGCAACCATCGCGGATGTATCGTATTAATAGAAGTATGGCCGATGGCGGTGGTGCACTATGGGATATTGGGCCCTATGCAATTCACAGTTTACGCTGGTGCTTTCAGCATGAAGGTCAGCCTGCCAACCCACAGGCAGTAGTGGCATGCGCCAAGCTGAATGCGCATGGTGCGGATGTTGTTACCAGTGGTGTATTCGACTTTGGTCAAGATGCAAAAGGTCGCGCTCGTTTTGGGCATTTTGAGATGAGTTTTGAACGAAGCCGAAAAGCAGAATATGAAATCATCGGTGATAAAGGTTGGATTAAATGTCATAACGCTTGGGCATATGGTACAGATGTGCCCGTCATCAGCTGGGAAACAGATGATGGTAAAAGTGGTGAAGAAAAATTGCCAATGAGTAATCATTTCAATTTGGAAATTGAACACTTTAGCGATTGCGTCTTACATGACTTGGCGCCTCTTCTATCTTTTGAAGATGCAAAAGGCAATTGCATGGCGATTCAGGCTGTAATCGAGGCGATTACAGCTAAGTAATTAAGGCCGCTTCTTCATTTGTTTTAACAAGAATGCAATCTTGTATATAAGATTTAAAGTAACGCTAATCACGGATATTTCTGTGTTTTTTGCCCTTTTTGCTCAGCTTAGCTCTTGCTCAAATTCGCCATATAAGCAATAATTTACCCCTTTGCGAAAAAGTGGTACTTTTACACTTTTTAAGAATTAAATTATGGCGTTATTCTTTGCTTGCTATGTGCGCACAGAATAAGACCATCCAATAACGATTGATTAGGGAGATAACAATGGCAACACGTACTGACTTATGTAATGCTATTCGTGCGTTAAGCATGGATGCAGTGCAAAAAGCGAGCTCAGGTCACCCAGGCGCGCCTATGGGCATGGCTGAAATTGCAGAAGTGGTGTGGAACCACAATATGAATCACAACCCAAACAATGCCGAATGGGCCGATCGTGATCGCTTTGTATTGTCAAACGGTCATGGTTCTATGCTGATTTACTCATTGCTTCATTTAACAGGCTACGACTTGCCTATGGAGCAATTAGCTTCATTCCGTCAATTGCATTCACAATGTGCTGGTCACCCTGAGTACGGTTATGCGCCAGGTATTGAGACAACAACGGGTCCCTTAGGTCAAGGTATCTCTAACGGTGTTGGTTTTGCGATGGCTGAGAAATTAATGGCTAACCAATTTAACAAACCAGGTCATGACATCGTCGATCATTACACATATGTGTTCTTGGGTGATGGTTGTATGATGGAAGGCGTTTCACACGAAGCTTGTGCTTTAGCTGGCACATGGGGTCTTGGTAAATTAATGGCTTTCTGGGATGACAACGGTATTTCTATCGATGGTCACATTGAAGGTTGGTATACTGATGATACCAAAGGCCGTTTTGAATCATACGGTTGGCACGTTGTTGAAGTCGATGGACATGATGCCGATGCCATTCAAAAAGCGATTGATGCTGCTAAAACAGTGACAGACAAACCGTCATTGATTTGCTGTAAAACAATCATTGGTAAAGGTTCGCCAAACAAATCTGGATCACACGACTGCCACGGTGCAGCATTAGGTGAAGACGAAGTTGCATTGGTGCGTAAAGAAATCAACTGGCCACATGATCCATTTGTGATTCCACAAGATGTATATGATGGTTGGAACCAAAAAGACAAAGGCGCTGCAAAAGAAGCTGCTTGGAACGAAAAGTTTGCTGCATATGCAAAAGCATTTCCAGCAGAAGCTGCGGAATTCAAGCGTCGTATGGCAGGCGAACTACCAGCTGACTGGAAAGCTTTAACAGATAAAATCGTTGCTGAAACAAACGAAAAAGCTGAAAAATTAGCGACACGTCAAGCTTCACAAAAAGCCATTACAGCCTTAGCACCAATCTTGCCAGAATTCTTAGGCGGTTCAGCTGATTTAACAGGATCAAACCTAACAGCTGCAAAAGAATTTAAGCACGTAAGTGGCAAAGAGCCAGGTAACTATATCTCTTACGGTGTGCGTGAATTTGGTATGGCAGCCATTATGAACGGCATCGCATTGCACGGTGGTTTGTTGCCATTTGGCGGTACATTCCATATGTTCTCTGACTACATGAAGAGCGGTATGCGTATGTCTGCATTAATGCATCAACGTGTGATTTATGTGTTAACTCATGACTCTATCGGTCAAGGTGAAGATGGTCCTACCCATCAGCCAGTAGAAAACACAGCTGGTCTACGTTACATCCCTAACATGGATGTATGGCGTCCTGCTGATTCTACTGAAACAACGATTGCATGGGTTGTTGCTGTTGAGCGTCATGATGGTCCAACAAGCTTGGTATTAAGTCGTCAAGGCGTGCCTGGTGTGAAGCATGATGCTAAAGACTTTGATTTAGTGCGCAAGGGTGGTTATGTATTCTCTGACGTTGCTGGAGCAGAAGTGATTATCATTGCTAACGGCTCTGAGCTAAGCCTAGCGGTGGATGCGGCGGCTGAATTAAACGCAGCTGGCACCAAAGTGCGTGTAGTTTCAATGCCATCAACTAATGTATTTGATCGTCAAGACCAAGCTTACAAAGACAGCGTATTAACACCAGGTGTGAAACGTGTGGCGATTGAGGCTGCTCACCCAGATTTCTGGCGTAAGTATGTAGGTTTAGAAGGTGCGGTTGTTGGTATCGATACATTCGGTGAATCAGCACCAGGCGGCGTTGTGATGAAACACTTTGGCTTTACAGTTGAGAATGTTGTGAAAACTGTGAAATCAGTGCTTTAATTCATTAGTTGTTGATTTAACACAAAAGGGTCTCTATCTGAGACCCTTTTTGTTGATAAACTCTAGCATGTGCAAAAAATAGCAATTAAGGGGATGTTGTATGACGATTCGTATAGGAATTAATGGATTTGGGCGTATCGGCCGCATGGTGTTGCGAGCTGCCCTTCAAGAAGCAGAGTTTAACGATATTGAAGTAGTGGCCATTAACTGCTCATACGATACAGCCTATATGGCCTATATGTTGAAGTATGACTCCGTTCATGGGCGATTAAATGCTGATGTAAATACGGATAACGATACATTTTCTGTTAATGGGAAGTCCATTCAAATCACAGCTGAGCGTGATCCCGCCAATATTGATTGGTCTGCGGCAAGTGTTGACATCGTGGTTGAATCAACTGGCGTGTTCTTAACGCAAGAAAGTTGTCAGCCACACCTGTTAGGTGGCGCGAAAAAAGTAGTGCAGTCAGCGCCAGGTAAAGACGATACGCCAATGTATGTCTACGGTGTAAATCATTTGGAATATCAAGGCCAGGCGATTGTATCGGCTGCATCATGTACCACGAATGCGTTGGCGCCATTAGTAAAAGTATTGCAAGATAATTTTGGCATTAAGCGCGGCTTAATGACCACTATACATGCCGCAACCGCATCGCAAAAAACAGTTGATGGCACCAGTAAAAAAGATTGGCGTGGTGGACGTGGTGTTTTTGAAAATATTATTCCATCCAGTACTGGCGCTGCAAAAGCTGTTGGTAAGGTCATTCCAGCGCTTAATAAAAAATTAACAGGTATGGCAATGCGCGTGCCATCAGCAGACGTATCTGTCGTTGACTTAACGGTTGAGTTGGAAAAGGAAACGAGCTACGCAGAAATTTGCACTGCTATGAAGTTGGCCTCACAAGGTGCACTAAAAGGGGCTTTGGGTTACACCGATGAAAAAGTGGTTTCTACTGATTTTAGAGGCCAACCTGAGGCTGGTATTTTTGACGCAGATGCTGGCATCATGTTAGACAGTACTTTTGTGAAGGTAGTTGGTTGGTATGACAACGAGTATGGATATACATGTAACTTATTGCGATTAGTGCAGCACGTTAATCAATAAAAATAGCGCAATCAGGTGAGAGGCGAATGATGCAGTTTATTAAAATGACGGATGTAGATTTAAAAGGTAAGCGTGTATTTATTCGTGCTGATCTCAATGTACCTGTCGCCGATGGAAAGGTGACCTCTGATGCACGGATTACTGCCTCTATGCCTTCGATTGAATATGCCCTAAAAGCAGGTGCAAAGGTAATGGTGACCTCACATTTGGGTCGGCCTGAAGAGGGGGTTTATTCCGAAGAAAATTCTTTGCAGCCTGTTGCTGATGTGATGGCTGAAAAATTGGGTCAGCCTGTTCGCTTGGTCAAGAATTGGTTAAGTGATACAGCGGCTGCAGGCAGTCTAGCCATGGAAGAGGGGCAGTTAGTTTTATTAGAAAACTGTCGATTTAATATTGGTGAAAAGAAAAATGATGACGCGCTTTCTAGAAAGTATGCAGCATTATGTGACGTTTTTGTAATGGATGCATTTGGTACCGCGCACCGCGCACACGCCAGTACACATGGCATTGCTCAATACGCACCTATCGCTTGTGCTGGCATCCTGTTAACAGAAGAATTAGAAGCGCTTACAAAAGCATTACTGAACCCAGCACGTCCAATGGTAGCGATTGTTGGCGGGAGCAAGGTTTCCACTAAATTAACCGTGTTGGAAAGCTTGTCGGAAAAAGTTGACCAAATGGTAGTCGGTGGAGGTATTGCGAACACCTTTCTTAAAGCCTCTGGTTTTGAAGTTGGAAAGTCGCTGTGTGAGGATGATTTAGTACCCACCGCAAGTGCATTAATCGCGAAAATGGCACAACGTGGTGCAGCTGTGCCGATTGCAACTGATGTCGTTTGTGGCAAACAGTTTGCTGCTGATGAACCTGCTGTGCTGAAAAAAGCAGACGCAGTTGCTGTTGACGATATGATATTTGATATTGGCCCTGAATCTGCCGCCGCATTAGCGAACATTATCATGAATGCTGGCACAGTCGTATGGAACGGACCAGTCGGCGTTTTTGAATTTGACCAGTTCGGAGCAGGCACTAAGACCATTGCCAATGCAATTGCAAACACCAAAGCTTTTACCCTTGCTGGCGGTGGCGATACCATTGCTGCGATTCAAAAGTATGACATTTACGACAAAATTAGTTATATATCGACCGCTGGTGGTGCATTCTTGGAGTTCTTGGAAGGCAAAAAATTGCCTGCGGTTGAAATATTAGAGTCCCGAAGCTAAAATTAACTGCTGGTATTGCAATGCTGACAGCCCCTTTAGGGCTGTTTTTTTAGGTTAAGCCTGCACATTTGCTTAAAGCATGATTGTTGCAGCGTGTGCGAAGAATGAAAAGGCCATACAAGTTGGGATGAATGCGTTTGGTCGTATCGGATGCCCGACCTAAAATGGCTGTTCTCATCAGCGTGAGATGGAGATTATTTAAGACAATAGCCCAGCGATCCCATTATAATAGAAGATTATTTATTTGATGGTCCACACCATGGCGAACGTTCCACTACGCAACTCTAGCATTAACAGTTTAAAATTGATTCACCAAGGAAAAGTGCGTGATATTTACGATGTTGATGCGCAGCATTTGTTGATGGTGAGCTCCGACCGTCTTTCTGCTTTTGATGTGATTTTGCCCACCGCTATTGAAAACAAAGGTGCCATGCTGACGCAGATGGCGAATTTTTGGTTCGAAAAATTGAGTCATATTGTGCCTAACCATCTGACTGGCATTGACCCGCAATCGGTTGTAAGTGACCCGCTTGAGGCCGCGCAATTAGGTGCACGAGCAGTGGTCGTCAAAAAACTAACACCCTTACCGATTGAAGCCATTGTGCGCGGTTATATTGTTGGTAGCGGGTGGAAAGAGTACCAAGAAAAAGGCACGGTTTGTGAGATTCCATTGCCAGCAGGTTTGCAATTAGCAGCTCAGTTACCGCAACCAATATTTACGCCATCCAGTAAAGCGGCCATCGGTGACCATGATGAAAACATCAGCATTGCTCAGGTTGAAGCGCTGATTGGTAAAGATATGACAGCGCAGGTGGCCAAAGTGGCAATTGCGCTTTATTCGGAAGCGGCTGCCTTTGCATTAACAAAAGGAATTATTATTGCGGACACCAAGTTTGAGTTTGGTTTAGATGCCGCTGGTGTCTTGCATGTGATGGATGAAGTGTTGACCCCCGATTCCTCTCGGTTTTGGCCTTTAGAAAGCTATCAAGTGGGAAGTAACCCACCAAGCTACGACAAGCAATATGTGCGCGATTGGTTAGAAAATAGTGGATGGGATAAGACCCCGCCCGCGCCCGTTTTGCCAGAGGAAGTAGCCAAAAAAACCAGTGAAAAATATGCCGAGGTTTATACGAAATTAACAGGCAAAATCCTGAGTTAACCCATCAGATGTTTGAGCAAATCATAAGCCTTGCCAAACGCATTAAGCAAGAACTTGCCTTCTATCGACGTGTGGCGCAACACGTGGGAACGCCTTGGTTGGCAAAAGTGTGCTTGGGGCTGGCAATTGGCTACTTATTATTACCCTTTGACTTGATTCCTGATTTTATTCCAATACTTGGTCAATTAGATGATTTTGTCATCGTACCGTTGTTGGTTTATCTGGCGCTTACAATTACTCCAAAAACGGTCATCGACAGTTGTCGACAAGCAATAAATTAGTGGGCTATGTAATGCTTTTGTTACAAGCTATTGTTATAATTCAAGCCTCGAAAATATTGGAAATGCGACATGTCATTGAATTTAGTACCTTCAGGTAAAGATTTACCTCATGATTTTAATGTCATCATTGAAATCCCAGCCAATGGTGACCCTGTTAAATATGAAGTGGATAAAGATAGTGGAGCGCTCTTTGTTGACCGTTTTATGGGTACTTCTATGCAATACCCATGTAACTATGGCTATATTCCACACACATTAGGTGGTGATGGCGACCCAGTTGACGTTTTAGTCGTGACACCTGTGCCATTATTGCCAGGTGTCGTAGTTCGCTGTCGTGCGCTTGGTATGTTGAATATGCAAGACGAATCGGGTGAAGATGCCAAAGTGCTAGCAGTACCCATTGAGAAAGTATGTCCTTTGTACGCTTTTCAAAAGTCCTATACCGATGTTTCACCATGGCGCTTGGAAATGATTTCTCATTTCTTTGAACACTACAAAGATTTGGACAAAGGTAAATGGGTGAAGATTTTAGGTTGGGAAGATATTGACGCGGCCCATAAAGAAATCATGGACGGTGTTGAACGCCACAACGCAACAAAATAAAGCAAGTACATCAAGCGGAGTCCACAAAAAAGCGCGGTGATCCGCGCTTTTTTGTGATTAAAAGGATGACAAAAACGGAAACGTATTTTGCATTCTTGTTATACCGTCATCACACCAAAAAGATGGCCAATGACGGCCGTTGCGACCATCGCTAAAATCCCCCAAAAAGTCACTCTAGCAACACCAATATAAATATTAGCCCCACCCACCTTTGCAGCTAAACCACCTAAAAAAGCGAGTGATACAAGAGACGTTATGCCAACACTGTAGCTGATGATTGTAGGCTGGGAAAAAAGTGTCACAATTAAAGGCACCAATGCGCCTAAGCTAAAAGCAGCCGCAGAAGTGAAAGCGGCTTGCATTGGCCGGGCGCTGGCGAACTCGGTAATGCCCAACTCATCACGCGCATGTGCGCCAAGTGCATCATGTGCGGTTAGTTGGACAGCAACTTCATGTGCCAGCTCAGGCTTTAATCCGCGATGAATATAAATATGGGTAAGCTCTGTTAATTCATGCTCATAATCGTTTGCAAGTTCTAGACGCTCAACGGCTAAATCGGCAGCTTCAGTGTCAGCTTGCGTGCTAACCGACACATACTCGCCAGCTGCCATCGACATCGCGCCAGCAAAAAGCCCAGCCAAACCTGATAGAATAATTGATTCATGCGCGGCGTTAGCAGCAGCAAAGCCAATCATAAGACTGGCAGTAGAAATAATGCCATCATTTGCACCAAGCACTGCAGCACGCAGCCAGTGGTTATGATGCGAGCGATGGCGCTCATCGTGACTCAATGCCAGCTCCTTTTGTCAGTGTTATTGGGTGAGGGGATCGATCTACAAGTTTTGCTTATTATGCATCCAACTATTATGCAATAATACTTCGTATTTTGTTGAATATATCGAAAATAAAGCCACAAGCAATTCCAATGAAGCAGACAAATAACCACGATAATAAACGACTCAGTCAATGGACCATCGCGCTGTGTGCGTTGACATTTTTGCTGATTTCCATAGACATCATCGATGATTATCAAGATGGAATTGCCTGGTGGCACATTATTATTGAAGTGATGATCTTGCTTTTTTCACTGGCAGGCACGCTTTATTTTGGTTGGATATATTTTGCCACGACACAGGCAACCATCCATCGTTTAGAACAAGATTTGACGTTGGCCAATCAAGATGCGCAACAGTGGCGCGAGGTCAATAAAGACCTGCTTGCAGGACTAGCAAAACAGATTCTGAAGCAATTTACTGAATGGCAATTGACACCAGCGGAGATCGAAGTGGGCATGTTGCTGCTTAAAGGTTTGAGTCACCAAGCAATTGCAGATTTGAGAGCAACAAGTGAACGGACAATTCGTGATCAAGCGCGTGCTATTTATCGCAAATCTGGCTTATGCGGCCGCTCCGATTTATCGGCTTTTTTTCTAGAAGATTTGCTACTTCCACATCAGAGTCGATAGCTTACAATAGGCAATGAACGGTAACTGATTGCTAGGTCGGGTGGTGACGCGTGCTAAGCGGAGCAAGCGAGCATTTAGGTCATTTTTACTTAAGCGTGGTCTGCCAATTGATTGAGTTTGTTGGCAAGCGCTGAATCGCCAAGTTGATCAGCCAGCTTTCTCAGTGTTTCTGCCGCGCCGCTTGAAAGCGTGCGTGCTTGTGGTTTATGGGTTTTAAGTTCAGATTTAACTTGCACTTTTACCTTAATTCCAGTAACTTTACAATGCTTGTAAATGGGGTCTTCATGTTGCAAATTTTGTAATTGACTCAACAAGCTAGCGCTCGTTAATTTGATTTTTGTCGCCACGCCACTATTATGGGCGTTAATGGTAAGCAATCCATTGCTTAAGCTACTGGCGCTACTGGATTGACTGATTGCATTAGGTGCAATGGCCTTCCAAAATTGTTGAAGATTAAGATGTGCGTCTGCTTGAGCAACGAGGTGATTAAATTGCTTGTCCAATTTCACTTGGTTTTGATTAAGTAACACATTAATTTTTTGCATAAGTTTTATTTAAAAGAGTATTAAATCAATATACGATGAATATTATCCTAGTTTCTAGTAATCAAGCAAAGCCAAGAGCGCTTACTGGCTTTCATGTGTCAGTGCTTTTGATTGCTTTTATTGCTTTGACCAGCTTGGTCACTGCTCTGATTGTGTCAGAAAATAATGGTTTCAAACATCAAGCGATTAAAGTCATGTCGCCTGCACAACTAGAAAAATCCATTAGCTCTTCACAAATGCATCTAGATGCTTATGCCAAACAAATCGGACAATTGCAAGCGAGAATCATGCGCTTGGATGCTCAAAATAAGCGTTTGGTTAAACTGGCTGGCATTGAAATGAAGCAATCAGCGGGCAAAAAACAAGCAGCGATTGACTCATGTCAGGTCGAAAGTATTGGTCTTGGTGGCCCATTAGTTAATGCTACACCAATGACAGAACAGGACTTACAGTCCGCGATTGCAGATTTAGCGGCTGCTGTTGGCAATCGTGATGAGTATATGAATTATGTTGAAGCCGATGTTTTACAGAACAGTGTTTTAAAAGATATGCTACCCAACTCCAAACCAGTAAAAGTGGCTTATCGCTCATCAAGTTACGGCTGGCGCATTGACCCATTTAATGGAAATCGCGCTTTTCATGAAGGGTTGGATTTCCCAGCGTCCATTGGCACGCCAATTAGAGCGGCGGGTGATGGCATTGTCACAGTAGCAGTTCACACCCCAGACTATGGAAATCTGATTAAGCTCAGTCATGGTGCAGGCTTGGAAACGCGCTATGCACACGCTTCAAAATTACTGGTTAAACATGGTAGCCGCGTAGTAAAAGGGCAAATTATTGCCTTAGTTGGTAGTACAGGTCGCTCCACTGGACCGCACTTGCATTATGAAATTCGTTTAAATGGTAGTCCATTAGACCCCAGAAAATATCTAAGTCGTCATTCAAGTTAGTTTGGTTGACGCTTGTTGTGAAAAATGTTGTCCCCAGTTTAATTAAAATTCAATCTAACTTTTGAGGTTTCCGTATTTCGGAAAATCGGTGTCATTTCATGTTATCTACGTTATTCAGAAAAATAGTTGGCAGTCGCAACGATAGACTAGTCAAAAACTATACACAAATTGCTAAAACAATCGGCGAACTTGAGCCCGCTATGCAAGCGTTATCAGATGAAGCCTTGCGTGCAAAGACTACGGAGTTTAAGCAACGTTACGCTGATGGCGAATCACTCGACAGTTTGTTGCCAGAAGCTTTTGCTGTTGTGCGCGAAGGCGGCGTCCGTGCTTTAGGTA
>JAFMCM010000008.1 GCA_017857755.1 Methylophilaceae bacterium | reverse complement strand
TATTTCTCGCGCGAGTGTTGAACTTATTTTTGACAATAGCCTTGGTAGCGCCAGCGGTGAATGGCGTCAATACGCCGAGATTTCGGTAAAAAGGGTAATTGAGCGACAAAAGGGTTCTACTTATTATATTAATAACACCGCCGTTCGTCGCCGTGATGTCGCTGATTTATTTCTAGGTACTGGGCTTGGTGGTCGCGCTTATGCCATTATTGGTCAAAATACGATTTCACGGATTGTAGAAGCAAAACCTGAAGAGCTACGTATTTTTCTTGAAGAAGCTGCTGGTATTAGCAAGTACAAAGATAGAAGACGTGAAACGGAGTTGCGTTTACGTGATACTCGTGAAAACTTAACACGTGTTGAGGATATTTGTCTTGAGTTGCAAAAACAAATTACCAAGCTAGCGTCACAAGCGGTTGTCACGCAACAATATCATGAGATGCAGGCATCACTTAGATTAGCTGAAGGTCAATATTGGCTATTAAAAAAACGTGATGCAAGCCAAGCTTGGGAAAACGCAAAAGCAACAGTTGAGCAATTAGTGATTCAATTAGAAGCACAGACGGCTGAGCTAAGAAAAAGCGAAGCGGGCTTAGAAGTCAGTCGGCAAGCGTTTTATAACGCAGGTGAGGCGATTAATCAGGCCCAGGCAGCTTATTATGAAGCGAATGCAGAAGTTGCTCATTTGGAAAACCAAGTTAAACAAAACGCAGAGGCACGCAATCGCATGACGCTGCAATTACAACAACTGGATGAGTCCTTGGCGCGCAATGCTAAGACGAAGGTAGGGACCACTGACCAGTTAGTGCAATTGCATGCTGAGTTAAGCTTGGCGAATGAAAAAAAGGATCAAATAGAAGCCGCATCAGCTGAATTAACGCTCAAACTGCCACAAGTGCAGGCGGCGTATCGTGAGGCCGTTGGGGCGATGCAGGCGAGTACTCAGTCCTTACAAACAGCGCATCAGCGAATTCAAATTGACCGCAATAATGTGCAACATATTCATCAGATCATCCAAGAGAGCGTAAACCAAGTTCAGCGCCTAGAAGAGGCTTTAATTCAGTTAGTGCTGCCCGACCAAGCCGCTATTGCACTGGCGCAAAAAGGACTGACAGATGCGCATGCAGCTATTGCAGAGATTGAGCAAGCGATACAGAAACTACGCACAAATGAAGAAGTGCTGGAAGCGAGTGTACAGCAATTTCGCGAGCAACTGCAGGACGCGCAACGTGCTTTAGGTCAAGTCGAGGCGGAAATACAATCATTAAAGAAGATACAGCAATCACTAAATGCTGAAGGGCAGTTGTCCGATTGGTTAAATCGTCTAGGGTTAAACCACCAGGCGCGGCTATGGGAAAAAATCACTATTGACGAACAATGGGGTGTTGCACTTGAGGCTTTGCTGGGTGAAAGACTTAATGCTTTATTGACGGATGCGCCCTTAAGCGGTCGGCCGCCTGGCGCATTAGTCATAGCCCTGTCTAGAAGTCATTCAACAGTAATCGACCAAAATACGTCGTTTACGCCTTTGTTCAGTTTGATTAAAGATTGCCCACCCGCCTTAACAAGCATATTGCAAGATTGGCTAGCTGGCACTTATTTATTACCTGAAGGCGAAGATGGCGTTAGCGCGAGTGCGCAATTGCGATTGGGTGAAAAAATGGTGAATCAGCAGGGTGATATTTTTAGTCCTGGTGGTGTAGTTTATCATGGTCAAAATACCCATTTGCATGGAGTGATTGAGCGTCAACAACGTTTATTGGATTTGCAGCAATCGCTACCTGATTTACAAGATGCTGTTGCAAAAATAGCCAGCGCATTACAGACAGCCGAGTCTGAATTGGCCCAAACCAGAGTTTTGCAACAACAAAAGGCTGAACAATTGAAGCTTACGATGCAAACGCTGCATCAATATGAGCTAGAAACTGCCAAGTTAGCGCAATTGCGTGAAACCTGTATGGCGCGTGAAAAAAGTTTAAAAGCTGATATTGAGGCGGCCAAAGTTAAACATGCCCAACAAGTTAATCACATCAAAGAAAAAGAAACAGCTTTGCAACAACTTATGTTAGGTATTGAGCAGTTAGAAGCGCTTAAAACGAAGGATGAATCCATCGCGCAGCAAGCTGAACTTGCCTTTAATCAATTGCGCGATGCGATATCTGAAACAGAAAAGAAACAACAAGAATCTCATTTTGAGATTAAAATTATTAACAATAATATCAATGAGTTGAGAAACAAAATAAATAATCTTGATGAAGAAGAGCGGTCATTTAACTTACGTAAAAATGAAGCAGAGCAAGCATTGATGATGACCCCAATGGAAACATTGAAAGCCAACTTACAGCAAGCTGTTGCGCTAAAACTATCTAAAGAGGCGACGCTTTCTGAGGCTAGAAATCAATTAGAAAGTCAAGAAGCAGAGTTAAAAGCGCTAGAGCGCGTGCGCATGCAAAATGAACAGGCACTTAATCCAATGCGTGATCAACTAGAACATGGCCGCTTAGCGGAGCAAGAAGCACGATTGTATTTTGAGCAATGTCAAGTCGGTTTGCAAGAAAATGGCATGAATGAAGATCAATTACAAGAAGGTTTGCAATCTCAAGCAAAAGCAAGCACTTATGCTGAAAAAATCAGCCGTTTGCAAAATGAGATTGAGCGTTTGGGTCCTGTTAATTTGGCTGCAATTCAGGAGTTGCAAACTGAAGCGGACAGAAAAAGCTATTTGGATAGCCAAATGCAAGACTTGATTGCAGCCAGTGAGACTTTAGAAAGCGCTATTAATAAGATAGACCGTGAGACACGTGAGAAGCTGTTAATCACATTTAATGAGGCAAATCGTCACTTTGGTGAATTGTTTTCGACACTGTTTGGTGGTGGTCAAGCAAAGTTGGAATTGCTTGGAGAAGAAATTCTCGATACTGGCTTACAAGTGTTTGCCCAGCCGCCTGGCAAGAAAAATACTACTATTCAATTATTATCTGGCGGTGAAAAGGCATTGACTGCTTTAGCATTGGTGTTTGCTTTTTTTAGATTAAATCCCGCACCATTTTGTTTAATGGATGAAGTTGATGCGCCTCTTGATGACAGTAATACCGAGCGCTTTTGTGCAATGGTACGTAAAATGTCTGAAAAAACCCAGTTTTTATTCGTTAGTCATAATAAAATCACGATGGAAATTGCTCAGCAATTGATTGGTGTTACCATGCAGGAGTCGGGTGTTTCTCGGGTTGTTGAGGTTGATATAGATGCTGCATTACAAATGCAGCTTATTTAGTATATGAATCATATTATTGAACGTTTAAACTAACACAGGTCGATTAGAACCATCATTTTTAACATTAACTCAAAGTAAAATTATGTCAGATTTGCAAATTTCACTCATTATTCTAGGCTTGATGATTATTGTTGCCGTGATTATTTATAATTGGCGACAAGAAAAACAACTTCGTAATAGGATTAGCCATGATTTTATCATTCCAAAAAAAGATGTTTTAGTTGATGAGGTTTCTGTCGCTGCCGACGCTTCAGTCGAAGGTGATTGTGTGAGTAGTGTGGTTGCATCAGAATTGAGTGCTGTTGAGGCAAATGAAACACCGATAGAGACACAGACTGTTTTGGCCAATGCGGAGGATGCTGTTGTAGAACAATCATCGACGATCACTGAAGCTAATGAACCTGCTGAAATTGAAGTTGACCCAGTGCAAGCACCTGCTAAACAATCTGCTCCTAAAGCAACCGAGCCCATAATCGGTGCTAGCCCCATGGACACGCTACCCACAGCAGTGCATACGCACGTTGATTTTATTGCGGTGCTAGAGGCATCTCAACCGATTAATGGACATGCCTTTGTCGATAAGTTGCAAGCAACATTTCATGATGCAGAGCTACCTGTCCTGACTCATGTGTTAGGAAAAGACCATCAGTGGAATGTCATTACCGCTACTGGGCAAAGTGAATCTTTTAATAAAATAAGTTGTAGCCTTCAACTAGCCGACCGTCGTGGCCCTGTCTCTAGCGCACAGATTAAACAATTTCAACATGCGATTGAATCGATTGGACATGAATTTGAGGCAGTTGTTGAGTGGAAAGGTGAGGGCGACCCTGTGCAGCGTGCGATTGACTTGGATGCATTTTGTATTAAAGTTGACCAATTAGTCAGTCTACACTTAATTCAAGGTCAAACACCTATTCATGGCACTAAATTCAAAGGGCTAGCCGAAGCCAACGATATGAAATTGCACGATGGAAAATTCTGTTGCTTTGATGATAAACATAAAGAACAGCCGCTTTTTACTTTAATCAATTTAGACCAGCAAGCCTTTACTGCAGATGCGCTTAGGGTCAATATCGTGAGGGGAGCTACTTTTCAGATTGAAGTGCCAAAATTAATCAATTGTGAGCAAACCTTTAATCGCGTGGTATTAATTGCGCAGCAGATGGCTGGGAGCATGGGTGCGCAAATAGTGGATGATAATCAACGTCCTTTGGGCATGCCTGAAATTGAAAAAATCAGAGAACAACTTAAACGCATTCATACGGCTATGATGACACATGAGATTGTGCCAGGTAGTCAAATTAGTCAGCGATTATTTAGCTAGTGATGTTACCGATTGCGTTAGCGCGACAGCAAATGGCAGAGCTGCTTGCTAAAATTGCACAGTGTGACCATGATTACTATGTGTTGGATGCGCCTAGGGTCACAGACAATGAATATGATGGGCTTTATCGCCAGCTGGCCATATTAGAAAACCAATTCCCTGAACTAATCTCTGCTGATTCGCCTACTCAACGCGTTAGTGGTAGCGCATCGGAGCAATTCTCAACCGTGCAGCATCGTCAGGCCATGTTGTCACTTAATAATGTTTTTGCAGACGAAGAGCTGATGGCTTTTGATAAGCGCGTTCGCGAAGGACTGGGAGTTGACCCTGTTGAATATGCCGTTGAACCAAAATTCGATGGTTTAGCCATTACCTTAACCTATCAGCATGGGTTATTCGTGCAAGGTGCCACACGCGGCGATGGTTATACAGGGGAGAATGTCACGCATAATTTGCGTACCATACGCAGTATCCCAGCTAAACTTGCAACAGAACAGCCTCCAGAATTGTTAGAGATACGTGGTGAAGTGCTGATGTTCAAGGAGGATTTTGAGCGTCTGAACGCAGCACAGCATCAATCGGGCGCTAAGCTATTTGCTAATCCACGAAATGCTGCTGCAGGAAGCTTGCGTCAATTAGATGCTGAAGTGACGGCAACTCGACCGTTGAGTTTTTTTGCTTATGGTTTAGGTGAAGCTAGGGGTGTTCCTTTATTAAAGTCGCATACAGAAGCGATGGATTATCTCCAGGGCCTTGGCCTTCCTGTTTGTAATTTACGTGCAAAAGTTTCTGCTTACCCAGGTTTGAAAGCCTATTACAAAACGATTGCTGCTCAGCGGGCAGAATTAGCGTTCGATATTGATGGCGTTGTCTATAAAGTGAATGCTTTCGCTCAACAAAATGAATTAGGGTTTGTATCACGAGCCCCACGATGGGCGATTGCACATAAGTTTCCAGCAGAAGAGGCTAGCACTGTGATTGAAAATATTACAGTTCAAGTTGGCAGAACAGGTGCAATTACACCTGTAGCGCGCTTAAAGCCCGTCTTTGTTGGGGGTGTCACAGTGGCGAACGCAACCTTGCATAATGAAGATGAAATGTTACGCAAAGATATTCGTATAGGCGATACAGTGATTGTCAGGCGAGCAGGCGACGTGATTCCCGAAGTGGTAACTGTGTTGATGGCGAACCGTCCATTAGATGCAAAGCGTTTTGTCATGCCCACAAATTGCCCTGAATGCGATTCGCATATCCAACGACTTGAAGATGAAGCCGTTGCGCGTTGCACTGGTGGTTTGTATTGTCCAGCCCAGCGCAAACAAGCAATTTCGCATTTTGCGTCACGCCGTGCGATGGATATAGAAGGATTAGGCGATAAACTAATCAATCAATTGGTCGAAGCCCAGCAATTAAATGCGGTCAGTGATATTTATCGTCTCACGGTTGAGCAATTAGCTGGATTAGAGCGCATGGCGCAAAAATCAGCACAAAACGTAATAGACGCCATCAATAAAAGTAAAAAAACGACGCTAGCACGCTTTATTTACGCCCTAGGTATACGCAATGTTGGTGAGGCGACTGCCAAAGATTTAGCTAAATATTTTGGTCGCTTAGATAAGCTAATTGCTGCCAATCTTGAAAGCCTACTTGCCGTTAACGATGTCGGGCCAATCGTTGCCGAGTCGATTTTGCAATTTTTTGCGGAGGCACACAATACGCAATCCATTGATATGATGATTGCGATGGGGGTGGTTTGGGAGGAAAACGATGGGCAACAACAGACAAACGGTGTTTTACAAGGTAAAACATTGGTATTGACAGGCACTTTACCAACACTGTCACGCGATGATGCAAAAGCCATGATTGAAGCAGCTGGTGGCAAAGTGAGTGGCAGTGTTTCTAAAAAAACGGATTATGTGCTTGCAGGTTCAGAAGCAGGTAGTAAACTAGAGAAAGCCATTAGTTTAGGGGTTAGTGTTTTAGATGAGGCAGGCTTGTTTGCTTTACTTGCGGAAAGCTTAACGCAACCCTTGCCAGATGGTAAGAATGTGACTGCAACTAATCAGACGATTGCACAGTCAGAATTAGTTGACACGGGTAGTGACCAAAAAGATGACAATCTACAGAAGGATTTATTTTAAGATGAAAATGCAATTTGAAAGCACGTTAACTATTATTTTTACCACATTGTTTTTAATGATTTCTAATGCGAATGCTGCAGCAGTTTCAGCAGAAATAAGCGCTTGTAATGATGCTGTCAACAAGGGTGATGCGACTGCCGCAATCGAGCAGTCTACGGCGATTTTGCAAAGAAACAATACAGATTATGAAGGTTTATTGTGCAAAGGCAGAGCATTAGATTTACAAGGCAACTACCCTGAAGCGCTGGCGGCAATGGAGTTGGCAGTACAGTCAACCGAAGATGTGTTTGCAAAAACAGTTTCTTATATTCTCATTGGCAACTTGCACCGCGCAAATAACAAAACAGAAGAAGCCGTTGAAAGTTATCAAAAAAGTATCGCCATGTGCGCCAACAATGATAACAAAACCTATACTCGCATGAATCACAATTTTATCGGCGACGCTTATTTTGAAGCAAAAAACTTAAATGCAGCCTTGGACAGCTATACCACCAGTACGCGTCTTGCATTTAATGACAATGAACGGGCTGAAAGTTTTGAGCGTTTAGCAAAAGTCTACAATGCTATCGGTAATCATGATAAAGCCATTGAATTTCAACTCAAAGCAACCGTCATGCAAAAGCAAGCAGGGTCATTAACGGCCTATGCCGACTCTAGCTTACTACTGGGACAATATTTTATTGACGGAAAAGAATACTCCCACGCTGAAAGACACTATAAAAAACTGGCGAAATTTGCTAAAGATAATGGCGGCGCCTATTATGAAGCGGCAGCTAATTATGGATTAGCAGAGGCAACGTTTGCTAATGGCGATAAAGAGCGTGCCAATCGTTTATTCGTTGAGGCCAGCAAGCTGGCGACCAAGATTGGTGCTAAGCAGTTAGCCGCCATAATTGATGCAAAACATAAGGCGCTAAATAGCTAGTAGATTGTTGTAAGGGTTTCTGCTTTGAAGCGACTAAGCGATATGAATAAAAATACTTTTAAGGCCATATGATGATTATTGTTGATCAATCAAAGCAGAATCCGAGTGAAATTCAACCATCAGAAATTACTTCACAATCCGTTTATAGCAATCGGCGCCACTTCATTAAATTAGCCGCAAGCTCAGGTCTTATCACGAGTGCAGCTTTATTAAGCTTAAAAGCCAAGGCGGCAAATATCGCTGGTAGCGGATCAACTAGCAGAACAACTTTAAGCGCACGCACCAATACGCCACAATCAACCAAAAGTCTTAAAAAAGATGCAATATACAATCCACGTCAAAAACTTGAAGGTGTCATCAAGAGTGGGTATGGTCGCGACTTAAAAATAGACACCTATGACAATATCACTACTTATAATAATTATTATGAGTTTGGGACTGATAAATCTAACCCTGTTGTACAAGCAAGAACATTTCAGCCCAATCCATGGACGATTAGCATAGAAGGTGAAGTTAAAAAACCTAAGACGATGAGTATAGAAGCGCTCATGAAACTTACCACACTAGAAGAGCGAATTTATCGTATGCGTTGCGTAGAAGGTTGGTCAATGGTGATTCCTTGGGTAGGACTTCCCCTAGCCAGTTTGATTAAATGGGCTGAGCCAACAGGCAATGCCAAATATGTGGAGTTTGTAACCGCAAATGACCCTGACAGCATGCCTGGCGTGAATGCGCCTATTTTGGATTGGCCATACACCGAAGGGTTGCGCATAGACGAAGCGATGCATCCTTTAACCTTAATTGCAGTAGGTTTATATGGCGAACTATTGCCAAATCAGAATGGCGCACCAGCGCGATTAGTCGTACCGTGGAAATATGGCTTTAAGGGTGGTAAATCCATTGTAAAAATCCGTTTTGTAGAAAAAATGCCACAGACGACATGGATGCAAGCAGGACCGACTGAGTATGGTTTTTTTGCGAATGTAAACCCCAAAGTATCCCATCCACGTTGGTCACAATCAACAGAACGCCCAATCGGTGGCGGCTTGTTTGGTGGACGCATTAAAACCAAAATGTTTAATGGTTATGAGTCAGAAGTAGGGCAACTGTATGCTGGTATGGATTTAAGAAAATATTTCTAATATCATCACCAAATCATATGCGCAAACAAACAATTGTTGTGATTAAAATCATCATATGGCTGCTGGCTTTAGTTCCAGTTAGCCGATTATTTTGGTTAGGATTTAACCATAATTTGGGTGCGAATCCCGTCGAATTTGTTGAACATTCGACGGGTATTTGGGCGCTAGTTTTTTTGCTAATTAGTCTAACGATGACACCGATTCGCTTAATCACAGGTCAAGTGTGGCAAATTCAAGTCAGACGTTTGTTAGGCTTATGGATGTTTTTTTATGCAAGCTTGCATATATTGGCTTATGTTTGGTTGGACTTTAACTTTCTGTTTGATGAAATGGTGAATGATGTTTTTGAGCATCCTCGCATTTTAGTCGGATTTACCGCTTTTATACTCACTATTCCACTAGCTGCGACGTCCAATCAATATATGATGAGACAACTAAAGTCAAAATGGAAAACATTACATCAACTGGTTTACTTAATTGCTATTTTTGTTGTCGTTCATTTTTTACTACTAGTTAAAAAAGACCTTACTGAACCCTTTTATTATGCGGCTGTACTGCTACTACTTTTTGGCATACGCGTTTTGTTTAAGCTAAAAAAGAAAATGGTCATGAATAAAGCACAAAAGTAACTTGAATACTTTACTAAAGAATAATCAATAAGCTGAGGAGAAAACAATGCGGTATCAGCACATTTGCAAAAGCTATCAATGGGTAATTTCCATTCTGGAGTCGATTGGTAGTTGGTTTCCGTACTTAATGCTAAGATTCATTTTAGCTTGGGAGTTTGGTGAAGCTGGCCTTGCAAAATTGAACGGTGAAAATTGGTTTGCCACGCTCACTTTCCCATTTCCTTTCAACTTAGTCTCTCCTGATTTTAGTTGGGCACTTTCTGCTTATTTTGAACTATTTGGTGCGATCGCCTTGATATTAGGCCTTGCAACACGTTTTTTTTCAGCTTCTCTAATTGTATTGACAATTGTAGCTATAGCTACTGTACACTGGCCAGAAAGTTGGAATCCTTTGGGAGAGCTATGGCAAGGATATGCCATTACGAACAAAGGTTTTGGCAACTATAAATTGCCTTTGTTATTACTGATTATGTTACTGCCTCTATTTTTTAATGGTGCTGGGCGCTTAAGTGTTGATGACTGGTTGAATAAGCGTTGCAAACGTTAAGACGAAATGGGAAACGCGCAGCATTAGCTGCGTACTCGTGTTGGTTTGACTAGTTCACTTCTTTCATCAATCGGACACCTGTGTTTTTAATCAAGTCCAGTCCTTAAATGTGTGACGAGACGAAACTGAGTAGGGGTCAGGTTGTTACGGCTCTGCGCCAAGGACTGCTGAGCGTTTTTTTAGCATTAAAATTAATACCAGCGCCCCAATAAACAACATAATAAATGGTCCAAACCAAAGTAGGGCGGTATTGGCGTTCACTGGTGGGCGAAAGGTAACAAAATCCCCATAGCGGGCAACTAAAAAGGCAACGACTTCTTCATCTGTTTTTCCACCATCAATCAATGTACGAATTTCATTACGTAAATCTTGGGCTAATTCTGCATCTGAATCAGCTAATGTACTATTTTGACAAACAAGGCAACGTAGCTCGGTTGATAATCTTTTTAATCTAACTTCTGTTGCCGCAGTGCTTGGCTTGTCGGTAGCAACACTTAGGCTGGAAAAAGTGACCACTAATGTCAATAGCACATAGCGCAGTTTCATCATGAATTGAGCTCCTTTAATAATGGCAGGATTTTCTCACGCAAATCCATTGGAGTTATTGGGCCGATTTGTTTATAACGAATAATGCCTGATTGATCAATGAGATATGTTTCAGGTACGCCATAAACACCATAATCAATACCAATCCGACCATCTTGGTCCGTTGCCGTGACGATGTAGGGATTACCCATTTTAGCTAACACATCAATGGCATCTTGTTCAACGTCCTTATAAGCCATACCATAAAGTGGAAGGTCATATTTGCGCATTTCTAGTAAAAGAGAATGTTCATCACGACAAGCTGCGCACCATGAAGCCCATATATTCAGCATCCATACTTTTCCCTTCATATCAGCATTTGAGAAGGTCTTAGTTGCATCTCCAAGAATAGGGGCTGTGAAGTTAGGTGCTGGTTTTCCCACGAGTGGGGAAGGGACTTCTCTCGGATTTAAGAACAAACCTTTACCCAAAAAGGCAATCAATATGATAAACAGTACAAAAGGAATGAGCGCTTTTAATCTCATGTTTTTATTTCACCACTTTTGTTAAACGATAACGTTTATCTACCATAGTTAAGATGCCGCCAAAACCCATTAATAAGCAACCTAACCATATCCATTGCACAAATGGCTTAAAGTAGACGCGCACACTCCAAGTGTCTTTTTGTTCGCCTTCTAACTCTTCACCTAAAGACACATAAATATCGCGTACTGGATTGACTGAAATAGAGGCTTCCGTCATGACAGCGCGTTGCGCCAAGTATAAGCGTTTTTCAGGCGTTAATAGCGTCACGGGTTGACCATCTTTAGATACATAGAACTGCCCTTGCTTAGCGACATAATTTGCACCTCTTAACGGTTTAATGCCTTCAAATCGGAACGCATAGCCATTAATTAATTTGGTTTCCCCTTTTTTCATCACAAGATCAGATTCCTGTTCATAGCCCTTGACCATGGTGACCCCAACAATAAACACAGCCAAACCAAAGTGAGCAAGCAACATACCGTTAAAAGCAGGGCCAAATGAGCTAATCTTTTCCCTTAATGTTCCAGTCGGAATGGCTTGTAAGCGAGTATTAACTGAAACCCAAACTGAGCTCATCACCCAAAACGCCATTAATAAACCAACAAAGATCATAAGAGACAATTTTCCCATCACACTTGGTACTAACAGGGCGCTGACGATGCTGATGGCCAATGCCCATTTCAGCTTTCCAGCCAGCTCAGGAACAGTGGCTTTTTTCCATCTTGCGATTGGACCTACACCCATGAGAAAAATACCAGGCACCATAATAGCAACAAAGACCACGTCAAAATAAGGTGGCCCAACGGAAATTTTGCCTAAGCCCATCGCATCAATGACTAACGGATAGAGCGTGCCTAATAAAACCGCACCAGTGGCGGTAAATAGCACTACATTGTTGCTTAACAGTAAAGATTCACGCGATAGCAAATCAAACTTTTCACCTAAGCCAATTGTAGGCGCACGCAATGCGAATAACAGTAGGGCGCCGCCAATGACCAAAGCTAAGAATACTAAGATAAACAAGCCGCGACTCGGATCTGTTGCAAAAGCGTGGACTGAAGTAAGCACACCAGAACGCACGATAAAAGTACCTAATAAACTTAGTGAAAAAGCACAAATGGAGAGTAACACGGTCCAAGATTTAAACGCATCGCGTTTTTCTGTCACGGCAAGTGAATGGATAAGGGCCGTACCAATTAACCATGGCATAAAGGAAGCATTTTCAACTGCATCCCAAAACCACCAGCCGCCCCAGCCAAGTTCGTAATATGCCCAACGGCTACCTAGCGCAATACCCAAAGTTAAGAATACCCAGGCAGCTGTTGTCCATGGACGTGTCCAGCGCGCCCATGTCACATCTAAGCGACCATCAAGTAAGGCCGCAATAGCAAAAGCAAATGCCACTGAAAAACCAACATAGCCCATATACAAAAGTGGCGGATGAAACACCATGCCAGGGTCTTGTAATAATGGATTTAAATCACGCCCATCAATGGGTATGAACGCCAAGCGCTCAAATGGGTTAGAAGTCATCAAGATGAAAAGCAAAAAGCCAACCGTAATTAAGCCCATCACAGCGATTAACGTACTTCTGAAACGCAGCGGTAGCTCTTTGGCAAAGAAGGTAACAGCTAATGTCCATACAGCTAAGATCGTGACCCAAAAAAGGATAGACCCTTCATGCCCCCCCCAAATAGCGGCTAATCTAAAGATGATTGGCAAATTGGAGTTTGAGGTGTTGGCGACATAAAGGATAGAGAAATCATTGATATAAAAAGAGTAATCTAAAATAATGAAAGCAATGATAATCAGCAAAGATTGTAAGCGTGCCATGGGGGTTGCAAAAGCAAATAGCTTTTTATTGTTGCTTGATAAGCCTGCTAGCGGTAAGACTGCCTGCAATGTTGCAACGATTAACGCAATCATCAGTGCGTAATGTCCAATATCTGGAATCATTTATCCTCTCCTGCTGCTTTGTTTGCATTGTATTGTTGTGCCTTTTCTAGGGCGTCAGCTGCTTCAGGTGGCATATAGTTCTCATCATGTTTAGCTAACACTTGATCGGCCACAAACACACCGTCAGCTCCTTGCGTACCTTGTGCGACAACGCCTTTACCCTCTTTGAATAAATCAGGAAGGATGCCTGTGAATATAACATTCATGCTATTAGCGGTATCGGTAATTTGGAAGGCGACTTTTGTGCCATCGCGTTTGACACTTCCTTCAACGACCAAGCCACCAACACGAAAATTACCTTGATTTGGTGATTTGCCTTGAATTACTTCTGTTGGCGAGAAAAAGAAGACTAAATTACTTTGAAATGATTGCAACAACAAGGTTGCGGCAATGGCAAGTAAAGCAATACCTGCCACAATAATGGCAATCCGTTTATGACGTGATTTCATTTACAGCAAATCCTTTATTTTTTCATTACTTAATTTTCTTGCACGTAGTAGCAATATTTCAATCGCCATACTTACAAAGGTAATTCCAAAAGACACCCAAACATAAAGGCCATAACCGCCCATATGTAAAAAATCATTCATGCTTTTCCAATACATCTTTAATCCTTAAACTCGTTTAACCAAGCCGTGGCACGTGCTCTATCTTCGATTTCTCTTCGCACACGCGTTAAAATCACCGCGGCACTATAAAGCCAAAAACCCAGCGCCATGATTAACATGGCTTGCAGCATAACCGCAGCCATGCTTGAGCCAGAAGTGTTAATAGATGAACCTTGATGCAAGGTATTCCACCATTTGACTGAAAAATAAATAATAGGAACATTAATTACGCCAACAATAGCTAATATCGCACTCGCGCGGTCAGAACGTCTTGTGTCATCAATGCCTGCTTGTAAGGACATATATCCTATGTACAAAAATAAGAGGATAAGTTCAGAAGTTAGTCTGGCGTCCCAAACCCACCAAGCACCCCAAGTTGGCCTACCCCAAAAAGCCCCCGTGATGAGTGCGACAAAGGTAAACATGGCACCAGTTGGTGCAATACTTTTTGCCATCATAAAAGAAAGTTTGGCGTTTAGGCTCAAACCCAAAATAGCATATACCGCCATTACCACATACAAAAACATAGAAAACCAAGCCGCGGGCACGTGTACATAAATGATGCGATAAGCATCACCTTGTTGGAAATCGGTTGGTGCGACCAGCATGCCGATATACAAACCATAAATAATGAACAAGCCAGCACCAATTGCAAAAAATGGAATCAGCCGTCCCGCTAACGGGTAAAAAGTTTGAGGTGATGCGTACTTAAATAAATTCATACGATAATAACGTTTCCAAAACAAACAAGATGACTAGCTTTGATATAAAAGTCCTAACGGGTTATTCCACAGCCACTTTTAATGCGTAACTAGCGGTTAATGGAGCAAAAATTAAAGCGAGTGCTAATACGGCACCTAACAAGGACAGACCACCAGTTGCATTCATCCCAATTGAGACAGCATTGACTGCGCCTGCACCGAAGACTAATACGGGTATGTAAAGCGGCAAGACTAATAGAGCAACCAGCACACCGCCACCACGCAAGCCTAATGTTAGCGCCGCACCAATTCCACCAATCAAACTCAAACTTGGTGTGCCAAGCAACAAAGAAAATGCCAACATTTGTAGCTCATTGTTTGATAAATTAAATTGCAAACCAATCAATGGTGCAATCAATACTAATGGCAAACCAGATATTACCCAATGCGCCAATATCTTCATCAAAGCAATCAGCAAAAGTGGCTGATTCGATATTATAAGCTGTTCTAGTGTTCCATCCATATAATCGGTGGCAAACATGCGCGGCAACGACAACATACAAGAGAGTAGGGCACAGACCCATAGCACACTTGGTGCAATGGCATGTAATAAATGTGTGTCAGCTCCCAAACCTAGTGGAAAGAGACTGGTCGCTATCATGAAGAAAAAAAATACACTGGTGATATCCGAGCGCCTTCTCCATGCAACTGTGATGTCACGTTTAAAAACACGCCATAACAAAGAAGGTGTGCTTATTTTACGTTTATTCATACCTGACCTAACTGCAAATCTTGTATTAAACTCACATCGAAGCTTGGTATTTGATGAGATGTAAAAACCACCATTCCACCGCTAGTGACATACTTTTCAATATGTTGTGTCAGTTTTTCAACCATACTGATATCAAGGGCTGTAAACGGCTCATCTAACACCCATAATGGAATTAATGCTGGATCGTCTTGCAACCATAGTTGGGCAAGTGCAATCCGTCTTTTTTGCCCCTGTGATAACACGCGCGACGGCAAATCGGCACAACGCCCTACACCTAATGTATCAAGCGCACCAACTACTTGCGAACGGTCAACCCTATATCCAGAAAGGGAAAGGGCGAATTGTATGTTTTCAACAGGGCTTAACTCATCTTTAATGCTAGCTAAATGACCAATATAAAGAACCTGCCCATAATAATCCTCAGCAAGAATTTTTATTGTTTGCGTATTCCAGTCAATATCACCTATTGTCGGCAAAGATAAGCCAGCCAAAGTCCGTAATAAGGATGTTTTGCCACTGCCGTTTTCACCTTGTACAAAAAGTAATTTTCCACTATTCAACTCAAATGAAAGATGTTTAAACAAGACGCGCTCACCACGAACGCAAGCTAAATTGCGGACGGTGAGATGATTGTTTAATGCCGTTGGTGCCATGCGAATCTTGTATAAGGAATATGCGGTTATTTTAATCGATTTTAAGCCACAATACCGATGCAAGCGACATGAATCAATTTGATTATATTAGCGTTCATGCCATCCTTTTTTGAGATTACTTAAAATAAATAAACCCAACACAGTTCCAACAGGGAAAGCGGCTAATGCGATAGTGCCGATTAAGCCGCCTACATACCTAGCCCATTGTTGATGTTTTTTTAACCCTCTAGCGGTGAGCAAAATAACGGTAATAATTGCAACACAGAGCACCATAATCGGCCAAAAATCTGAATTTGGTTTCTCAAATTCATCACCCATAATATCGACGACTATTACAGAAACAATGACTGTTCCAATCACAAACATCAGCACCCATGAAAAGATTTCTAATAAATGTGCTGCATTTTCCGTATTTGTTTTAACCAAGTTTTCTTCCATGTTTATCTTTAATCACTTATTTTTAAATATCAACATTGTAATAGATTATGCTTTCATTAGAGGGTTCAATTATTCAAGTATGAACGATCATTTATCTACTATTTAACATAATATACATTATGCGAAGTTATATATTGAGATTGAAAGCAGAAACTCTCACACTTCTATCACGTAGATGATAAAAAAGCCGTCGTTTGACGGCTTTTAACTTAAGATGAATTCAATTATCGATTGTTGAAAAAAGCAATATTGGCAACATTATCATTAACAAAAGTAATTTCAATCTCTTTGTAAGCATGCGTTGGATCATATTTCACAATCCCACTGTAGTACCACATCTCAACTTTGACTGGCTTAGAATTTTTATCCGTTTTGAATGTTTTCCCAGTTACTTTTTCTGCGTTTGTTGGCTTAACAGCCATTTGTTTTTTTAATGGTTTGCCTAATTTATTCATGACAACTTTTTTTGTTTTACCACTAAAGTTATTCAAGAATTCGTTCTCTGTGTAAGTATTACCTGCAGCGCTGGCTAGCCCTACAAAAGCAATTGTAGTAAAAGCTATGCTAAAGCTTAATTTTTTAAATGCATTAAAATTCATTGTATTTCCCTAAATAGTTTGCGGATAAACGATTTGACTGCTATTTCGTTGAGATGATTAGTTAATTTGAACTTTCATTCCATCATAGCCAACTGAAACGTGACTAGGCAGCTTTTTGCTTAAAGCTTCATATTCTAATTCATGTGTCATATGAATCAAAATATTTTGTTTCGCGTTAATCTGACCTATGTAGTCTAAACTTTGTTCAATATTAATATGAGTTGGATGTGGTTTTATGCGTAAACAATCGATTAAAAGTAAGTCTAAATCGGCTAGCAGCGGCATTGAAGATGCTGGAATGGATGACACGTCCGTCATATAAGCGATGTTTCCAATACGATAGGCATTGATTTGCATACGGCCGTGCATAATAGGAATCGGCGTTATCAGAGTGCCGAACAATTCAAAAGGCGCTTCAACTTCATGCAAGCTCAACACAGGCAAATCCCAATAATCACAAGGTTCACGTAATGTGTAACCAAATTTTTCTTTGATATGCGCTACCGCTTCCTTATAAGCATATAGCGGGATTTGTTTACGATTGATTTGACAAAAGCCGCGCAAATCATCAATCCCATGCAAATGATCTGCATGGGTATGGGTATAAAGGACGGCATCAACTCTGCAAATATCTTCTCTTAAGGCCTGTAGGCGTAAATCAGGACCTGTATCAATGAGAATATTTTCACCTGAGGCTAATGTAATGATGCTGGAACAACGCGTTCTTTTATTGCGCGGATTTATTGACCTACATGTTACACACTCGCACCCAATTGCAGGTGTACCCGCGCTAGAACCTGCACCTAATATCGTTAATTGCATCATTAAGCAATGCTACGTGCTTGTTTAAACAAGGTGAAAAAATTAGCTGTTGTGGCCTCCGCAACTGCTTCCAAGCTGATTCCGCGTAACTGTGCAATCTCTTGCGCTACATATTTCACATAAGCAGGTTGATTGGTTTGGCCACGAAATGGTGTTGGGGCTAAGTAAGGCGAATCTGTCTCAATAAGCATTCGATTAAGGGGTATCATTTTTGCTACCTCTTTGATTTCTAATGCATTTTTAAAAGTAACAATACCTGAAAAAGAAATATAAAAGCCCATTTCTATTGCTGCTAGCGCCATTTCTAAACTTTCAGTAAAGCAATGCAACACACCACCAATCCGTTCGGCGCCCTCTTCTCGCATAATATTAAGCGTATCATCAACTGCTTTTCGAGTATGAATAATCAATGGTTTTTGTGCAATAATTGCTGCACGGATATGGGTTCGAAAGCGCTCACGTTGCCATTCCAAATCGCCAGTTAATCGAAAATAATCCAAGCCTGTTTCACCGATGGCTACCACCTTTGAATGCTCGGCTAGCTCAACCAGTTGATGTACTGTTGGCTCTTGTATATTTTCATAATCAGGGTGCACGCCTACGGAAGCATAAAAATTCTCAAACTGCTCAGCAAGGCTCAGCACTTCAGGAAATTTATCTAACGTAACACAGACACATAGAGCGTGACCAATTTTTTCGTCATGCATTAACTGTCTAACTGATAGTATATTTTGGGATAACTCTGGGAAGTTAAGGTGGCAGTGTGAGTCAACAAACATCATCATTTCCACTGCTGGCTACCGACAGCACAGCAGATTTTTCTATTAAGGGTTTGATTCCAAAATCTAAATTCAATTAAACACTCTTCTCATTTTTTTTTAACATTAGATATTGAATACATGGACGTATTGCAATAGTAATTGTTCTAACTGCATTTCATTACTTAAGGGATGGTTAGCAGATTTTTTCGCTTCAAGCAGACTGCGTTCAAATTGCAATAAACCACCTAAGTTTACGCTTTTAGCCAAAACTTGCAAAGCCTGTAACTGTTGAGCATGATAATGGACCGTATTGGTTAGTCTAAAATGAAGTAAATCAAATATCCATTTTTGAATCACATCAACCGCACGCTCCATTCCGCTGGCTAAAAACAGGGGAGCAGTAGAAAAAGGGTCAAGCTTTCTACCTTTAGAAAGCTGTTGAATCAATTGCTGATTAACCGCTAGCTGTCCCTCTATTCTAAGTGCCGCTAATGGCGCACCGCCAGCATAGGTCAATAGCGTTTGAGGATTGCTCACCTGCTGGCTACGTAACCATTCAATCGCATCATGTTTTGGTGGTATAGAAAAATTAAGTACTTGGCAACGACTGATGATAGTTGCTAATAAACGCTGTGGTTGACTAGCAACCAGTAAAAATAAAGTGTTTGCTGGTGGCTCTTCGAGCATTTTTAGCAATGCATTGGCAGCATTGAGATTTAATGCTTCTGCAGGAGAAATTAAAATAATCCGCTTACCTTGCACTTGATGTGTTGATAGGCTCAAAAACGCATAAAGTTGTCTAATTTGAGCCACTGAAATTTGTGTTTTTTTGGTTTTTTTCTTACTCGCCGTATCTTCAGAATCGTCTGTTGGCGTGATGCATTTAAAATCAGGATGGGCATCTTCTTGAAACCATAGGCAACTTGAACAGGTGCCACAGGCAGATTCCTCGCCAGCTTGATGACACAATAGCGCCTGTGCTAAATGCAAAGCAAAATCATCCTTACCAATTCCTGCGCCACCGCGTAATAAAATAGCATGCGGCAACATAGCCTTACGCTGCATAAGATGGTGCCACTGTGATTTCTGCCAAGAATAAATCATTTTAATATCATATAGTTGATAAGAATTCTTCAACTATTACTTTCACATCTTGTTTCACAACATCCAGTGCTTGATTGGCATCAATAATTCGAAAGCGAGTTGGATTCTCTCTAGCGCGATTGAGATAAGCATTGCGCAGTTTTGCAAAAAAATCAGCACCCTCTCGCTCAAACTTATCAGGTACCCTCGCCGAAGCTAAACGCGCAATACTCACTTCAACTGGCACATCAAAAAGTAAGGTCATGTCAGGCTGCAACTCACCTTGCACCCAATTTTCTAACACATGAATTTTCTCTACACAGACCGCTTTTGCACCAGACTGATAAGCGTATGTTGCATCAGTAAATCGATCAGATAGTACACAATCGCCACGCGCAATAGCTGGTGAAATCACCTGTTCAATATGCTCTCTACGAGCGGCAAACATTAACAATGTTTCTGTTTCCGCATGCATGGACTGATGTAATAATATTTCACGTAATTCTTCTGCCAAAGGCGTTCCACCTGGCTCACGTGTACAAACAACGGTTTGTCCTTTTGCCTCAATAAGGCGCACGATATCGGGGATGTGCGTGCTTTTGCCTGCTCCATCCATTCCCTCTAACGTGATAAATTTACCTATTTTAGTCATTGCTTATTTGCTTATTTGGTTAATGTTTAAGCTGATACTTTGCTACAGCTCGATTATGCTCACTTAGCGAATGAGAGAATGCGTGACTACCATCACCTTTTCCGACAAAATAAAGTGCATTCGTTGCAGCTGGGTGTAGCGCCGCATTAATTGCCGCTAAGCTTGGCATGGCAATAGGTGTTGGCGGCAAGCCATCCCGAGTATAGGTGTTATAAGGCGTATCTGTTAGCAAGTCTTTACGACGGATGTTACCTTTAAACTGTTCACCCATGCCGTAAATAACTGTTGGATCAGTTTGTAAACGCATCCCTATTCTTAATCGGTTAATAAAAACACCTGCAATCATTGGCCGTTCTGATGCTTTACCTGTTTCTTTTTCAATAATAGAAGCCATAATCAAAGCCTCATGTCTATTTTGATAAGGCAAGTCTGGTGCTTTATGTTGCCAAGCAGTTTCAAGCTTTTCCAGCATGGTTTGATAAGCTCGTTTTAAAATGACAATGTCATCAGTTCCTTGATCAAAATAATAAGTATCAGGGAAAAACAAGCCTTCAAGGTGATTTTGTTTTACCCCAATTAGAGCCATGATTTCTGCCTCGGATGCTTTTGCTATCGTATGATGAATTGCAGAATGACTTGTTAATTTTGTACGCATATCTTTAAAGGTTTTACCCTCAATAAAGGTGATTTTAGCTTGCATTCTTTTTCCCTTACTCAAAGCAGTTAACAACGCTAGCGGCGTGATACCTTGCTCTAAAGTATAGTCGCCAGCTTGCAAGGATGACGCTTTATTAAGACTGCGCGCGAGTAAAACAAACGGTAGTGCACTCTCAATTACACCTTGATTAACTAATTGATTGGCGACACTGGTCAATCCGCTTTTAGGCTTAATTGAAAAAGTTTGCGTAGCATCTGCTAAGAGTAAGGGTGATTTTGCATAATGGTCTAAATAGATTAAAAAAATCAGTAAACCTAATACAGTGGCGGCAACCGCAGTAATAAGCAATCTTTTCATGAGTGCAATGCTTCACGTAAATGACTGGCTAGGGTTTGTTTTTTCCAATGCTGATGATTGAATTGTCGGACTTGCCATGCACCAAATAAGCTATTACAAATGATGATTTCATCAGCTGCCAATAGTTTGTTTAAATCAAAAGTTTCTACAGCTGTTTGCAATTTTAGATGCATGGCTCGATTTAAAATTTGATGTCGAGTAATCCCTGCAACACCACATTGATCGAGTTTAGGTGTAATCAGCAAGTTACCATAACGTGCAAAAATATTAGCTGCTGTACATTCAATCACATTGCCAACAACATCCAACATAACGCCATCAGCGACTAAAGGATCTTGCCATTCCATGCGTGCAAGCACGTTTTCTAATCGATTTAGGTGCTTAACACCAGCAAGCCTTGGTTGATGAGCGATACGAGTTTCGCAAAGATGTAACGCAACACCATCATCAAAGTTAGCCTGTGGGTAGTTAGGTAGTTTCGATTTAATCATCACGCGCATCGGGTGAGTCACTGCTGGTGGATTATAACCACGTTCCCCTTCCCCGCGCGTGACAATAATTTTAGCGACTGCAACTGACTCATCAATCGAGAACAGTTGCTTAAAATCATTAATCAAGTCATCCGCGCTTGGACAAACAATGCCAATCGCACTACAGTCCTTTACTAAGGTTTGGTAGTGTACAGGCCAATGTTCAGGTAAGCCTTGAACGACTTTAATTGTCCTGAACACACCATCACCATAAGAAAAACCTCTATCAAGCGCTGAAATAACACCATTAAAACTGCCATTGATAAGGGTTGATTGATTGATTTGCATAGCCCACATTAAACCATAGCGAGAGACAACAAAAAAGCCTGTCACAACAATTGTGCAGGCTTTTTTACAACATCAATCAACTTATACTTTTTTGAAAACTAAAGATCCGTTTGTGCCACCAAAACCAAAGTTGTTTTTCAAGGCATATTCAATTTTCAGGTCACGCGCTGTATTGGCACAATAATCTAAATCACATTCTGGATCTTGCTCAAAAATATTGATTGTTGGCGGTGATATTTGATTATAAAGGGATAAAACGGTAAAAACAGATTCTAAACCACCAGCGCCACCTAGCAAGTGACCTGTCATTGATTTAGTAGAGTTGATCACTAGCTGATGTGCGTGCTCACCAAATGTGGCTTTAATCGCATTTGACTCATTAACATCACCTAATGGAGTTGATGTGCCGTGTGCGTTCATAAAACAGACATCACTGGGGTTTGCACCTGCATTTTTAAGTGCATTGAGCATTGAGCGACGTGGTCCATCCATATTGGGAGCAGTCATATGATAAGCATCTGCACTCATCCCATACCCAGCGAGTTCAGCATAGATTTTTGCACCACGTGCTTTTGCATGCTCATATTCTTCCAACACCATCACACCAGCGCCCTCACCCATAACAAACCCATCACGCCCCGTATCCCAAGGGCGGCTAGCTGTTGCTGGATCATCGTTGCGTGTAGAAAGTGCTTTTGCAGAAGAGAATCCGCCAATAGCCAATTCTGTAATTGCTGCTTCAGCACCACCTGCAATCATAACATCTGCATCACCATATTCCACCATGCGGGCAGCATCACCAATACAATGTGTGCCTGTGGTACAGGCGGTAACAACGGCAACATTTGGACCTTTTAAGCCAAACATAATACTTAAGTTGCCTGAAATCATATTAATGATGGTGCCAGGAATAAAAAAAGGTGAAATTTTGCGTGGACCACCAGCATCAAAGTTGTCATTAGTCGCTTCAATCGTTGCAAGACCGCCAATACCAGAGCCAATTTCAACCCCTATACGCTCTGCATTTTCTTCAGTTACGACTAACCCACTATCGTTAAACGCTTCAATACCAGCTGCTAATCCGTACTGGATAAAAGTATCCATGCGGCGCGCATCTTTTGCCGGCATAAAATCTTCGACGTTAAAGTCCTTCACTTCACCAGCAATTTGGCAAGCAAAATTACTTGGATCAAATTTTGAGATGCGAGTAATGCCAGACTTGCCTGCGATTAGGTTTTGCCAAGCTGTGTTAACGCCTATGCCGATAGGAGAAACCACGCCTAAGCCAGTAATAACGACTCTACGTTTAGACATAATTTTAGAAATCAGCCCTCTTACAAGAGCTGATTGTTTTGAATTTATTTGAGGTTTGCGTTGATATAATCAACTGCAAGTTGAACTGTCGTGATTTTTTCAGCTTCTTCATCTGGAATCTCAGTATCAAACTCCTCTTCCAATGCCATTACTAACTCAACTGTGTCGAGTGAATCAGCTCCTAAATCATCAACAAATGATGATTCGCTTTTTACGTCAGCTTCATTTGAACCTAACTGTTCACAAACAATTTTTTTTACGCGTTGCTCGATGTCAGACATCCGTTTACCCCTTTGATTAAAAATTAGCTTATTCAGCTAAGTGCGTATTCTAGCAAAACTCTACCAGAATACAAAAAATTATTTTTGTCGGTCTAGGCCATGTACATGCCGCCATTAACATGAATGGTTTCACCTGAGATATAAGCTGCATTTGGTGAAGCTAAAAATGCCACTGTGGCCGCAATTTCTTCTACGTGACCTAACCGGTTTAATGGAATGCGCGCCAACATTTGGGTTTTAATGTCTTCAGGTAACTCAGCCGTCATGTCTGTTTCAATAAAGCCTGGCGCCACACAATTGACCGTAATCCCTCTACTACCAACTTCTGTTGCTAATGATTTAGAAAAGCCAGTCATACCAGCTTTTGCTGCAGCATAATTCGCTTGTCCAGCATTACCCATATGACCAACGACACTTGATATGCTAATAATACGACCTGTTCTCGCTTTCATCATCGGACGTAATACCGCTTTGCTCATGCGATAAATTGAACTCAGATTCGTTGAAATAACCGCATCCCAATCCTCATCAGACATACGCATCATCAGAGTATCTTTAGTAATTCCAGCATTGTTCACTAAAATACTAACTGCACCAAACGATGTGGTAATTTGCGTTAATACCGTTTCAATTTGTTCTGCACTGTTGACGTCCAGAGCAACGCCCATGCCTTTAATACCTGCTTTTTTAAGCGCACTGGTGATAGCTTCAGCGCCCGATGGTGACGTTGCCGTACCAATAACGGTTGCCCCTTGCTGCCCTAGCGTTTGCGCAATCGCTGCACCAATTCCTCGACTGGCGCCCGTGACTAAGGCAATTTGATTTTCTAATGTCATGGCAAAAACCTTTTAATGTTTAAAATCAGATGATGATTGATATTCAGCTAAAGCATCAATCGAAACAAGTGCTGCACATGGCAAATCAGCCACAATGCGTTTCGTTAAGCCTGCCAAAACTTTACCAGGCCCACATTCAGCTGCTTTGTTAATTTGCAAACGATGTAACAATTGAACAGTTTCCACCCAACGCACTGGCGAATGTAACTGACGCACTAATGCATCTTTAATTTTATCTGGGTCACTATGGGACAACACATCAGCATTATGGATGACTGGCACAACTGGAGAATTAACTTTTACATTCTTCAAATACGCCGCAAGTTGATTTGCAGCAGGCAACATCAATGAACAATGAGAAGGAACGCTTACAGGTAACTGTAAAGCCCGTTTGGCACCTTTTTCCTTAGCTAAAATCATCGCTCTTTCAACAGCCGCTTTATTGCCAGCAATCACCACTTGACCTGGTGAGTTCAAATTCACAGCTGTAACGACTTCACCCATAGCACTCTCGGTGCAAACAGCATTCACAACATCATCATCTAGCCCTAAAATAGCGGCCATCGCACCAACGCCTGCTGGTACTGCACTTTGCATGGCTTCAGCACGAAACTTAACTAATGGTAACGCATCAGCATAACTGATTGCGTCCGCAGCAACTAAAGCCGTGTACTCACCTAAACTATGTCCAGCTAAAAAGACAGGTTGCTCGCCTTTCATCAACTGGTAAACGCGCCATGTAGCAACGCCTGCAGCCAACATCAGTGGCTGTGTATGTTGAGTCTGATTAAGCAAATCGTTTTCTTCTGTCACCATTTGCCAGAAATCAACACCCAACAAATCAGAAGCTTCATTAAAGGTTTCTTTAATGATTGCAACACCATCAAAACCTTTCATCATACCGATGGACTGTGAACCTTGACCTGGAAAAAACAATGCTGATTTATTCATAATTAACTTTAAATAATATTTCTAATATATTGATTAGTTTAGTATTTTATCAATGCAGAGCCCCAGGTAAACCCACCACCAAAAGCCTCCATTAAAATGATTTCTCCGCGTTTTATGCGTCCATCTTGTACGGCAACATCTAAGGCTAATGGAATAGAAGCTGCCGAAGTGTTGCCATGATATTCCACTGTTGTGACCACTTTATCCATACTCATGTTTAACTTTTTTGCAGTAGCTTGTAATATTCTGATATTCGCCTGATGCGGCACCAACCAATCAATATCCGTCTTTTGCAAACCGTTCGCTTCTAAGGTCTCATCGACAATTTGATCTAAAGTATTAACTGCCATTTTAAAGACAGCGTTTCCTTCCATCGCAATCGTATCATGACCATGACCAGCTCTTGGCACATGCAACATTTCTTCATAATTTCCGTTCGCATGCAGATGGGTAGAAATAATGCCCACTTCATCTGATTGTTGCAAGATGACAGCACCTGCCCCGTCGCCCCATAAGATACAGTTTCCACGATCTGTATAATCAGTGATACTTGAAATTTTATCAGCGCCTATCACTAATGCGCATTTACTTGCACCTGCTTTAATAAAATTATCGGCAGTGCTCAAGGCGTAAACAAAGCCACTACACACCGCCTGTACATCAAAAGCAGGACAATTAGAGCTTATTCCCAATTTGCGTTGAACTATCGTAGCTACGCTTGGAAATATTTTATCTGGCGTCGTGGTTGCTACAACAATTAAGTCTATCTTGGCAATATCAATACCAGCGTTTTCAATCGCTTTTTTGGCCGCAGCGGTGGCCAAATCACTGGTGAATTCATCTGAATCGGCAATATGACGCTCACGTATGCCTGTGCGCGAAAAAATCCACTCATCGGTTGTGTCAACCATGGATTCTAAAGTTTTATTTGTGAGTATTTTTTCTGGCAGGTAGCTACCAGTGCTCATGATTCTTGAGTAATTCATCATGGTTAGTTAATTACTTTCGTCGATTGCTGACGAGATTAGCACATCATTCTTGATATGCTCAATCTCCAATTGCTCAGTGATGCGATCTAAAACACCATTTCTCGCTTCTTCTATTGCCACATGGATGGCGTGATAAAAAGCAAAATCATCAGCACCACCATGACTTTTAACGACGATACCACGCAAGCCCAAAAAGCTAGCGCCATTGTAACGACGTGGATCCAATCGTTTTTTAAACGCTTTTAGAACAGGCATTGCGCACAGAGCCATGAGTTTTGTAAGCCAGCTTTTTTTGAACTCTTGGGTTAAGAATTTACCCATCATGTGCGCCAAACCTTCAGTTGTTTTGAGCGATACATTACCAACAAAACCGTCGCAAACGACCAAATCCGTGGTCCCTTTAAATATATCATCTCCCTCAATATTGCCGTAGAAGTTTAAGTGGCTATTCCGCAACAACTCACTGGTTTTTTTAACCACTTCATTCCCTTTAATATCCTCGGAGCCAATGTTTAACAATCCAACGGAAGGATTCTCTTTGTGTTCAACGCAGCTAACCAACATTGCACCCATCACCGCAAACTGTAACAATTGTTCGGCAGTACAGTCTGCATTTGCACCAAGGTCCAACATATAAGTGCTGCCTTTTTCAGAGGGTAGCGCAGATGCAATCGCAGGACGCTCAATGCCAGGTAAAGTTTTTAATACGAATCGAGCGGTAGCCATCAATGCGCCAGTATTCCCCGCACTTACGCACGCATTTGCTTCCCCGGTTTTAGTCAAATTAATCGCAACTCGCATAGAAGAATCTTTTTTATTCTTCATCGCACTTTGAGGTGTTTCGTCCATTAACACAATTTCACTAGCTTGATAAATGCGTAAGTTGGGTCCTGTTGATGCTTTATTGGCTATTAGCTCCGCTTGTATCGCATCTTCCAAGCCAACCAAAATAATAGTTAGTTGACTATCTTCTTTGAGCGCGCGTAACGCTGCTGGCACAGTGACATGCGGGCCGTGATCTCCACCCATTGCGTCAATTGCGATTGTTATATCCATGAGACCTCTTGCTAGACGTGAATGTCTTTATATGATGTTTTTATTAATATAATTTTTGACATGCATTAGAAGTGATGCTGAGATAAATGTCAATTTTAGCATTGATTGCATTATATAAACTAACGCCGCGTGATACAGAATATACGCGGCGCAAAATAAGCAATTGAATTGCTTGAAATGAATTAATCGCCTTTAGTCGACATTACTTTACGACCGCGATAAAAGCCGCTAGGACTGACGTGATGACGTAAATGCGTTTCGCCTGTTGTCGGCTCAACAGCTAAAGGTGGGTTCACTAAAAAATCATGTGAACGGTGCATACCACGCTTTGATGGTGACTTTTTGTTTTGTTGAACTGCCATTTCAATACTCCAAACTAAAAATGAATTCTGCTAAAATGCAACACTAAAATCTAAATCTTAAATCTAATTTGCGTTTTAAACAGCTAATCCGTAATGATAATCTATTTATTGTGTTGATGTAAACAAGTAAACACACAATATTGTAGGTATTACATTAAAAACAGCCTGAATCAGACCTCATAACGAAATTAAGGTTATTTAATTAAGCCCTTCAGCACCGCAAAGGGGTTCGGTTTTTGAAGTGATTCTTTGACTAGTGGGGTGCAAGCATGTGTATGTAATGGGCCCAATGGCATTGCAATGAGTAGTTCGTCCTCTACCAAATTATTTACATTCATTTCGCGTGCACTTTCTACCCAGTCAACCTCCTCATCACCTTCAAACGGTAATGGCTCTTTATCCGCGACAACATATTGAAAAGCCAAATCAATGTCGAGCCACATCGGCTTCAGACAGCGTTGACATAAGACAGATAGCTTTGCTTTAATCGACAAAGCCAAGCTGGGCAGATGAAACTGTGATTCACTACCCTTTAGTGTGTAGTGAATGCTACTTGCTTGGGATGCATCGTGTGTGATGAATTCACTTAAACGTAAGCAACTATCCACTTTAATGTCATGGCTAATGGCGTCTGTATTTTTGGCGAATTCTAGGTTGTTGATTAATGTTGGTTTCATTGTGTTATGACTCTTGATAATGTAGGGGGATACAACATTTTTAATTAATTGGTATTTTGCCGCAACCAACCACATGATACAATCAACTAGTTTGAAGTTCAAAGAAAGCTCAAGTGTGTTCAAAAAAATCCTAGTAGCAAACCGTGGGGAAATTGCGGTACGTATTGTGCGCGCCTGTTCAGAAATGGGCATTAAATCAGTTGCCATTTATACTGATGCAGACCGTCGCGCGCTACATGTTAAAAAAGCCGATGAGGCATACAGTTTGGGCTCCGACCCAGTTGCTGGCTATTTAAATGCACATCATATTGTGAACATTGCAACAGCCGCTGGCTGTGATGCTTTACATCCAGGCTATGGTTTTCTATCTGAAAATCCTGAATTAGCCGAAATCTGTGCAAAACGTGGCATTGCTTTTATTGGGCCTAGTGGTGCAGTTATTCGTAAAATGGGTGACAAAATTCAAGCACGTATCGCCATGACGGAAGCAGGCATCCCTTGTACGCCAGGTAGTGATGGCAATCTCGAGAGTTTAGATGAGGCAATAGCCCTAGCAAAAAAAATTGGTTATCCAGTGATGTTAAAAGCAACCAACGGTGGTGGTGGCAGAGGAATCCGTCGTTGTGATTCAGAAAATGATCTGTTGAATAATTATGAACGCGTTATTTCTGAAGCGAGTAAGGCGTTTGGCAAGCCAGAAGTGTTTCTAGAAAAATGTATCGTCAAACCACGCCATATCGAAGTGCAAATCTTAGCAGATAGCCAAGGCGATGCCATTCACTTGTTTGAGCGAGATTGTTCCATTCAACGACGTAATCAGAAGTTAATTGAAATTGCGCCCTCCCCTCAGCTCTCAACAACACAACGTGAATATATTGGAAACTTAGCCGTGAAGGCGGCTAAAGCTGTTGGTTATCGTAATGCTGGTACGGTTGAGTTTTTGTTAGATGCAGACAATCGCTTTTACTTTATGGAAATGAATACACGTTTACAGGTTGAGCATACCATCACCGAATCAATTACTGGCGTTGATATTGTGCAAGAGCAAATTCGCATTGCTTCTGGTCTGCCGCTAAGATATAAACAAAGCGAAATTAGCTATCGTGGTTTTGCAATGGAATTTAGGATTAATGCTGAAGATCCGAAGAATGACTTCTTGCCTAGCTTTGGTAAAATTACACGTTATTACTCACCTGGTGGGCCTGGCGTACGTATGGATGCCGCCATTTATACAGGTTATGTCATTCCACCCTATTACGATTCAATGTGCGCAAAATTAACCGTATGGGCCTTAGATTGGGAACGCGTTATTGAGCGTGGCAAACGCGCATTAAATGACATTGAAGTATATGGCATTAAAACAACAATTCCTTATTATCAAGAGATCATGAATCATCCTGAATTTAGGGCAGGCACTTTTGATACAAGCTTTGTTGAATCGCATCCTGAATTAACAAATTATGCGGTTGAACTCCCTCCTGAATTGATTGCGGCCGCTATTTCAGCTGCAATTGCAGCACATCATGGCATTTAATTATTAAAGATTTCTAATTATGAAAAAAGTAAATATTACCGAACTAGTATTACGCGATGGTCATCAGTGCATGATTGCAACACGATTGCGCACAGCTGACATGTTACCTATTTGTTCTAAATTGGACGCTATTGGCTTCTGGTCCTTAGAAGCTTGGGGAGGCGCAACCTTCGATGCTTGCGTCCGATTCTTAAAAGAAGACCCATGGGAACGATTGAGCAAACTACGTAAGGCCTTGCCAAATAGCAGAATTCAAATGCTATTGCGTGGCCAAAACTTACTTGGCTATCGTCACTATTCTGATGATGTTGTACAGGCTTTCGTACAAAAATCCGCTGATAACGGCGTGGATGTCTTCCGTATTTTTGATGCCATGAACGATATGCGTAACCTTAAAACTTCTATCGAAGCAGTTAAAAAAGCTAAAAAAATAGCGGAAGGTACGATTAGTTATACAACTAGCCCTAAGCATGATGTGGCGCATTTTGTTGCATTAGCAAAAGAATTAGAAGAAATGGGTTGTGATACGCTTGCGATTAAAGACATGGCAAGCTTACTGACGCCGCAAACGACGGCTGAGCTAGTGAAAGCATTAAATAGCGCCATTAGCATCCCTATTCATTTACACAGCCATGCAACATCTGGTTTGGCCAGCATTAACTTAATGCGAGGTGTAGAGAATGGAGCAACAATGATAGATACCTGTAACTCTGCCTTTAGTGAAGGGGCAAGTCACCCCACAACTGAGAGTATTATTGCTGCCTTACAAGGTACAGAATATGACACTGGTTTGGATATTGCGGCCGTACAAGAAGTTAGCGAGTACTTCCGTGAAGTGCGAAAAAAATACTGGCAATTTGAAAGTGCATACACTGGTGTTGATACCCGTGTCCTAGTCAACCAAGTGCCAGGCGGCATGATTTCTAACTTAAGCAATCAACTGAAAGAGCAAGGCTCTTTAGATAAGATGAATGCTGTATTAGCAGAAATTCCACGTGTGCGCGAAGACTTAGGTTACCCGCCGTTAGTAACACCCACTTCACAAATCGTTGGAACACAAGCTGTTTTAAACGTGTTGACAGACAAACGTTATTTTACTATCACCAATGAAGTCAAAAATTACTTCTTAGGTCAATACGGCAAGCCTATCAGCGCTGTTAACGAAGAGGTTAAGAAATTGGCAATTGGAGATGCTGTTGCTATTGAATGCCGCCCAGCCGACTTGCTGAAGCCTGAGATGAAAAAGCTAGCGAACGATGTTGAACGTCTAGCAAGAAGCGAGGAGGATGTTTTAACCTATGCCATGTTCCCAGATATTGGTGAAACTTTCTTGCAGGAACGAAACGCCAATTCTTTAGTGCCAGAGCAATTATTATCTAAAGAAGAAGTCCATGCCAGCGGACCTCGTTATGCCCCGAATGAATTTAATGTGACACTTCATGGAGAAACTTTTCATATCAAACTAACTGGAACAGGCCATGAAGGTGAAGAGCTTCGCCCGATCTACGTCACTGTTGATGGTATTGCTGAAGAAGTTATGGTGGAAACACTGAGCGAAATTGAGGTGGCTGGGACAGGACAAAGCACTGGCGCCAATGTTAAAAAGAAAACATCATCCTCAAGCGGGCGCCCTCGTCCACATCATAAAGGCTGTGTAACGACTGCTATGCCAGGCACGATTGTGGCAATTAAAGTCGCGATAGGCGACAAAGTGAAGGCAGGTGATTCAGTGCTAGTGATTGAGGCGATGAAAATGGAAAATGAAATTGAAGCGTCAACGACAGGTACGGTAGTCTCTATCAATGTGGAAAAAGGTGACAATGTAACACCTGATGAATCTTTACTTGAAATTCAACCAGATTAAGCCCAATTCATTGATTACAACCGGCAGTTAGCCCTGTCGGTTTTTTTATTTAATGAGATTCTTTTAATGAAACAAACCCTTATTTTAGCTTCATCTTCTATTTATCGCCGCGAGTTATTACAGCGTTTACAAATTAACTTTAGTACAGTCTCTCCACATCTTGATGAGTCCGTCATAGACGGCGAAGCACCACATGAAACAGCCCTTCGCCTGTCACAAGAAAAAGCAAAAAAAGTAGGTTTTGAATACCCACACTCGCTAATTATTGGCTGTGATCAAGTTGCCACACTGGATGGGGTGCAATTAGGAAAGCCCTTGAACCATAACAACGCCACAAAACAACTGCGTATGATGCGTGGGCAATCAGTGACATTTCATAGCGCACTCTGTTTGTTTAATGCAGAAACAGGCAATATGCAGGTAGCAGTTGTACCGTATTTAGTACAATTTAGAAACTACACTGACGAACAAATAGAAAATTATTTAAGTAAGGAGCAGCCTTATCAATGCGCAGGAAGTGCTAAGTCAGAAGGCCTAGGCATTGCATTGATTGAGCGTATGACTGGAGAAGATCCTAACGCCCTCATCGGATTGCCGTTGATTAGTCTCATCACTATGCTACAAAATGAAGGTGTTAACATTATTTAAGCCAGACTGTGAAGCATTACATTCACTCGCTATCATGAATGATTAAACATGAATAATCAAAGAGGTGTAACATCTAACTTGTAATAGTGCCTTAACCACAATAACAGATTCTGAGCCGAAAGGAATGCGAACAGAATGTTGATCAATAGAACGTTTAACAGCGCTCAAAGTACAAAATGTCAACACTTTGGTCGCGCTGACCTCACCGTAAATTAACCCCACCGAACAATCATTCAATCTTCATGACAGACTCTCAAAAAAATACCCAATACGGCATCCTTTATTTTATTCCTGTGACGATGGGTTCGGATAATACCAATCGAGTATTGCCGCCAGATGTGATTAAAATTACGCAGTCCTTGAACGAATTTATCGTTGAGAATGAAAAGACTGCACGCCACTTCTTGACTACGATTCAACACCCCATGCCCATCAGAGAAATTCAATTAAAAACCCTAGATAAGCGTACAGAAGACAAAGTCTTACCTGATTTGTTAAGCACACTTCTTGAAGGAAATGATGTGGGATTAATGTCTGAGGCTGGCTGTCCTGGCATTGCAGATCCAGGCGCTCGATTAGCAGCATTGGCACATAAAAAAGGGATTCGAGTCGCTCCATTAGTTGGTCCCAGCTCGATTTTATTAAGCTTAATGGCATCTGGTTTAAATGGTCAGCGTTTTAGTTTTCTCGGCTATCTACCAGCTGAACGAGCAGCTCGCGTTCAGCAGTTAAAAGCATTGGAACACCGAGCCAAAACATATAATGAAACACAAATATTTATTGAAACTCCTTTTCGCAATCAACATATGCTTGAAGCTATTTTAGCCCACTGTGATAGTGAAACCACATTATGCATTGCATGCAATATTAGCTTAGAAAAAGAGTTTATTGTGACGAAACGCATTCGAGCATGGAAACAGACTGCATTACCTGATTTACACAAACAACCAACCGTTTTTTTAATATTGGCGTAATTTAAAGGAGCTCACGAACAGGTCCATAACTACGTCTATGGACTGGTGAAACGCCATATTGCTTCAAGAGCGCCAGATGTGCAGCAGTTGGATATCCTTTATGCTGCGCAAAACCGTACATAGGGTACAGCCTATCTAACTCATACAAGTTGGCATCACGCGCCGTTTTTGCAAGAATAGATGCCGCAGAAATCGCTTGCACTTTACTGTCTCCTTTTATAATCGCCTCACAAGAAACGTTAACATCAGGACAACGGTTACCATCTACTTGCACATGGATAGTATGGCTGTGTAACGCTGTATTGAATGTCAGCTGCAGGGATTCGATGGCACGTTTCATGGCAAGTAGACTGGCCTGCAATATATTAATCTCATCAATCTCCTCAACGCTACTACTGGCAATCGCCCAAGCAAGGGCATGTTGTTTGATTTCAACGGCTAATGCATCACGCTTTTTTTCAGCCAGCTTTTTAGAGTCGGCAAGCCCAACAATCGGCTTCTTAGGATGCAAAATAACAGCAGCAGCGTACACCGCGCCAGCTAACGGGCCGCGCCCTGCCTCATCGACCCCGCAGATAAGCGCAATACTCATGGCAGATATGAAATCACAATCTCGGCTGCTTTTTTAGCTGAGTTTTGTTTTAGCGTGCGATGCATGTCGGTGAACACCTGCTTTATTGCTTTCAGATGCGCCACATCTGCTAGCATATCGCTCATTGCGCTATTCAATTTTTCTGGTGTCGCTTCTTTCTGCAATAATTCTGGTACAACAAAGCGGTTTGCTAACACGTTTGGCAAACCGACAAAAGGTAAATAGTGCATGGGCTTTAATAACCACCAACTTAGTGTAGGCATCCGATAAGTAATAATCATTGGTTTTTTTAACAAAGCCGCTTCTAATGTGGCTGTACCAGAAGCAACAACAACAAAATCGGCAGCTTCCATTGCATCATGGGCATGACTAAACAACAACTTCATTTTAAGTGTATCGTCAGTACTTTTGGCTAATGCTTTCTCAAACAGATCTCTGGTCTCACGCGTAATGAGAGGCACGATAAACCTTGCCATCGGATGATGCTGATTCATTAGCTCCGCTGTTTTTACAAAAAAATCGGCATGTTGTTGTACTTCAGATTGGCGACTGCCTGGCAACATTGCAATCACCAATGCATCTTGTCGTAATTTTAATAAATCACGCGCAGCTTTCTGATTAGGTTTTAATGGTAACGCATCAGCAAGCGGGTGACCAACATAGGTCACTGGCAAATCGACTTGATCGTATAAGGCTGGCTCAAACGGAAACAAGGCCAACAGATGAGTGACCGCACGTTTGATCTTATGAATACGTCCACCACGCCAAGCCCATATCGAAGGACTCACATAATGAATCGTTGGAATACCTTGTTTTTTGAGTTTACGCTCAAGCCAAAAATTAAAATCTGGTGCATCTATCCCAATAAAGACATCAGGCTTCTCGGCTAAGATTTGCTGTAACAAACTGCGGCGCAGTTTCAACAATCCCCACAGATGCTTAACCACTTCAAGATAGCCGCGGACTGACAATCTCTCCATTGGATATAAGCTTTGCACACCTTCACTCATCATCTTTGGGCCAGCAATACCAATAAAACTTAAGTCTTTACGCTCTTTCTTTAGTGCTTGTATTAAATGTGCTCCAAGCAGATCACCTGAAGCTTCACCAGCGACAATTGCAATTTTTGGCATTACTTGCCCTTTTAGCGAACAATACCGCGTGTTGATTGGTTCAGAAAGTCTGAGAGTAATTGAATTTTGTTACAGGCTTCATGCATCGTTAATAACTCTTTTTTAGCTTCTTCTAAGCTAAAACCTTTACGATATAGCGTTTTGTATGCGCGTTTAATATAAGTGATTTCATCTGAGGTAAAACCACGTCTTTTTAAACCTTCTGAATTAATGCCATGCGGCTTTGCATCATAACCAGCAGCTGTTACATAAGTGGGAATATCTTTAAACACAACAGAACCCACTGCAGTAATAACGTGTGCACCCACTTGGCAAAACTGATGAATCAAAGTAAATCCGCCTAAAATAGCAAAATCATGTATGTCAACATGCCCTGCTAGGGATGCATTATTCGCTAAAATCGTATGGTTTCCCACATGGCAATCATGCGCAATATGAACATAGGCCATAATCCAATTATCATTGCCGATCTTAGTGACACCTTTGTCTTGAATCGTGCCTCGATTGAAGGTACAAAACTCACGAATAGTATTATTGTCACCGATCTCTAAAGTCGTCGGCTCATCTTTATATTTTTTGTCTTGTGGCTGCTCACCAAGTGAAACATATTGAAAAATATGGTTATTTTTGCCGATTGTGGTTGGCCCTTTAATAATCGCATGACTACCAATTCTGGTATTTGCATCTATTTTGACACCCGCTTCAATAATTGAGTAGGCACCAACTTCAACGCTACTATCTAACTCTGCTTTGGGATCAATAATGGCAGTTGCATGAATTTTATTTTGCATAAATCACTTTTACTATTTTAATAAAACGATGTGAACGATTTATATGTTTTTTAGAATACACATCATACTGGCCTCAGCTACGACTACACCATCAACCTTAGCGACGCCTATATATTTCCAAATACCTTTTAAGACCCGATCAATTTTGACATTCAGTACAATTTGATCACCAGGGGAAACAGGCTTTTTAAAACGCGCACTATCAATTCCTGCAAAATAATAGACAGATTCTTCATTAGGCTTGAGATTCATTGTTTTAAAAGACAAGACCGCAGCCGCTTGGGCCATGGCTTCTACAATCAAAACGCCAGGCATCACAGGGTGATAAGGAAAATGACCAGGGAAAAAAGGCTCATTAATCGTCACATTTTTTAATGCGGTAATTTCTTTACCAAGTTCCATTGAAACCACTCTGTCAATAAGTACAAAGGGATAACGATGTGGTAAATGATCTAAAATCTCATGAATATTCATGCTGCTATCAGCGGTGTCAGTCATATGGCGCTTTCTATATTATTTCAATTGTTATTTTTTGCTCTCTAACGCAGAGAGCGCATTTTCTAATGCTTTAATTCTAGTCGTTAATTGGCCCAAATGGCGAATATTTGCTGCGGTTTTAAGCCACCCATCATGCTTTTGAAATGGCATCAGCGCCGTATAAGTCCCAGCTTGTTTGATGCTTCTGGTAATCATACTACCAGGAGAAATTGTTACATGGTCGGCCACTTTAAGATGGCCCAGCACCATTGCTGCACCGCCTATTTTACAATACCGACCAATGACAGCGCTACCTGCAATACCAACACATCCAGCAATCACTGTATGTGCGCCAATACGACAATTATGAGCAATTTGAACAAGATTATCGATCTTGACTCCCTGTTCAATCACGGTGTCATCAATTGCGCCGCGGTCGACCGTTGTGTTCGACCCGACATCAACGTCATCATGAATAATGACGCGACCGACTTGGGGAATTTTAACCCATGATTGGTCGCCATTCGAACTGACCTCCTCTGCATAACCAAAACCATCATTTCCTATAACAGAACCTGAAAAGAAATGACAATGCTGTCCAATCTGTGTCCCATGCTTAATCGTCACATTCGCCTCTAGTATGGAATGATTGCCGACCACAACACCCTGCTCAAGCACACAGCCTGCGCCAATAATCACGTGATTACCCAACCGCACATTCCGACTAATCGAAACATGCGCGCCAATGCTACACGTGCTAGGAATAGTGACCGATGAATCAATCGATGCGGTTGGATGAACACCTTTTATCGCTTCGTTCTCAACCTGGAATAATTGTGAAACTTTTGCAAAATATGCGTACGGATGTTCAGTTAGTATGGCTGGCAATGAAGTCAATGCTGCATGCTCGGGTTTTAATATTACCGCACTTGCTTTGGTTTCATTTAACTGTTGCGTATATTTTGTATTGTTAAAAAACCCAATCGCACCAGATTCTGCAAAGGCTAGAGACCCGACGCGGGCAATGCGGATGGCGTTGCCTTGCTCATCGGATAGGCTACCACCTAATTTGTCGACAATTTGCTGAAGAGTAAGAATGTTGTGCATAGAAATTAAGCATTTGCTACTTTCCACTTAATAGCTTTAGCACTTTCTCAGTAATATCAATTTTTGTGCTGGCATATGCTACACCGCTGTACATCACCAAATCATAACCTTCTGACTCTGAGGCTTTTTTAACTGCGTTGTTAATGCGATCTTGCAATACAGCCAGCTCTTCATTTTTACGGATATTAATATCTTCGCGTAACTCACGTTGTTTACGTTGAAACTCAATCTTAAGATTGGTGACTTGTCTTTGTTTACTACGTCTTTCAGCGTTACTTAAAGCACTAGTTTCATCTTCTAATACCGACTCAATGCCTGAAATTTGGTTTTTCATTTTGTCTAGCTCTAATGAACGTGGACCAAATTCACGCTCCAATTTCTTTCCGCTTTCAGCAGTTTGTGGGGCTTCCTTTAATAGCTTATCAACCTGAACGTATCCAATTTTAAGCTCAGCAGCAAATAGACTCAATGAAGTGAAGGCTACACATACTAGAAAAAAGTTTTTAAATAATTTACTCAACTGAATCTCCAAATTGGAATCATAACACCCGATTACTTTCACATTTTACACGCAATAACAACATATTGACACACGACTAAAACTGTTGTCCAAATTGAAATTGTATTGTTTCTGTACTATCACCAACTTTTTCATTTAAGGGTTTTGCAAACACTAATTTTAATGGTCCAAATGGTGAGAACCAGCTAAGACCAAGGCCAGTACTATATCTTAATCCGTTCAAGCTAACTGATTCACGATCACCGAATGCTCTACCCGTATCCATAAATGCGCTCAAGCGGAACTGAGACGAATCTTTGATCAATGGAATAGGGATAAATAACTCTGCATTACCCACTACCTTTGTTGTTCCACCAACAGAAAAATTATTGCCTGTGGCAGGGTCAAGATCTCTTGGACCAATTGAACCATTCTGGTAACCACGAACTGAGTTGACGCCACCAACAAAAAAGTTTTTGAAAAAAGGATAATTTTGACTGCCGTAAGTACCTGCATAACCAACATCCCCGTTTAACATCACTGTTACGTTCTTGAAAATATCTTTATACCAAGCATGTTGATATTCCAGTTTATAGTATTCAAGGTCTAAACCAGGCGTTGATACCTCAGCCGTTAACCGTTGTAATACGCCTCGATTAGGAAATAACAAATTATCGCGGGAGTCAAAAGTCCAGCCCGTCTGAAGTTGAATTGAGTTTGCATCACAACCTGAAGTGTTTCCACAAAAATTCAGGTATTGAATAGGGCTATCGCTCTGTAAATCAATACGTGTAATGTCTCCAGTCAAACCAATTGAAAAGAAACTTAACTCAGTCAAAGGCAAGCCAAAACGAACACCTAAGCCATATGATGAGCTTTTATAGGTACCAATTTGGGCTGTTTGCCTCGTACCAGTATCTACATCTCTTCTGTAAACATCAAAACCGCGACTAATACCGTCAGGTGTAAAGTAAGGGTCTGTGTAAGATAATGAGTAAATCGTATTGACTTTACTGGTATTGATTTGTGCATTCACACGGTTACCCGTGCCTAAAAAGTTTTGTTGACTGACATTAAATCCCAGAACAACACCGTCATTACTCGATAAGCCTGCACCAAGCTGGACGCTACCTGTTGATCTTTCAGTCACATTAATATTCACATCGACTTGATCGGTACTACCAGGAACAGCTGGCGTTTCAATTTCTACATTTTCAAAAAACTGTGTACGGTCTAAGCGTTCTTTTGAACGCTTAATTTTATCGCCAGCATACCAAGAAGATTCTAATTGGCGCATTTCACGACGTAATGCTTTATCTTTTGTTCGAGCATTTCCAGTAAGATTAATACGTCTAACATAAACACGTCTACCAGGATCAACAAAGAAAGTGAATGCTGCCGTTAATGCTTCTTTATTAATTTCTGGCACGGCATTCACATTGGCGAAAGCATAACCTTCATTACTTAACCTGTCACTGATTGCTTGGCTGGTTTGTGTAATGGATGTGCGATTAAAAGTATCTCCTTTTTTAAGCTTTAATAAAGGTTCGAGTTCTGTTTCAGGCAGTTTCAGATCGCCAGCTAATTTCACATCGCTAATGGTATATTTTTCACCCTCTGTGATATTAACGGTGATATAGATATCTTGCTTATCTGGAGAAATGCTCACTTGTGTTGAGTCGACAGAAAACTCTAAATAACCTTGATTGAGATAGAATGACTTTAACGTTTCCAAATCAGCGGCGAGTTTCTGCTTAGAATACTGATCGTCTTTATTCCACCAACTCATCCAGTTAGGCGTGGTCAGCAAAAACTCAGTGCGAAGCTCATCTAGCGTGAAGTCTTCGTTGCCGATAATATTGATATCACGAATTTTAGCAACTTTTCCTTCTACAATTTCAAAACGCACGGCAACACGATTGCGTTCTAAGGGACTCACAACTGTTTTCACCGTAGCGCCGTATTTACCTGTTGAAAGATACTGACGTTTAATTTCTTGCTCCGCCCTATCCAATTCAGATTTGTCAAAAATCAAACCTTCAGAAATACCGATTTGCTTTAAGCCTTCTGCCATTTTGTCAGACGGAAAAGAGCGATTGCCACTAAATTCCAACCTAGCAATAGAAGAGCGTTCTTGTACAGAAATTAATAAAATGTCACCTTCTGCTTCTATGCGAACATCTTTAAAAAAACCTGTCCCATAAAGCGATTTAATCGCACGGGTTGCCTTGGCTTCATCCATCGTATCACCCACTTCAACGGGCAAATAGTTAAAAATGGTACCAGCTTCAGTGCGTTGCAAACCTTCAACACGAATATCTTTAATGACAAATGGTGTTAACGCCAATGCATAATGATGAAAAAATGCAAAAACTAATGCAGAAATAATACGGATTTTAAACAAGTGATTATCCTGTAGCTATTCGATTGATATCATTAAAAATTGCCAAAACCATCAGCAAACCTAGTAAAGCAAACCCAACTCTTTGTCCAAACATCATGGCTTGTTCAGACACCGCAGAACCTTTGATAATTTCAGCTATATAATACATTAAATGACCGCCATCTAAAACAGGTATTGGCAAAAGGTTCAGTATACCAATACTGATACTGACAAGCGCAATAAAGCCTAAAAATGGCTTCCAGCCCAAGCCTGCACTCTCCCCAGCAAAGCTTGCGATTGTGACTGGTCCGCTAATCCCTTTCCATGACGCCTTGCCTGTTACCATATACCACATCATTTTTAAACTAAAAGTTGCAGTTTTCCATGTTTTGGCAATCGCCATACCCAAACTGTCAGTATTAGAATAATACTGTTTAATCAATAACTCATCTAACTGTTCTGCATCCACCTTAACAGCTGCACCGATTTTACCGACTGTTACATTGCCTTCTTTAAATGCTTGCGGCGTTACCGACTTCAGCAGCACTTCTTGTCCGCGTGATATTTTAAACGTTAAATGCTTTTCAGGACTCGCTTGCACAATATTCACAACATCCTGCCATTGGTTGGTTGGCAAATGATCAATAGAAAGAATACGATCTTCCGCAAGTAAGCCTGCTGTTTCAGCAGCGCTACGAGGTAAAATTTGATCAAGAATAGGTAGTACTTCCGGACGATAAACAAGGATGCCAATTGCATTTACAATATCCGCCTCAGCTGCACCTTGGAAGTTCGAAAAGTCAAGCTGATGCAGGTGAATCTCATTAGTGGTATTGACGGCTTTCACCTCAACCACTTGATGTGCTAGCGCTGATTCAAGCAGTATCCAGTTGACTTCAGACCAAGTATCCACCGCCTTGCCATCAAGAGATTGAATCACCTCGCCAGTGATTAAGTTTGCCTGTGCGGCAATGCTATTTGGTTCAACATGCCCAACGATTGGCCGCATGCCCGTTACACCTTGCATGAATAAAAGCCAATAAATCATAACGGCCAATACTAAATTGGCAACAGGACCTGCTAATACAATAGCAATACGTTTGTAAACTGATTGACGATTAAAAGCACGAGCCAAATCTGATTCAGTATAATCACCATCACAAGCCACCCCCCTGTCGCGCTCTGCTTTTAGCTCTCGTTCGTCAAGCATCTTGACATAGCCGCCAAGCGGTAAAGCCGCCAACACAAATTCCGTTTGATCTTTTCCAAACGTTTTCCGCCATAAAGGCTTGCCAAAGCCAATCGAAAACCGAATGACTTTTACCCCACACCAACGAGCAACTTGAAAATGTCCGTATTCATGAATCGTAACAATGACGCCTATGGTGAAAATAAAAGCAATGAAGGTTAACAAGTGCGCACCTTTTCAGGGAAGGTCTGCTCATCAAAAGCAGCAATCCACTTACTCGCATATTGCCTTGCCATCGCATCCACTTCGACTAAATGTTCGATAGAGCTCACCGCTTCTACAGAAAAATGATTTAATGCTTCAGCAATTAAGTCTGAAATACCTTTAAACCCAATCTGTTCTTTCAAAAAGGCAGCAACGGCGATTTCGTTTGCTGCGTTTAGAATCGTCGATGCGGTTCCGCCTGCATTAAGGGCATCATAAGCTAATTGCAAACAAGGAAAGCGTTTAGTATCTGGAGCCTCAAACGCGAGTTTTGCAATGCTCAGAAAATCTAAGGATTTGACCCCCGAATCAATACGATTAGGATAAGCTAGCCCGTAAGCAATCGGTGTGCGCATATCAGGGTTACCTAATTGTGCAAGCACACTGCCATCAATATATTCAACCATTGAATGAATAACACTTTGCGGGTGAACAACCACCTCTATTTGTTCAGGCTTGGCATTAAAAAGCCAATGCGCCTCGATAACCTCCAAACCTTTATTCATCAATGTTGCTGAATCAATGGTGATTTTGGCTCCCATTACCCAATTCGGGTGTTTAAGCGCATTAGCGGGCGTTGCCTGTTCGATTTGGGCTTGTGTATGCGTTCTAAATGGCCCACCAGAGGCCGTTAAGATAATTTTGCGCACACCACCCTCTTGCAGCTCGCTCAGGTGATGTGGTGGCATCACCTGAAAAATAGCATTATGCTCGCTATCAATCGGCAGCAAAGTAGCACCACCCTCTTTAACAGCCTCCATAAACAAACTACCCGCCATCACCAATGTTTCTTTATTGGCCAACAAAATGCGCTTACCCGCTTTGGCCGCAGCCATTGCTGGTTTAAGACCAGCGGCCCCAACAATTGCCGCCATCACCGAATCCACGTCTGGATCACTGCAAACCTGTTCTAAATTTTCAATGCCCGACAAGACCAATGTTTTACTATTTTGCCGCTTTAAATCACTGGTCAACATCCTAGCGGCTACAGGATCTAGCATCACCGCGTACTGTGGCTTAAAAGTCAAACATTGATGCAACATGACACTAACATTAGTATTAGCCGTCAGCGCAAATACCTGATAGCGCTCTGGATGACGTGCAATCACATCAAGCGTTTGTTCGCCAATAGTCCCTGTGCTGCCAAGAATCGTAACGTTTTGCAATTAACTAGGCACCTGATAACAGTTAAAAAGATAAATCACTAATACAGCAATCGGTAGGCTTGGTAATAAACCATCAATGCGATCTAAAATACCACCATGTCCTGGCAAGGTATTACCACTGTCTTTTTTATTAAATTGGCGTTTAATTAAAGATTCAAATAAATCGCCAATCACACCCAGCACAGCAACAAGCCATAACAATGGAAAGACAGGCACATTGGATAACCAGTCATTGCCATATAAGATAGCAGCCAAAAGCGTGACTCCAATTAACGCACCAAAAACACCTTCCCAAGTTTTGCCTGGACTAATGCTGGGTGCTAATTTACGTTGACCAAACTGTTTTCCAGCAAAGTAAGCGGCACTATCAGCAACCCAAATAGCAGCCATCAGTGTTAATAATAGCCAAGCGTTTGCACCTTTAACAACAATCAACGCTAGCGATAAAGGGACAACAACCAAAAACCCAATCACCATCAGCAATAATTTGTTTTGAATTACCAGGCGCTTCGCTAATAAAATAGGCGCCAACAATAACCAAAACATAAAACTAACCACAAAAATCGGCAGCGCCTGATAAGACAACCAATGGAAGCCGTACTTTTGCATCAAGCGCAATAAAACCGCGCCTAATAACGCGCTACCGACAGCAACAGCCACAGACATTGATTTTTGTAAATCAATCAGCTCAGCCCACTCGAAAATAGCGGCTACAGAAACGGCTAATATAATCGCCGCCCACAGCATATTAGAAGCAAAAAACAAAGCTGGCAATAAAGCAGCAATCAATACCACTGCAGTAATAACGCGGGTTCTAAGCATATAAAGGACTCATTTAAATTTCGGCAATCTGGGCACTTGTGCGTCCAAACCTGCGTTCCCTTTGTTGGTAAGAGCGGATCGCTTCATCAAAAGACACATCGTCAAAGTCTGGCCACAGCGTATCAGTAAAATAAAGCTCAGTGTAAGCTAATTGCCACAAAATAAAATTACTGATTCGTTTTTCACCACCAGTACGAATAAACAAATCTGGCTCTGGCGCATAATGCATCGATAAAAATGGCATTAAATCCTCTTCTTCAAACACCTTATTGTTGGTGGGCTCGGTTTTAATCAATTGATTCATCGCCTGCAAAACATCCCAACGACCGCCATAATTGGCTGCAATCGTTAAAGTCAGCCCTGTATTATCGGCCATTAGCGTTTCCGCCGCTTCTATTGCATGGATCAGCTCAGGGGTAAAACGCGAACGATCTCCAATTAAGACCAAGCGAATATTATTTTCATGCAGTTTAACCACCTCACGCTTGAGCGCTTGCATAAAAAGACGCATTAAAAATGAAACCTCTTCCGCTGGTCTGCGCCAATTCTCACTACTAAATGCAAAAAGCGTCAGATACTGAATGTCTTGTTGTACACATTTTTTAACAACATCTCTAACCACCTCCACACCGCGCTGATGGCCTGCCACACGTGGCAAGAATCGATTACGCGCCCAGCGGCCATTGCCGTCCATGATAATGGCAATATGTTGAGGCAAAGCCCCAACAACTGGAACCGTTTTAGTAGAACTGGAGAATAAACCTTTAGAAAAAAGGCGCTTAATTGAACCTACCAAGATGATTCCAGTTAAACAGCCATTAAGTCAGCTTCTTTGGCTTGCAGTAACAAGTCAATATCTGCAACCGCTTGGTCAGTTAGCTTCTGCACCACATCTTGAGCGCGACGCTCGTCATCCTCACTGATTTCTTTATCCTTTAATAATTTTTTTAATGCATCGTTAGCATCACGTCTAACATTACGCACAGCAACTTTCGCACCTTCGCCTTCTGTCCGCACAATTTTAGTCAAATCTCTTCTACGCTCTTCAGTAAGCATAGGCATAGGTACTCGAATTAATTGGCCATTGGTAGCTGGGTTTAGTCCCAAATCAGCATCACGAATCGCTTTCTCCACTTTTGAAACCATATCCTTCTCAAAAGGCTGAACATTGATTGTGTGCGCATCGCCTAGACTGACACTTGCGACCTGATTAACCGCAACTGCAGAGCCATAATAATCAACCATCACGTGGTCTAACAAACCCGTATGTGCGCGGCCTGTGCGCACTTTTTGCAAGTCATTTCGCAAAGCCTCAATCGACTTTTGCATTTTCTGCTCAGCTGTTTTTTTTACATCCTCCAACATACATCTCTCCAACTCAATTAATTAACAATTCACGCGACAATTAAGACCATTTAATGTTTATTTAATAACACGTGTGCCTTCATTTTCGCCCATCACCACACGCATTAAAGCACCTGGTTTAAAAATACTAAACACACAAATGGGTAAATTCTGATCACGGCACAAAGTCAATGCAGTCGCATCCATTACTTTTAAATTTTTATTGATGGCTTCATCAAAAGAAACGGTTTCATAGCGGGTAGCATCTGGGTTCGTTTTGGGGTCAGCAGTATAAATACCATCTACTTTTGTGGCTTTTAAGACTAATTCAGCATCAATCTCCATCCCACGCAATGCCGCTGCGGTATCGGTAGTAAAAAATGGATTACCAGTTCCTGCACCAAAAATCACCACTCGCCCCTCCTCCAAATAGCGAATCGCTTTACCGCGTATATAAGGCTCAGCCACTTGCTCAAGATTCAACGCTGATTGCACCCTAGCATTAAGGCCAATATTACGCATCGCATCTTGCAAAGCCATGGCGTTCATGACGGTAGCCAGCATCCCCATATAATCAGCAGTTGCTCTATCCATACCAGCCGCAGCTGGGGCAACACCTCGGAAAATATTGCCGCCACCAATAACCACCGCAACTTCCACACCTAAATCAACCACGGATTTAATTTGGGCCACAATGTTATCAATCGTTGCACGATTAATACCATAGTGATCTTCGCCCATCAAAGCCTCACCAGAGAGTTTAATCAAAATACGTTTATAAGCTGGATTAGACATTTTTTCCCTTATTTTTAAACTGTTCACATTTAATCATAAATGGCCGCAAGCTCCAAAGAATCTCTTGCGCAATAAAGACCAAAAAAAAGTGGGACGGCATAGCCAGTCCCACTTCATCATTGCCGTTTAAATAAACTTAAACTTTTGCTGCCGCAGCCACTTCAGCCGCATAATCAACGACAGCCTTCTCAATACCTTCACCCACGGTAAACATAGAAAAAGAAGCAATCGTTGCATCTTTGGATTTCAATAACTGCTCAATACTCATTTTATCGTTTTTCACAAACATTTGATTCAACAGCGTCACTTCTTTCAGGAATTTATTGACAGTACCTTCAGCAATTTTTTCAATCATCTCTGCTGGTTTACCTGCCTCTGTTGCTTTTTCAATCGCAACGCGACGCTCTGATTCAATCAACGCAGCGTCAACGCCATCAGCGTTTAGTGCTTTTGGTTTTGCTGCTGCAATGTGCATGGCAATATCTTTAGCCAACTCATCATCACCACCCACCACATCAACCAACACGCCAATCTTGCCACCGTGCACATAGCTAGAAAGCTTACCCTCTGCTGCAATACGCACAAAACGACGCGGTGTAATGTTTTCACCAATTTTACCAGCCAATTGTGCACGGGTTTCTTCAACAGTCGCAACTTGCATTGGCAACGCCAAAGCCGCAGTCAAATCGCTAGGGTTGTGCGCATTGATGACAGTAGCCAAATCATCAACAAAAGCGATAAAAGCTTCATTTTTTGCACAGAAATCTGTTTCAGAGTTAACCTCTAATAAAGTACCTGATTTGCTATCTGCAGTTAAACTAATACCAATAAGGCCTTCTGCCGCAACGCGACCAGCTGCTTTGCTTGCTTTGTTACCAAAACGAACGCGCAAAATCTCTTCAGCACGTGTCATTTCGCCTTCAGCCTCTGTTAATGCCTTTTTACAATCCATCATTGGCGCATCTGTGCGCTCACGCAATTCTTTTACCATGCTCGCGGTAATATTAGCCATTTTGAGCTCCTTAAAATTTAATGTATAACTTTAAGTTATAAAAATAATTCATTGATTTAAATAAATAAAAGCTGGAATAAATCCAGCTTTTATTTAACACTTACCTACTCAGCTGCTGTCTCAGCAACCTCTACAAACTCTTCTGTTTCGCTTGCCGATTTAGCAAGATCTGCTAAAGCATTCGCACGGCCTTCTAAAACAGCGTCTGCCATGCCACGCGCATACAAACGAATCGCACGACTTGAGTCATCGTTACCAGGAATCACATAAGCAACACCTTCAGGTGAGTTATTGGTATCAACCACACCAATCAGTGGAATACCTAATTTCTTAGCTTCCACAACAGCACCACTTTCATGACCTACATCAACGATGAAAATCGCATCAGGCAAGCCACCCATTTCTTTAATACCGCCGATAGAACGCTCTAATTTTTCAAGCTCGCGCTTGTAACCTAAAGCTTCTTTTTTGGCAAATTTTTCCATGCTGCCATCTTCAACCATCGCTTCATAGTCTTTCAAACGTTTGATGGATTGTTTAACAGTTTTGTAGTTGGTCAACATGCCACCTAACCAACGGTGATTCACATAAGAACAACCAGCGCGTTGCGCTTCTTCTTTAATGATGTCACGGGCTTGGCGCTTAGTACCAACGAATAAAATACGACCTTTATTAGCCGCTAATGTACGCACATATTTTTGCGCATCTTCAAAAAGCGGTAATGTTTTTTCAAGGTTAACAATATGAATTTTGTTACGGTCACCAAAAATGTACTCAGCCATTTTAGGGTTCCAATAACGAGTTTGATGGCCAAAGTGAACACCGGCCTCAAGCATCTGACGCATAGTTACAGACATAATAATACTCCATGTAAGGGTTAATAATGACACTTGCCCGATATGATTCACGTTTTGGTGAACACCCTGTACGGGGCAGTGCAGTAATTTAGCTAAGCATTCATGAAAATGCTAGAATAGCAAACTTAGTAGTGCCTAGCGGCGCGTATAGTATCAAATTATGTCTTTAACATCAACTTAATTCAATCGAAACACCTAGATCACATTATGGCCATTTCCATTCATCATGCAGAAGATATTGCAAAAATGCGTATTGCAGGCAAGCTTGCCTCAGAAGTTCTTGATTATATTACCCCTTTTGTCGTGCATGGCGTCACTACCGAACAGCTAGACCGCCTATGCCATGATTATATTGTAAACGTTCAACAGGCCATTCCAGCACCTTTAAATTATGCGCCTGATGGACATACGCCCTACCCTAAATCTATTTGCACTTCAGTCAACCATCAAATTTGTCACGGTGTACCAGGTGAAAAAATCCTCAAAAATGGCGACGTAGTCAATATTGATATTACCGTAATCAAAGAGGGTTATCATGGCGACACCTCCCGTATGTTTCATGTGGGCGAAGTTTCTATTCAGGCCAAACGTTTATCAGAAATCACCTATCAAGCGATGTGGCTAGGCATACAGCAAGTGAAACCAGGCGCCACTTTAGGTGACATTGGTCATACCATTCAAACCTTTGCTGAGAACGCAGGTTATAGCGTAGTGCGAGAATTTTGCGGACATGGCATTGGCAAAGTATTTCATGAAGACCCGCAAGTCTTACATTATGGAAAACCCAATACTGGCGTTAAATTAAAAGAAGGCATGATTTTCACTATTGAACCCATGATTAATGCAGGAAAACGGGAGATCAAACATATGCCCGATGGCTGGACAGTCGTCACAAAAGACCGTAGCTTATCGGCGCAATGGGAGCACACTATTTTAGTCACCAATAGCGGTTTCGAAGTCCTTACCGTTTCAGCAGGCACACCTGCAGCGCCTACATTCATTTGAACAGGCGTTTAACCACTAATGGGGGGGGTAACCATGTTGGATCAAATAAAAACTTGGCGTACTGATTTAAAGCAAGCACAAGCACTTCTTGAGCAAGATTTTTTAAAAAACAAAAACCCTGCCAGCTTATTAAAAAAGCACACCGACCTTATCGACGCTTTACTCAAGTCCGTTTGGCTTCACAACAAACTTCACAACGACATTACCTTAATTGCGGTGGGCGGCTATGGCAGGCAGGCTTTATTCCCTTTTTCTGATATCGACTTATTAATCTTAGCGCCAGACAACATCACTGACGCTCAAAATAAAGAGATAGAGACCCTGATTGGTGTGTTGTGGGATTTAGGTCTGGATATTGGCCATAGTGTGCGCACCTTACAAGAATGTATCGATGAAGCAAAAGATGATGCAACCATACAAACCAACCTGTTAGAGGCACGCCTCCTGTGTGGAAGCAAAGTAGTTTACACACAATTTTTTATCGAGATCAAACAACAGCTAGATGTAGAAAAATTTTTAGCGGCAAAAATCGCAGAGCAAGATGCCCGACACGCAAAATTTAACAACACGGGCTACAGCCTAGAACCCAATATTAAAGAAAGTCCAGGTGGACTACGCGACATTCACACTATTTTATGGATTGCGCAAAGCCAAGGCTTAGGCAATACATGGTTAGAGCTTGCTAGAAACGGGGTCATCAGTCAGACAGAACTAAACGAAATTAAACGCCATGAGCGCAATTTAAACACCCTACGCATTCGATTACATTATTTGGCCAAACGTAGAGAAGATAGACTGTTATTCGACTTTCAAAACGAACTGGCTGCCAACTTAGGGCTGGTCAACACTTCAAGCAAGCGTGCTAGTGAGCAATTAATGCAAAGCTACTACCGTAGCGTACGTTATATCAACCTTATAAATGAAATCCTACTAAAGTCGTTTGCTATTTCAACGCTTACAAGCGAGACGACCATCATCAATCAACACTTTTTCGCGCAAAATAAATGGCTGGAAACAGCAAGCCCAGATTTATTTAAACAACACCCAAGCACGATTTTAGAATGTTTTCTATTACTGCAACAACACACAGACATCGAAGGCTTTAGCCCTTCTCTGTTGCGGCAATTACTAGATGTCACCAAACTGATTACCAAGGACTTCCGTCAATCCCCTGAAAATCAGGCCCTATTTTTGACCATATTAAAACAAAAATATGGCGTGCACCAAACAATCAGACGCATGAATCGATATGGTGTTCTAGGCAAATATATCCCTGCCTTTGGCAAAATTATTGGCCAAATGCAGCATGACTTATTTCATGTTTACACGGTTGATGAACACACTCTTAAATTATTATCCAATTTACGCCGCTTTAGTAAGCCAGAGTTAGAACATGAATTTCCACTTTGCAATCAACTATTTGCAAACTTCGAAAAGCCCTATTTACTCTATATTGCTGCCATTTTCCATGATATTGCAAAAGGTCGTGGTGGCGACCATTCAGAACTTGGCAAAAAAGACGCCAAGCGTTTTTGCCAAGCACATCAATTACCAGCCAAAGATACTGCACTTGTCGTTTGGTTAGTTGAAAAACACTTACAGCTCTCTAAAGTCGCGCAAAAGTCCGATTTGTCTGACCCAGCAGTCATTGAGCTATTTGCTAAGCTAATGAAAACGGAATCCCGCTTAACCGCGCTCTACTTGTTAACAGTCGCTGACGTTAGGGCAACCAGCCCAACCGTTTGGAATGAATGGAAAGCCAAGCTACTTGAACATTTATTTCTAGAAACACGCCAAGCACTGAACAACCCATCATTTACGGTCAAAAATGCAATCGCTACACGTCAAGCAAAAGCCAGAATCAAACTTAAAAAATATGGATTGGCGCCAGAAGCTTACGACACCTTTTGGGAACATGCTGGTGAAGGATACTTTGCTAAATTCAATACCAATGAAATTGCATGGCAAACAAGACTGCTGATTCCACACCTATTGACTCAGACCCCTATTGTGCGCGCCCATCTAAGCCGCGAAGGCAATGGTATAGAAGTCATGATTTACACCCCGAGCAGTCAAGACCTATTTGCACGCATATGCAACTTTTTTGACCGCATTAGTTATAGCATCGGTGAGGCCAAAATTTATACCACCAAACATCATTATGCCCTTAACACCTTTCTCGTATTAGACGAATCCACGACACAAATCAGCTACACAGGCTTGCTCAAACATATTGAGGAAAAATTGCGGGATAAAATCATAACAACCCAAATTGAAGCGCCGATTAAAGGCCGTCTCAATCGCCAAGTAAAACATATGCCGATTGCCACGCAAGTGATGTTCGATGCCATCCCTGAAAGCACGCATCAAATGCTGGATATCATTGCCTGCGACCAACCAGGCTTGTTAGCAAACATTGCATTTATTTTAATCGAACATAAAATCAAAATACACAATGCAAAAATCAACACCCTAGGCAATCGTGCTGAAGACACTTTTTTAATTTCAGACTATCAAGACCAAGCCTTAACGAGCGAAAAAATGCAGCAACTAAAAACGGCTTTACTCGCACTATAAGCCCCATTCGATTGCATCGCTAAACCATACAATGGTAACGCATCGTAGCCAATATAAAGTAGCCAATAAAAAAGCCTAGCAACCGCTAGGCTTTGCGCAACAAGCTATCAAAACTTATGAATGTTTATAGTGTTTTTTCAATTGCTTAACGACTTCCCAGTTTGATTTCAAACCTTTAGGAAAAACAACTAAATCACCCGCTTTAACAACCACTTTTTCACCACCTTCAGGATAAACGTGAAACTCACCCTCTAACACATAAGCCGTTTCTGTCATATCAAAGTTAAGAGGAAATTTTGATGGCGGACAATCCCAAATTGACCAGCTAGTAACACCTAGCGCTGTTAATTTTTCTTCTGACGGATTGTGATCTAAAACGATTTGAGTCATTGTGATTCCTTAATAAATGAATAAGCTAAATAAACAGAGTCGCTGTGCGACAACTAAAAAAATGCGACGACCATAGGATCTGAACGGGCAAATTATACAACAACTTGCCTTAAGATAAAGCCGATATCATCACCATTTAACGAAAATTAACTCATCCATGCGCCCCTGATTCCCATTGATTCACGCCAGCCAAACAACCTGCCCGCACATCAACAAGCAATGGCTGATTACCATTGTTCATCATTTCCAATCAGCGCAATCAAGACTTTAACCAAGCCATAAGCCAACCATGAAAATAAACGTTTAACGCCCCGATATTGCTGCCAATCGTTTAATGTTACTGGTGTACCCGCTTCTATCGACATCTGCAAATGCTGTCTAAGCTGCTGTGCAAACCCTGAGTGGTGGACGGCAACATTCGCTTCAAGTGACAAAATCAAACTAAATGGGTCAATATTAGAAGAGCCGACTAGCGCGACCGCTTCATCAATAACCGCGACCTTGCTATGCATAACACTCTGATGATACTCAACAATCAACACACCTTTATTCAATAAGGCACCGTACAGTGCTCGTGTTGCAAAATCAAGCAGGGGAAACTCTGTTCTTTTTTGCAACAGCAACACAACTCGAACACCGCGTTCAGCCGCGTCCATTAACGCATGACGAAAACGCAAACCCGGTAAAAAATAAGCATTAGCAATCACCACCTCCGATTGCGCCTGCTTAATCGCCGTTAAATAAGCATTCTCAATATCATGCCTATGCTTAACATTATCCCGAATTAAAAAAGCAGCCTGCATTTGACCTGCTTCAACAACAGCAATCACGGGCAATCGACGCTCACGAGGCCTAAGCAACTGCCGCCTACACGTCCTCAACCAAAGGATTTGCGCGTGATGACGCATCTCAGCCAACAAAGGCCCCTCAATCTTTACGGCATAATCAATACGTGGTGCCTGATGCAATGGCGTATTAAAATCATCAATAATATTAATACCCCCAACAAACCCAACACGCCCATCAATCACGGTTAACTTACTATGCAAGCGCCGCAAACGACTACGTTTGAACGTCCATGGTGAAATTTTCGGTCTAAACAAAAGCACCTCAACCCCAGCCGCTCTCAGTGTTTTAATATAAGCGCTGGATAGCTTTCGACAACCAAAACCATCAAGCAATAAAAAAACAAAAACGCCACGTTGAGCCGCCTGCATTAAAGCCAAGCCAACCGCCAAGCCAGTTTCATCTAATTCAAAAATATAAGTCTGTAAATAAATCTCATCCTGTGCAGCACGAATAGCACTTAATAAAGCAGGGAAATAATCTGCACCATTACACAGCAAAGTCACATGATTTGTTTTAATTAACGGCATCATCAGCATGGTCAAAAAGCAATTAGAGTGACAGCAATTAAAATTTAAGTTTAGCTAGATAAACCCAAATACGCCACCAAATGCCCATTGTACAATGGCTCGCAACGCGTCAAAACAACATTTAGCTTGTGCCTTACTTAGTGCTACTACCAACCATGGTTAACCAGCTTTCTTCATCGTCTTAGTGCTAGTTGGCGCCCTAAAAATCCGCTACGCATGGCGTTATCGCCTTATTCCTTTAACAACTGCTTGTTTTCTATTGCCTCGATGCGGCGGAGTAATTCGGCCTGCATGGCTTTAGCTTGGGCGGCTTCTGCTTCTGCGCGGCCAGCTTTCGCTTTTGCTTCTAATAACTCGGCCTGCATCCGTTCGGTTCTGTTCTGCATGCGTTCAGCCTTAATTTTAGCTTGTTCACGTTCCGCTTTTGCTTGGGCTAATTCGCTGGCGGTGCTGTGTAATCTCACTTGCAAGGCATGGCTGGTAATTCTGTCACTGCTATTACCGCCCCAAGTATAGGCCAAGCCTAAAGTACTCACTGGCTGGCCAG
>JAFMCM010000067.1 GCA_017857755.1 Methylophilaceae bacterium | reverse complement strand
CCAAATAGCCCGCACCTTGCTAAGCAGGCTGATGTCACCCGCCCAAATCGCCCAAGCGCAACAACGCATCGCAGACTTTGAGATGACCAGCAGCTAACACTTAACTGCCAAGGATTAGTCATACTGGCATTAAATCCACATGATGCAGTTAAAGACCAGCGTTTGCTGGCTTTTAATTGCAAGTCCTCCTGACTAATTAACCTACGCAGGGCTACTTTTGGCTTGAACGCTACAAATTCGCGCGTTCAGCCAACATAAGCCATGTGCTAATGATACAATTGCGCCTTAATTCAACTTGATTTTTAGAGAAAATAACCCGCGTTTTGAAAAAATTCGTCATTTTTGGTGTTGGCCTAATTGGTGGCTCTGTCGCTTTAGCGTTAAAAAAACGAGCTAATGCGCCTGTGTGTTTGGGCGTTGGGCGTCATCAAACAAGTTTAGACCAAGCGTTGGCATTGCATATCATTGATGCGGCAACGACCGATATCGCCATGGCGTTAAACGATGCTGATATGGTGTTGATTGCGGCGCCTGTGGCGCAAACTAAAACGATTTTAACTAGCATCAAGCCACATTTGTCTAGCAAGACCATTGTGACCGATGCTGGTAGCACCAAAACAGATGTTTTAGCGATTGCAAAAACGGTGCTTGGCGACCAAGCCTGTCAGTTTATCGGTGGCCACCCGATTGCTGGTGCAGAAAAATCAGGCCCAAGTGCGGCGATGGATGACTTATATATCGGTAAAAATGTGGTGTTAACCCCCACCGCCGAAAACAAGCCCGATGATGTGCAAAAAGTCCGCCAACTATGGTTGGATTGTGGTGCCAAGGTCGTCGAAATGACGGCTGAAAAACATGATGGTATTTTTGCAACGGTGAGCCATTTACCACATTTATTGGCTTTTGCATTGGTTGAGGATATGGTTGCTCGAGACAATGCCGCTGAACTGTTTCAGTTTGCGGCTAGTGGCTTTAGAGATTTTACGCGCATCGCAGGCAGTAGTCCTGAGATGTGGCGCGATATTAGTTTTGCCAATAAAACAGCTTTGCTTAATGAAATCACCGCTTATGAACACGCATTGTCCAAGCTAAAACAGACCTTGATTGCGCAAGATAGTGATGGACTACAAACCATTTTTGAACGCGCAAGCAAGGCGCGTAACGATTGGGCAAATAAAAAGTAGGCGATTGGAAGTTAACCAATGGAACAATTACATTTAAAACCCGCTTTGCAAGTCTCTGGCGTGCTACAGCTGCCTGGCTCTAAAAGCATTTCTAACCGCACTTTGTTACTGGCAGCTTTAGCCAAAGGCAATACCGAGATTAGAGGTTTGCTTAAATCAGACGATACTGACCGCATGCTTGAAGCCTTGGCGGCGCTAGGGATACGTCTGAGCGAGACTGTGCATGGCATTGTGGTTGAGGGCTGTAACGGGAACTTTAAAAACAAGCAAGCTGATTTATTTTTAGGTAACGCAGGGACTGCTTTTCGCCCACTAACTTCGGCTTTGGCTTTTTCTAATGGTGATTATCACTTACATGGGGTACCACGCATGCATGAACGGCCTATTGGTGATTTAGTGAGTGCCTTAGCCAACGCTGGTGCGCAGATTGACTATTTAGCTGAAGCCGGTTTCCCGCCTTTACACATCTCCCCTGCTAGGATAGATGTCAGCAAACCGATTCAAATTCGTGGTGATGTTTCTAGTCAGTTTTTAACCGCGCTTTTGATGGCGCTACCCATCACAGGGCAGCAAGCAACCATACAAGTCGTCGGGGAGTTGATTTCTAAGCCATATATTGAAATCACTTTAAATCTGATGGCTAAGTTTGGTGTGCATGTTCAGCGCGAGGGTTGGCAACAGTTTATTGTCCCAGCCAATAGTCAATATCGCAGCGTCGATTGTCTGTATGTTGAGGGAGATGCGTCTAGCGCTTCTTACTTTTTGGCGGCTGGCGCCATCGGTGGTAGCATCAATATTCACGGCGTTGATGCAAACAGTATTCAAGGCGACCTCCAGTTTGCCGATGCATTAGCCTTGATGGGTGGCGAGATTCGTTATGGTGAAAATCAAATTAGCAGTAGCAAAGCATCTAAGATTAAGGCCATTGATTTAGATTGCAACCATATTCCAGATGCAGCCATGACCTTGGCGATTGTGGCCTTATTTGCCGATGGTACTACCACGTTGCGCAATATTGCAAGTTGGCGGGTCAAAGAGACTGACCGTTTGACCGCCATGGCAACCGAATTGCGCAAAGTCGGTGCCAGTGTGATTGAAGGTGAAGATTATATTAGAATCACGCCCCCTAAACAGCTGATTGCAAATGCCCAAATTGACACCTATGATGACCATCGCATGGCGATGTGCTTTTCTTTGGTTAGCTTGGGCGGCGTACCAATCACGATTAACGACCCTAATTGTGTCGCAAAAACCTTCCCTACTTACTTTGAGGCGTTTGCCAATATTGTTAGTTAATTCGATTCCTGTGATTGCGATTGACGGGCCTTCTGCTTCGGGCAAAGGCTCTGTTGCAGAGCGTGTGGCCGAACATTTAGGCTTTCATTATCTGGATTCTGGTGCTTTGTATCGGCTGGTTGCGCTGGCCGCTAGTGACCATCAAATCGCATGGACGGATGCAGTAGCACTGGGCGCGTTGGTGCCGACCTTAAGCATT
>JAFMCM010000037.1 GCA_017857755.1 Methylophilaceae bacterium | reverse complement strand
GCCACGTCTTGTCATTAGTACTGGCATACCTGCACTGGTATCGACTTCATCGGGGCTGAGTTTTTCAATTTCGACTAAGCCCAGTTGAATATCTTCTAGCTCAATTGGTTTTTTGGCCCGCGTGTAAAAATTTTCAACTAACTGGGCCGCCATCCGCATGTTTTCTTGCTTGCCAGTAATGCTAAAAGTGCCGCCGCGCCGATTAATATTAACATCAAGCGCTGTTTCAATTTGCTTGATGTTTTCATCCAATGGCCCACATAGATGAGCAAGGCGAGTATTATCTTCGGGTTTTAGAGTGATTTCCATATGCAGTTATCGTGAGATTAATTCGCCCTTTAAGCGTTTTGGGTTATCAGTATGAGTAATTTTTACAGTGACGAACTGACCGATTAAGGCTTCATCTTTTGCAATGGTCACCACTCGATTGTTGTCTGTTTTGCCATACAGTTCGTTGGGATCTTTTTTTGAAACACCTTCGACAAGAAGGCGTTGGCTACTACCTAACATAGCATGGCTAATCGCATCGCCTTGCGCACTATTTATTGCTTGTAACGCAGTTAATCGATCTAGTTTGGTTTGGTGAGGTGTGTTGTCTTCAATAAAAGCGGCGGGCGTGCCAGGCCGCGGGCTATATAAAAAGCTAAAACTATAATCAAATCCTACTTCTTGCATTAATTTAACAGTTGATTGAAAGTCTTTTTCCGTCTCACCTGGAAATCCAATAATAAAGTCTGATGTAATGGTTAGCCGCGGACACGCTGTTTTGAGTTTGCGGATAATACTTTTGTATTGTAAGACAGTGTGATTACGTTTCATGGCCATTAAAATGCGATCACTACCTGCTTGTACTGGCAAGTGGAGTTGGACGGCTAATTTAGGCACATGGGCAAAACAATCAATTAAACGCTCACTCATTTCGTTGGGGTGGCTCGTCGTGAATCGGATACGTTCGATCTGCGGGATCTCTGCAATGGTTTCAATCAACATAGCTAAGTCGGCTTCCATGTTTTCATAGTCAGCGCGATAAGCATTAACGTTTTGCCCCAGCAGCGTAATCTCTTTTACACCTTGCTCGGCGAGTTGTATGGATTCCGTTAAGATATCCTCAAAAGGGCGTGAAACTTCTTCACCACGGGTATAAGGAACGACACAAAAACTGCAGTATTTGCTACAACCTTCCATGATGCTAAGAAAAGCTGATGCGCCTTCTACTTTTGGCGGAGGTAAATGGTCAAATTTTTCGACTTCAGGAAAGCTAATATCCACTTGTGACATACCCGATTGTTGCCGTTGCTTAATCATTTCTGGCAGGCGGTGTAAGGTTTGCGGCCCAAAAACGAGATCGACATAGGGTGCACGCTTGATGATGTTGTCGCCTTCTTGTGAGGCCACACAGCCGCCCACTCCAATTACTAAGTTAGGATTTTTTTCTTTTAAAGGAATAAATCGGCCCAGGTGGCTAAAGACTTTTTCTTCTGATTTTTCACGAATCGAACAAGTGTTGAGCAAGATGACGTCTGCATCTTCTGGCGTATCGGTTTCTACCATACCGTCACTGGCAGATAGCATATCTTTCATCCGAGAAGAGTCATACTCATTCATTTGACAGCCGAATGATTTTACAAATATCTTTTTTGATGTGTCTTTAGTCACAAAGGATTGGGCTTCTGCGGTTTATTTAAGTCTCCCATTTTAACGCATTTGTTGCATCTACGCATTTTGTAAATCATGCTGAATAATTTAGAACTTAAGCAGGCTAAATCTGATTAGCAAGGTAAAATGTGAGGACTTAATTACTGAAATCAAGTTGATATGCAAGCACTCCCTATCTTTATGAACATCGTTAATCAGCATTGTGTCGTGATTGGCGGTGGAGAAGTGGCAACCCGAAAAGTAATGATGTTGTTAAAGGCGCATGCAGCGATTACCTTGGTTTCGCCAGAAGTTTGTCATGAGTTACAAGCGATGATTGATGCAGGGGAGATTCAATACCTGAATGCCATATTTGAACCAACGCAAATTGATAAGGCGCGCTTAGTCATTGCTGCAACAGACGATGAAGCGGTGAATGAGGCGGTTTCTGTCGCGGCACAATTAGCAAATATTCCAGTTAATGTTGTTGACTCACCAGCACTTTGCACCTTTACCATGGGTTCTATTATTGATCGTAGTCCTATTGTGATTGCTGTATCATCAGAAGGTAATGCACCAGTGTTGGCGCGCTATATTCGTGCAAAGATTGAAACATTATTACCCGCCGCTTATGGGCGTATTGCTGGTATTGCGGGGGAGTTTCGTGATCAAGTTAAAGATAAATTTGCCACAACACAAGCGCGCCGAATTTTCTGGGAGGGTGTGCTACAAGGCCCTTGGGTTGAACGTGTCCTATCAGGGCAAGAGCATGCAGCACGCGTTTTATTAAAGGAATTGATTGAACAAGCCGATAGTGGCGTAAAGCATGGAGAAGTCTACCTTGTTGGTGGAGGTCCTGGCGATCCTGATTTGTTAACATTTCGCGCTTTGCGCTTAATGCAACAGTGTGATGTTTGTGTTTACGATAAGTTAGTCAGTCCAGAGGTGATGGAGCTGGTGCGCCGAGATGCTGAGTTGATTTATGTTGGTAAAGCGCGCGATCAGCATACCATGCCACAAGAAGAGATTAATGCACTGTTGGCAAGATTGGCGCTTGAAGGTAAACGTGTACTGCGCTTGAAGGGAGGCGATCCGTTTATTTTTGGTCGCGGCGGGGAAGAAATCGAAACCTTAATGCAACATCATGTGCCTTTTCAAGTTGTGCCAGGAATCACGGCCGCGAGTGGTGTGGCGAGCTATGCTGGTATTCCTCTAACCCATCGCGATTACGCCCAGGCTTGTTTGTTTATTACGGGACACTTAAAAGAGGGTGTATTGGATTTGGATTGGGAAGCCATGCTGCGCCCTAAGCAGACCTTAGTGATTTATATGGGCTTGATTGGTTTAGAAGGAATTTGTCAACAACTGATCCAAAAAGGCATGCTACCCACCATGCCTGTTGCGATTGTTCAACAAGGGACAACTCAAAGGCAACGTGTTGTTGTCGGTACCTTGTTAGATATTGCTGAGAAAGTTAAATTGGCACAATTGAAAGCGCCAAGTTTAACGATTATCGGTGAGGTGGTGCAGCTCAGAGAAAGGCTCAATTGGTTTGTACCGACAGCAGAATGATGGCGCTATCTAGGCTTTGCAAGCATGGAGGCAAAACCCACGCGTCAGCAAGCGCTAACTGAAGTTGATTAGCTGCAGCCTTTTATGAAAGGCGCATAGCAGCTGGTGGAGTTGTTGAGATTAATAACGTTGTTGAATCGGTAATGATAATCGCGCTTCTAGCCCACCATCTGCTCGATTAATCAGCTCTAAACTGCCTTGATGTAGCTTGGCAATTCGATTGCAAATGGCTAAACCTAGGCCGCTACCACCTTCATTTTTTGTGCGAGCACTATCTAGTCGCTCAAATGGTCTTAGTAATCTTTGGGCATGTTCAGCAGGAATGCCTGGTCCACGATCTAAGACGCTAATGACAATCTTATCAGCCATAATATGGCTTTCAACGGTGACATCACCTTTGGTATAGGCATAGGCGTTCCCAACGAGATTGTCTAGTAAGCGTTGCATGGCTAAAGGGCGAAGTGGAATGAAATAGGTTGGACTAAGCTTGACTTCCAGTTTGCGGCCAGCACGCGCTTGTCGTTCGGCCAAGGAGCTTAAAAGCACATTGATGTCCATCATTCTGGTTGATTCACCTTCAACGCCACGGACAAAGTCTGAAAATTGGTGAATAATGTTATCCATATCTGCAATATCATCAATCATGCCTTCTTTCATTAGCACGGACTCTTGTTCTGACAACATCTCAACAGCCAAGCGTAAACGAGCCAATGGGGTGCGGATATCATGTGAAACACCAGCTAGCAATAATGTGCGTTCGCTATCTAGACGTACTAAAGCATCGGCCATTTCGTTAAAGGTTTGATTAACCTCGCGTAACTCATCCAAACTGTCTTCAGGCAACTTGGGTGCAGGTTCGCCATTACGCAACTTATCTGCCGCAGAAGCAAGTAAATTGAGTGGTCGATTAATACGAGCAGCCGTAATATAAGCGCCTATCAGAGATAAAAGGCCAATCAAAGCAGCCCAGCCCAGCCAATGTAATGGAAAAGGGCGATCAACTTGAATCTTAGGAATAACCACCCAAAAGTCATCCAGCTCAACATTGAAACTAATCCACAAGCCTGGAATATCGTAATGATTGACACTAATGATTGTTTCTTCACCCAATCGCTGGCGGATTTTTTTTGCAATCAGTTGAACAAATGGGTCATTTGGCAGTGGCTCAATTTCCTCCATAAAATCAGCCGCATAAACGCGTACGCCTTCTCTGCCAGATAACTCGGAAAGCAAAGCATTTCTCCTGTTTTCATGGGATGCAATCAGAGAGGCGCGTGTATAGTTCACAATGGTAACGGCTTGAAGCGCTGCCATTTCTGCACGAGGTTCACGGTCAAAATAATCAAATATTTTTAACGAACCATAAATGCTAATGGCCAATAAAATGGCAATTAGCAACATTAGTCTAGCTAAAATTGTGCGAGGAAGTAGTCTCAAGTAAGTGGCTTATTGCTTTGCTGTAAGAAATAAAGTGACCTGATTAATCGTTCGCTTCACCATCAGGAATAAAGACATAACCAAACCCCCACATGGTTTTTAAAAAACGAGGTTGTGCGGGATTGGGTTCTATGAGGCGACGTAAACGAGACACTTGAACATCGATGCTGCGGTCAAAAACATCCAGCTCCCGGCCACGCGCCAACTGCATTAATCGGTCACGTGAAAGCGGCTGTCTTGGATGCTCGGTGAATACTTTTAACAGCGCAAACTCGCCACTGGTAATGGTGATGTTCTCTCCTGATTTGTTTAAGCTGCGATTTGACGCATCAAAAATAAAATCACCAAACTGAAAGGTTTCCTGTGAAGGAGCATGATTCGATTGAGGGCTTTGTTCATGACGACGCATTACTGCATTGATACGCGCCAACAATTCACGCGGATTGAATGGCTTTGGCAAGTAATCATCTGCCCCCATTTCTAGACCAATAATACGGTCTACTTCATCACCACGTGCGGTTAGCATAATAATGGGTGTAATCATATCGTTCGCGCGTAGGCGCCTGCAAATGGCAAGACCGTCTTCGCCAGGCAACATTAAATCTAATACCAATAAATCAAACTGCTCAGTTTCCAATACCGCATCCATCTCTTTAGAGTCAGAGACAGTTTTGATATCAAAGCCTTGCTCAGTCAGGTAGCGTTGTAACAATTCACGCATGCGTAAATCGTCATCAACCATTAATATTTTTTTGCTATCGGCCATGTTTGTCGCTCTTTTATATTGAGGTTTTGTTGTTGGTTTTAAGGGTTAAAATGCATTTTATTTTGTTTATCTTGCTGTTGAAATGCGCTATATTAAACATTCTAACTTTCAGTTGTTAAGTATAGGTGTTCGCGCAATATAAATCTAGAATTAGCCGAACTTTTATTTAAACTCAATGCCGAATAATATATGGGGATTACAAGGAAAATTGAGGTTACAATTTTTTACAATTCCACGATGATATGAAACAATCCACTTACAATCTTAATTCATTATACTCATCCGCTTTCTGAAAGGTAGCTGCTTTAGTGTGGAGTTATAAACAATATATGCTGACAAATAAAGCTTTTTTTTGGTCACAGTTTTCCTTACTGATGGTGCTGGGTGCGTCATTTGCATTTCCATCACTTGCTGATAATGGCACGCCTTCAGGTGTGACCGATGTTGTAGAAAACACCCCTTCAGATGAAGCCTACGATGTGCCTTATGGGCTAGAGAAAACGCTAGAATATAATTTTAGTCCCGAAGATAGAGCGAGATTGCGCAAAGCCCTTACAGATTTTGCCAGAAATAACGATCCAGAACATATCAAAATTAAGCGTCAGCGTCAGGCAATGCGGGATAGTCTTAAGGAGCGTTTTGCCCAATGTAATATTGATTTGGATGACTCGCTCGATCGTCAAGAGGTAACGCAATGCTTACCACAAATTGCGCGTCACTTTAGCGCTGTTGATGTGGACCAGGACAGTGTGATTACCTTTGATGAACTTGAGTTGGCGCAAGCCAAATGGCGAGAAAGACATAGAAGCGCAGAAGCAAAAATAGAAGCCAAACGCATTAAAGAAGCGGAAGCGCAAATCATACAAAAAGCCAGTCAGCCTCATGATACGAAGCAAGCATCAACTACTGGAAACAACCCCAGTTAACTTTACGTTAACATTCTTCGTGTTTTATCCATTCTTTTTTATCAATCATCTATACACATCGTCCTGATTTCTTATCCGCCTTTTGGTTTTTAATTTTTTTCAATCATTTGCGCTAAAGTAAAATTATGGATGACTCAGCTCAAACTGTTCAAATTATCGGTTCGATTAAAGCCGTTGTGGCAGACCAATGGAACGCGCTCACTGCTGGGATGCCGCTGCTTAGTCATGCGTTTTTGAGCGCATTAGAAAGCTCCCGCTCCGTTGGCGATGGGACTGGTTGGACGCCATGTATCATTGTGATTGAGCAACAGGACGTTTTAATTGGTGCTGTGCCGTTATATATTAAAACTCACTCCTATGGGGAGTATGTGTTCGACTGGGCGTGGGCGGATGCGTATCAACAAAACGGCATCAATTACTATCCAAAATTGCTGGCTGCGATTCCATTTTCGCCTATTACAAGTGCGCGTCTGCTCGCTGACCAGCTTGGAACAAAACGATTGCTGATTGATGCGTTAGGATCAATCATGCAAACACATGGGCTTTCTAGTGCGCATGTGTTATTTCCAGATGAGCCCGATGCTTCATTGTTAGCTGAAGCTGGTTGGATGAAACGCAATGGTGTTCAGTTTAGATGGGAGAATGCGAATTACCCATCATTTGAGTCTTTCTTACAAACGCTCAGCCACAATAAACGCAAGAAAATCCATCAAGAACGTAAAAAAGTCGCGCAAGCTGGCGTTAGTTGTCGTTTGATTAAGGGCGCAGATGCCACTCAAGCAGACTGGGACTTTTTTTACCAGTGCTATTGTATGACCTATCAAGAGCATCGTTCTACGCCGTATTTAACACGTGCATTTTTTGATGCCATTGGTCATGCCATGCCGCAACAGATCTTGCTTATTGTGGCGGAAATCGCGGGTGAGAAAATAGCGAGCACGCTTAGTTTTTACGATGAAAATACATTATACGGTCGTTATTGGGGTGCCACACAATTTGTGTCAGGATTGCACTTTGAGTTGTGTTATTACCAAGCGCAACAATTCTGTATTGCAGAAAATATTCAATACTTCGAAGGCGGTGCTCAAGGTGAACATAAATTGGCACGCGGGTTTACGCCGCGTCCCACGTGCTCTTATCATCGGATTGCACACCCTGATTTTGAACTGGCCATTCAAGACTTTTTAGCTAGAGAGGCTGCTGGTGTTGCTGCCTATACCTCAGAATTAGAAGAGCGTGTGCCGTTTAAATCAGCATCATGAGCAATTGATCTTTTTGCCATCATCAGTAATAAATGGTGCTGTATCAACCGCGCCGCATTTGTCCAATCGATCCAACAACTAAGCTCAAGATTGAAATGTTAGCCTGCTGGCGAGCGGACGAATGTAGGCTGTGGTAAAGTCTTTTTTATGCTGGTGCTGTCAGTAACAGTACTCTCAATCACTGAAGCAGAATAGGGAACAGATTGGCAACTAAATCAGAGATAAAAGCGGCTATATTTGATATGGATGGATTGCTGATTGATTCTGAGCGCATCATCATGCAAGCCTGTATTCAAGCGGCAAAAGCCATCGGCATTACTTATACACAAGCAGAGTTTGTCGCGTTGATTGGTCGGCCATCAACGGATGCAAGCCGTTTGATGGCGGTGCAATTAAATGGCGTTGAGCAGTTAAGCCAAGTGGCTGAAGGTGTGGATGCCATACTAAAGCAACGCAATTATGTCTTTCCGCTCAAGCCAGGTGCGCTTACTTTATTACAGCATTTTCAAGCCAACAATGTTATTTGTGGGGTGGCTTCTTCCTCCCCGATTTCGCATATACAACATCGATTAAGCCATGTTGGCGTCTTAGATTACTTTGCTAGTATCACCAGTGGACAAGAGGTCGCTAAGGGTAAACCTAGCCCAGACATATACTGGCTGGCGGCTGAGCGACTTGGTGTCGCAGTCGATGCTTGTATTGCATTTGAGGACAGTGAGACTGGCGCGCGCGCCGCTATTGCCGCAGGATTAAAAGTGATTGTTGTGCCAGATTTACAGCTGCCAAGTGACTTTGTTAGAGAAAAAAGTGTTCAAGTACTTGCGTCTTTAGATGGGTACGTATCCGCTAAAACTAGCGAATAGTGACCCATTAACGGCCCAATTTAGTTGATTAATCCAATCGCGTCCAGAGCCTTCTTGAGCTGAATATGATCGGCTAGCACTTCGGCATCTAGCGCTAAAAATGCTTCAATGCGTCGACGTAAAACAGTATAAGCATGCATAAAGCTGGCCTCGATGACGTCATCACTACCATGCACAGCGTCTGGATCCTCTACACCCCAATGTGCTCTGATGGCTTTACCTAAATACACAGGGCAGGTTTCATTGGCCGCATGACCACAAACGCTAATGACAATGTCGGGTGTCGTGGGTAAATTGTCCCAAGATTTGCTGTAATAACCTTCGGTCTGAATACCCTCTCGGTTCAGTAAAGCAATTGAACGCGGATGGATGTTACCTTTTGGTTGGCTACCCGCACTCATGCCACGCATGCCTGCGGGTGCTAAGGCATTAAAGGTTGCTTCAGCTAAAATAGAGCGGCAAGAATTACCAGTACATAAAAACAATACCTGCATTAACAGCAACCTTTTGATTTTGGCATGACTTGAACCGTTTGCGCCTTGGGTGCGCAGCACGCGCTTTCGGTCTCATTAAGCATTTCACTATCATTAAATGTCGGTATGCTAGCTAGCGTATGATAGGTTTCCCATGCAATACCGCTTGGGTCTTGTACCCAATGTTTATTCGATTGAGCATAACAACAACTGGTACCTTCTTGCGATACCATAGCGAGCTCTGCTGCATCTAAGCGTGTTTTAATTTCGGCCAATTCGCGCTCACTTTCCACTTGAATCCCAATATGATCCAAACCAGTTTTTGTGCCACGCTGGCTAATCGCAAAATTCACCAATGGATCATCTAACATCCACTTAGCATAATCTGAATGGGTGATAGTCGGTGCTACGCCAAATAAATGGCTATAAAAACCAATACTGGTTTCTAAATCAGCAACTGCAATATGTAAATGCATTCTTTTCATGATGGTCTCCCAATGAGTTAAAGATTAATGACAACAAGCAACGTCGGTTAAGCAGGCTTCAGTTGCGCCACCGACACAACAGTTTTGTGTTAAATAAGCGAGTAAATCATTCATTGCAGCATAGTTGGCCGAGTAATAAATAAAACGACTTTCCTGTCTGGCGTGAATCAAGCCCGCATGATTTAACGCTTTTAGATGAAACGATAAAGTGCTTGCTGGAACTTGTAGCGTTTCGCTAATTCCGCCAGCGGATAAGCCGACTTCTCCCGCTTGCACCAAAAGCCTAAATATCTGTAATCGCGCTTCTTGCGCAATCGATGAAAGTTGTAATATAGCTGTGCTGATGTCCATAACTTCTATATTTCCACAAATATAGAAATAAAGCAAATAATCTTTTGTTACCATCAACGGTATGCCCCCATATGTGGATTGTGTCATCTGAGCAACCATATCATCAATATAGCCTTGTATAATAGGCTTATTCAATTTCAAACCAATCAACAAAATTAAGTCAATTTCATCTTACAAACGATAAGTCATGTACCTTTATCCAATCCTGACCAGACTTGAGCAAGCAGACTTACCGCGCTTAATAAGCGCGCCAACTGCGTTAGCGCGTCAATTCAGCGATAGTACACATCAGGTTTTTCACTGCGATACTGTTGATGGCAGTATGGTGTTGAAGATTTGTGATGATTTAGTAGTGGCAAAATCAAGCTTCTGGCAAGTAGCCAATCATTTGTTTGGGGCTGATTTTCCAAAGTCGTTGACGCAGATTCATCACACACATCAATTACTCACCCAGCATGGCCTGTATATGGTGCCAGACTTTGTAGTCGCCAGTCGTCGCTCGTTTGAGCATCAGTTTGTCTGCACGCGATTGATTGCAGGTGAAGCGCTCACGACGGCACCAGTAACAGAAACGATGGTGATTCAATTGGCACAACATATTGCGTGTTTGCACCAACAGACGCAGTCAACTTGGGGTAATTTGCATAAGCCAAGCTACCAGGCGAATGAGTGGGGCGGACGCTTGCACGCAAGCTTGTCTGCATTAGCAGCAAAAAGTAAGGTTGCGATTCCTCAGGCTTTATTAGCGCATGCATTGGCGCAGGCAAGCGCGGTGCAAGAAACCGAATTTGTGCCCATGATGTTAGATTTGCGCTGGGATCAATTTATACGGCTCGACAAGGCGCAAGAAACCTTAGCGTTGATTGATTTAGATGCGTTTGTGATTGCACCGCGTACCTTGGATTTAATTTTATTAGCGTATATTTTAACGCCATCTCAATACGCATTATTTAAAGCGAGGTATACAGAATGCCATTACTGGCCTGATGACTCAGTACAAAAGTCCTGCTATCAATTATTGTTGTTTTTAATGCAGATATTGGGTGAGACCAATCTAGCACAATGGATGCAGAGCCGATGACAATAACAGCAAACAAGCTTAAATCATTTGCTGTTGATGTTGCTTAACCCAACTGATGTAACCTGCAATCGCTAAAATCGTATTCAACACAAACAATGCGGCTGTGGCGTAATAGCTGGTTTGCACATAAAGCACGACGGCGACAGCGTCAATCATCACCCAGTAAAGCCAATTTTGTAAAATCTTTTTCGCCATTAACCAAGTGTTCATCACAGCAAAAACTGTGGTGTAAGCATCGAGTGCTGGACTTTGGGACTGGCCAGATGAGCTTAAATAATCAGTGACGATAGCGCTAATAATCAGACCAACAGCAATAAAGCCAAGATTGTTAACCCAACCCCAGCTCGTGATGGCTAAAGCGTCTTCAGTTTTGCCATGTTGACGCCATAGCCAATAGCCATAAAGCGCCATGCCGATATAGTAGAAATTAAGCAGAGCTTGCATGGGCAGCTGACCTTCCCAAAACAAGACGGTATAAATTACCGTACTCAAAAAAGCAAACGGCCAACACCACTGCGACGGTTTTGCTGCCAGCAGAATATACATCACACCCATTAAGGCCGCAGTGATTTCCCAGCTAGACATCTGAGCAAAACCACTCATGATGGTGTTGAGCGTTGTGCTTGCCATATCTATACGTCTACAACGTCGGCACGGTCTGTGCCAATAAACTTCATCGCAAACACACTATGTGGTAACACCGCAAAAACTGCTTCCATTTCGCGATCAATACAATCCATCACATCACGATATTCGCCAAACACTTGCGTGCTTAAACTATTGCGTTTAACGATTAATTTTTCATTACCTTCTAATTGCAGAATAAAGGCTAAAATTGGCTCAATATAATCCTCAGTTAAAGGATAGAGGCTGATGTCTAAAGAAATGCGCATGTCATGACTCCTTAAATAATAATAAGTGCGGGTATGTTCACCCGCTTTGGTTAACAATTAATAATCGTAAGTGACGGTAACGCCGCCAACACGTGGGTCGCCAAACTGCTGATAACCTTGAGTGCCGAAGCCTTGGTCGAAATAAAAACCGCGTGTTGCATAGTCTTTATCAAACAGATTCCGCACCCAGAAGGTTGTTTTCCAATGTTTAACTGTGTAATCAATACTGGTGTTCACTAAGGCATAAGCCGTAGATTTAAAATCATGACTATCAGAAAAGTAAAAAGCATCTTTACCTTCAACATTGGCACGAAATGTCCATTGAGGTGTAGCAAACCACTCAGTTCCTAAGTTAAATTGATAAGACGGTGCATTCGCCACATCACGACCTTTGGGACTAAAAGCATTGGGGTCTGGATTTGTATAATCATCAAACTTCGTATCAAGTAAGCCAAGTGAACCAATGACACGGAATTGGTCTGTTAAGAACCAGTCCAGACTCGCTTCAATACCCATGTGTGTTGCTTCGGCTGCATTAGCAGTAAACTCGATAAAGCTTGGTCCACCCGCAGCTTGAGTAGAGCTCTTAGTTTGTGCATCTTTTCGTTTTGCATAAAAAGCGGCCAAATTGGTCATCAACCGACCATCTAACCAAGCAGACTTCAAACCAGTCTCAAGATTCCACATAAATTCAGTATTAAACTCTCGAGCATTAGCTGCAATCCGATTGTCATCGTTGATACCGCCTGGTTTATAGCCGCGAGTTAGCGAAGTGTAAATTAGCTGATCTTTATTAGCTTGATAGTTTAAGCCTAATTTAGCGCCGTAAAGTACCTCATTGACACTGGTTTTTAAGCTACTAGCGGCAGCTCTAACGATACCTGCATCCTTATATTGCGCTTCAAAATACTCAATCCGCCCGCCAGTAACAAAGGTTAATTTATCGGTTAAATGGCTGTCTAGTTGACCAAATACAGCCGTGTTTTTCGTCGTGTAATCGCCATCAACCTGTGTTAAACCATAGCCATAATCAACGAAAGAGTTAAATTTTTCATCTTGATTAAAATGGTAAGCGCCGATTACCCAATCGGTAGAGCCATTAAAAATACGGCCTGCGTTATCTGATAATGCACGCACTTCAAACGAGTAATTATCCCGGTCCCGTTTGTACTTCTCGCCACCGCGCCAACCAAGTGTCAGCCCTTGTGACCAATCACCATCAAAACTATACATAGAAGCAGAATTAAGATAAGTCATCTCAGATTGCACGATGACCGCATCCGACAGCTGCCAATTAGCCTTAACACCAAATGCATTGGTATTTTGATTGTCTACACCAGGCTCATCAGCTTTGCTGTTTCGACTATTATTCAAGGTAAATGCATCATAACCATTATTGATATCCAAATGCATAAAAGTAAAATCAAACGTTAAATCTTCCGTTGCAAATAACTTAAATTTACTCCGAAAAGTTAACTCATCCTGCTGCTGCGTATCATCTCTATTCAAAGTCGAGTTACGCATATAACCATCTGATTGATGGCTATACAGTGAAGCGCGGCCAAGTAATTGGTTTTCAACAATCGTGCCACTCACTACTGCACCAAAGTTCCTAGTGTTGTACTCACCTAAGCCAGTTTGGACGCGCATTTCTAATTCTTTTGTGGGTTCAGCACTACGCATGTTAATCACACCAGCAATAGCATTAGGGCCAAACTTAGTGCCTTGTGGGCCGCGTAACACCTCAACAGAATCAATATCAAATAGCGTAGCAGCACCACCAATACGGCTAAAGTCAATACCATCAATAATCAAGCCAACAGAAGGATTAATCGGACTGTTATATTGGCTACGGATACCCATACCGCGGATTTGGAAAAAACGGCTACGTGATGCCCCACTAGAAGCATTCACGTTTGGCGCAAGATTTAACAACTCTTCTAAATGTTGCGCGCCGCGCGCTTCAATGGTTTCTTGATCAATTTCAGTTAAGCTAACAGGCGTTTCTGCTGCCTTAGAAGCGCGAAAATCTGCACTCACAATCACATCATCAAGCGATAATTTTAAAGCATCAGCTGCAAAAGCAGCATTGCTTAATGGGTTGGTCAGTAAAAAGCCAATTAGCGATAAACGCTTAGTAATCGGTTTCAAAACATATCCTTTCTATAGATAAATCATAAAAAGGACAGGAGAGATATGCAGTAGAAGTGAATTGGAAAGACTAGGCTCAAAAACAGCGAAAACCTCAACAATCTGTTTGCTATCGTAATCATGCTCTGCCTGTCCCTACGCCAGTATTAACTGGATCAGGTTCATTGGGTCCCTCTAAAAAAGAGATCTCAGGCAAATAAGCCACCCCAAGGCGTTTGATCTTTCAATCAAGCGACTATTATACGGTGATATTAATCCCTCGGCTAGTCCCTGAGCAGAATGCAAAAAAATGAAAACTCATAGACAATCGCTTACTGGTTGTTTTTTATCCACTGCTCAATAGTGCTTAATCGCCACACACTAGTTCTTTCTGTTAACTTTATTTGTTGAGGAAATTTACCTTGTGCAATAAGTCTATAAATCGTTTGTTTACTAATACCTAACATCATAGCAAGTTCTTTAATTCTAATGTATCTATCAAGTGTCATTGTCTGTGCTTTCAAAAAACACACAATTTACTACCAATAATTTCTGATTATTAGTGATTATTTAATTTAGCCAGCACTTGAGTATTTTTCTGTATTGCTTGCGTAGCTTTTAATCGTTGTTGCCGTTCTCGTTCAGTTTTTAGCTGTGTTGATGCACGCTCTTTTTGCTGTTTTAAAGCATTAATACGTGACTGTTGTGGTGCAAGCGGTTTGATTGGCTTTATGGTGATTTCTGATATGCGCATATAGATATTTATTACTCAGCAAAAAAACTTATTAATTCTTGTTTTTAATAACATCTAAATGCTCTTTTACAGTATCCAAATTTCTATCAATGTTTGTAAGTTTATCTTCAATGGCATAATTATTTTTTCTTCGATTTTATTGATAATTTCTGAATTGTTTTTGTGGTTTTGTTTTATTAAATCGCTCACAGAAATTTTCATTTCAACTATATGACGCGAAATATGCTTTAAGTCGTCTAAAAAAATAGTTAGTATGACTGCTATGTATAGTAATAAAGCAATAGCTACATAAAGCATAACGCTCTCCTCAAAATAGAATTGTGGCAAGTACATAGGAATTATATATTCAAGCTGAAAGCACTGAAATCAAAGTATTGGGACAACCAGACAATATAAAATTACCATTTTTCGCTTACGGTATTTTTAAACATGGTGATATTGCCTTTTTAAGATTAAAGCCATATATACAAAAAATAAAAAAAGGAATCAGTTTTAATGCAAAACTACATGTTAAAGACGGCGTGCCTTTAATTAATATTAACGACTCTAGTGCTAAAACTTATGGCGACATTATTTATTTTGAAGATAATAGTGCGGAAGACGCTTACAAAAGTATTGGTGAACTTGAGCCTACCTCACTATACGAATGGAAAGAAATACAAATAGATAATAAAAGTGTTAATGTTTTGGTAGGCAGAAAAATTGATAAAGGAACTAATGAGTTTGAAGATGCTTATTGGAATAGCTGGACTGACCCTTTGTTTACAATTACGTTTGAACTCGTTGACGATATATTAAAAGAGTCCCCTAAAGATATAACAGG